>NZ_LGHK01000069.1 GCF_001908235.1 Bradyrhizobium sp. NAS96.2
CGCCGGACGGATGCCGCGCGAACGCGGGGCTTCTGCGCGACCGGCTTGGTTCGCGCCGCCGTCTGGGGCGCCTCGACCGTGACGGAGGGCAGTGTCGTCTGGGCCTTCGCCCAACAATTGATCGTAGAAAGGGCCGCACCGAGCATCAGCGCACTTGCCCTGCCCCGCGGTTGAAACCGAAACATGGATGAATCCTGACACCGGCTCTCTGGCCGGCTTGCTCAAGAGCACTCGCCGGCGCGGCACGCGCACCGGCAGCGACAATCTCGTCAGGAAAACAGCGGCGGCGCGCGGGCCTGCGCCGCAAGATGCGCCCGCGAACGATCGAATTCGCCGGCGAAATCCAGCCAGACGATCCGGCTTGGCACGCGCGCGACCACCTGCGCTGCGACTTGCGGGTTATCAACGGGCGCACCGGTCTGCAGCACGCTGCACGCCGAGCAGCAGCCGTCATGGGCGTCATGACCGGTCTGGCCACCCTGCCCGCCACCTGAGCCGGCATCGCCGTGGCAGATGGTCGCCGCTGCGAGCGGATCCGACGCGGCAAGGCTCGCCGCCCAGCAGGCCCCGATCGGTGCAAAAATCTGCACCAGCAGGGCAACCAGGACTATAGGCAGAAAATTCTTCAGCCGCCGGCGCATCGCAAAACCCATCCGGGACGGAACTAACCACCGAGGGCGTCGAAAGTCGAGATCGCGGACACGCCCGGCTTCTTCCAGCCGACGGAATTTACCGAGTGTGATGTTGGCGCCGCGGCTGCCTCGCAATTGGTCGTATCTCCTTACCCGGTCACGGGTTTTCACACGAATGTCACAACCGGCGGTGGCGCCATCCCAATCATTTCGCAAACTGCTCGAAATTTGAACAATCGTTGCCGAAAATGATGACAAGGCTGGAAAGATAGTCTACCAATTCGGGCGCAGGTCAGCCGCGAGGTGTGTCCTGGTGGTCCAAGTCTCGGGAGGAGCCCGACGCGCACAAGCAGCGTCACCCCATCAATCAAGATCAAATCGAATTTTTGGGGCAAATAGGGTCGACACAATTTTTGGAGCAGGGCTTGGAGCCCTGCTCTTTTTTTATGTGATGATCGCATCAAGCAATGACCTCATCATCGAATCCAATCGAACGTAGTTTCGAACTCGCGGCTGCGGCTTGCGATGATCTGACGCCGCACGTGTACCAGCGCTTGTTTCGCGAGCATCCCGAGGCGCAGGCGATGTTTCGCACGGAAGGCAGCGAGCCGGTGAAAGGCTCGATGCTGGCGTTGACCATCGAAGCCATCCTCGATTTCGCCGGCGAACGCCGCGGGCATTTTCGCCTGATCGAATCGGAAGTGTTCTCGCACGACGCCTACGGGACGCCGCGCGAACTGTTCGTCGCTTTCTTTGCGGTGATTGCGGATTGCCTGCGCGACATTCTCGGCGAGCAATGGTCGCAAGAGATCGGTGCTGCGTGGCACAAGCTGCTCCGCGACATCGAGGCCATCGTGCTGCAGCAGACACATCTCGTGGACGAGAGGGCGTAGCGTCACCGTTCCGATTGTGACACACTCCCTTTATCCGCGGCGCGTGCAACTGACGCCGACGGTCAGAAACGAAGAGGGAGCAAACAATGCCAGGCACCGACAAGGGGATGGATAAGGCGTCGACGACGCGGCGCGACCTTCTGCAAATGGCGGCGGCAGGTGGAGCTGCGGCCGGCCTGCTCGGCGGAATGGGCGTGACGACGTCAGCGCTGGCCGCCGAGATGGGACGTTCGGAAAAGCCGCTGAAGGCCGCATTCTCCAATGCGGGACTGCAGGCGACGTGGTGCGCACAGGGCAAGCAGGCCGCCGAGTTCTGGGGCAAGTTGTTCAACGTCGAGGTCACCTGGTTCGACGGCCAGCTCGACGCCGTCAAGCAACGCGCCGCCATCGACAACATGGCCTCGCAAAAATGGGACTTCGTCGCCATCCAGGCGTTCGGCATCGGCACGCTGACCCAGCCGGTGCAAAAGATGATCGACGCCGGCACCCCCGTGATTGACATGGACACGCTGATTGCGCCGCTCGACCAGATCAACGTCCATTCGTTCCTCGCCCCCGACAACGAGTTCATGGGCGCCTCAGTGACGCAGGCGCTGTGCAACGCGATCGGCGGCAAGGGCAAGGTCATCATGACCCAGGGCGCGCTCGGCCACACCGGTGCGCAGGGCCGCGCCAAGGGCTTCAATTCGGTCGTCAAGCAGTTCCCGAACATCGAGGTGCTGGATACCCAGCCCGCCGACTGGGACGTCTCCAAGACTGCCCGGCTCTGGGAAACCTACCTGACGAAATATTCGCAGATCGACGCGGCGTTCTTCCACAATGACGACATGGCGCTCGCGGCCGCCAACATCATGAAGGCGCACAACCGCACCAACATCCTGATCGGTGGCGTCGACGCCATGCCGCCGGCGATCCAGGCGGTCAGCGAGGGCCGCATGTTCGCGACCGTCCGCAATCCGTCCTGCCGCATCCATGGCGGCGCGATCGTGGCGGGCGTCGCCGCCGTGGTCGGCGGCGAGAAGAGCGGCCAGGGCATTCCGAAGAACGTCGTGACCGACGGTCCCGTCGTGACCAAGGCCAATGCCGCCGGCATGCAATGGATGGAGGATCACTTCCTGATCTGAGCGGCCCGCATGTCGCAGACAAGGCAATCGCACATGGCGTCTGCGGGCGTCGTCCGCGGGCTCCCTTCGCCTCTCCCGCTTGCGGGGGACGCCGACGCGCGCCCAGCGCGCGGCGGGTGGGGGCTCTCTCCACGATATAACTCGCGGAGAGAGCCCCCCACCCCAACCCTCCCCCGCAAGCGGGAGAGGGAGCCGACCGCCGATGCCGTTGCCACTCCAATTTCATATGCGATTGCCCTGATGTCGCAGGGACGCTCCCCGATCCTCGAGTTGAACCAGATCACGAAGGCCTTCGGCGGTGTCGAAGCCCTTCGTGGGGTCGACTTCGCGCTGCACGCCGGCGAGATCCATGGTCTCGTCGGCGAGAACGGCGCCGGGAAAAGCACGCTGATGAAGATCATCGCCGGCGTGCACCCGGAATTCTCCGGCCGCTTCATGCTGGACGGCAAGGAGACCCGCTTCCGCTCCACCCGCGACGCGCATGCCGCCGGCATCGGCATGGTGCATCAGGAGCTCAGCGTCGCGCCGGATCTCACCGTCGCCGAGAACGTCTTCCTCGGCAACCAGCCGACCAACCGCCTCGGCTTCGTGCAATGGCGGCGAATGGCGCGCGAGGCCGGCGAGCAGCTATCCCGGTTTGGCATCGACGTCGATCCGATGACGCGGCTCGGCGACCTGCCGATCGGCCTGCAGCAGCTGATCGAGATCGCCCGCGTGCTGTTCTCGGGCGCGCGCATCATCATCCTGGACGAGCCGACCTCCGCGCTCTCCCCACCCGAGGTCGAACGCCTGTTCGCGACCTTGCACAAGCTTCGCAACGAAGGCACCAGCATCGTCTTCATCTCGCATTTCATCGAGGACATCCTGCGGGTCTCCGACGTCGTGACCGTGTTCCGCAACGGCCGCAAGATCGCCGAGACCGCCTCCGCCGACACCACCAAGGGCGCGCTGATCGAGGCCATGATCGGCCGCGGCGGCGAGGCGCTGGAGCACAGCTACACCGACGACCTGATGCTCCCGCAATCGGGCGCCGGCGCCGCTGTCCTTAAGGTGGACCGGCTCTCGCTTCGCCGCAGCCTGCAAGACGTCTCGTTCGAGGCCCGCGCCGGCGAAGTGCTCGGCATCTACGGCTTCATGGGCTGCGGGCAATTGGAGCTGTCGCGCATCCTGTTCGGCAAGCAGCGGCCCGACGGCGGCACGCTTGCGGTCGACGGCACCGCGAGGACATTTCGCAGCACCGCAGCCGCCCGGCGGGCCGGCGTTGCGCTGGTGCCGGAGAGCCGGCGCGCGATGCTGTTCCACCAGGAGCCGGTCTACAAGAACATCTCCATCAGCGTCCTCGATCGGATCTCGGCGCTGCTGCTCAAGCCGGTGCGCGAGCGCGCCATCGCCCAGCGCCAGGTCGAGCAGTTGCAGATCAGGCCGCCGGTGGTTGGCCTCGATCTCGGCATGCTCTCCGGCGGCAACCAGCAGAAGGTGGCGCTGGCGAAATGGCTGACCTACCCGCCGCGGCTGCTGGTGCTGTGCGAGCCGACCCGCGGCATGGATGTCGGCGCCAAGAACGACGTGATCAACATCGTGCGGGACCTCCGCGCCAAGGGACTGGCGATCATCGTGCTGTCGACCGAGCCGGAGACCGTGCTGTCGCTGGCCGACCGGATCCTGGTGCTGAAGCGCGGCGCGGTGGTGCGTGAATTCGCGGGTGAGGCAGTCAGCAAGGATCGGCTGCTGGAAGCCGCGTGATGGAGAAACATGATGGCAAGCAGCGATAGCGCGACAGCGCCAGCGGATCACAAGCGGCCGCGCGGGCTGGCGCCGTTCCTGCGCTCGCAGATGCGCAACATCGCGCCGTTCCTGACGCTGATCTTCCTCAGCGCCTTCTTCGCGATCGCGAGCCCGTCGTTTGCGACCATCGACAATGTCGGCAACATCCTGACCCAGGTGTCGGTCACCGGCATCATCGCGGTCGGCCTCACCTTCGTGATCCTGTGCGCCGAGATCGATCTGTCGATCGCCAGCATCGCCAACGTCACCGGCATTGCGGTGGCGTACTTCACGCTGCAGGAATCCTACGTCAACATCGCCAACGTCCCGATGCCGGGCATCGTCGCGATCCTGCTGGCGCTGGCGCTGTGCGCGCTGCTCGGCCTCGTCAACGCGCTGGGGCTGACCATGATCGGCATCCCCTCCTTCATCATGACGCTCGCCATGATGCAGATCGCAGCCGGCGTCTCGGCGCTGCTGGTGCGCGGCCAGATCGCCTACAAGGTGCCGGACCTGATCACGACGCTCGGCTCGGGCTCGATCGGCGGCATCCCCTGGATCGTGATCGTCGCCGCGGTGATGCTGCTCGGCGGCCATCTGGTGCTGACTTACACGCGCTTCGGCCGCTACGTCTACATGGTGGGCGGCAACCGCGAGGCCGCGGAATTCGCCGGCCTCAACGTCAAGCTCATCCTCGGCAGCGTGATGGTGATCTCGGCGGTCTGCTCGGGGATCGGCGGCATGCTCGGCGTCGCGCATTTCGGCAGCGCGCAGCAGAACGAATTCGACACCTATCTGCTGGATTCGATCGCGGCCGTGGTGGTCGGCGGCACCAGCCTGTTCGGCGGCCGCGGCGGCATCGGCAACACCATCGTCGGCCTGTTCGTGCTCGGCGTGCTCAACAACGGCCTCGACCACGTCAATATCGACAGCTTCCTGAAGATCCTGATCCGCGGCCTGATCCTGCTCGCGGCGCTGATCATCAATGTGTATGCGCAGCGGCTGCGGGAGCAGGCGGCGGATTGACGGCGCAGGCGTCATTGCCAGGAGCGAAGCGACGAAGCAATCCATCTCCCCGCGCATAGCGAAATGGATTGCTTCGCTGCGCTCGCAATGACGAGGTGAGGTCTGATTCAACTGTCAAACGGCTTGTTCAGTGTCATCACCCGCGAAGGCGGGTGATCCAGTATTCCAGAGACAGTAGTGCTTGAACCGAGAGGCCGCGGCGTACTGGATCGCCCGGTCCGCACATCGAGCCGGGCGATGACAGCTGAGGGACGCCCTGCAGCAATTGCGTCAAAAATTTCCGAGCAGGCCCGGCCGAGCCGGCGCTAATCTCTGACGGGCAGCGGAGGGTTACGCCTTTGTCAGCGTCTACGGCACATCGAGAGATATGCGGGAGGTTCGGCAGGACGATCGCCGTTGCAGTCGGTGTTGCTCTCAGCCAGGCGGCGATAGCAGCACCGCCCGATAACCCTAATCCCGCGCTTGCCCCATGGTTTGAGAGCCTGAAGCAACCGGGCACCGGTGCGTCGTGTTGCTCGATTGCGGATTGCCGAACGGTCGAGTTCCGGCAGGACCGGGACGGCTACGAGGTATTGATCGATAGTCGCTGGAAGCTGTCGTCGCCGTTCTGGCTGCGGGTCCCACCGAACAGGATCATCAACAGAACCGACAACCCGACGAACCGCGCCGTGGTCTGTTTCACGCCTGAGGCCGGCATTCTCTGTTTCGTGCGTCCGGCCGAAAGCTAGTCCGTGCCGCTGCGGCTTGCACGACTATCGGCAGCTCCCGTTCACCTGGCAAAATCCGGCTGCCAATGGCGCAACTCGCGCGCGGCGTAAGTGACCGCGGCGATCGTTGTGTAGGACGGCGCCTCCAGCATCATGTTGCGCGCGAGCTTGAGGCTGCGTGCCTCGCAGATCGCGCGCTGCTTCTCGTCCGCGATCCATTCGAAATCGATGTTGTGCGCGAGGCCGAGAATGCGCCGGATGGTCTTGGCCGCGGCAAAGCCGACCGTGTCCTGGAACAGCCGCGCCATGTAGGCCTGCCGTTCCGCCTCCAGCCGCGCGGCGCCAGCTTCACCCGCGAACAGCGACACCGGATAGCCGTCGCCTTTCGCCTCGCTGCGCCACAGCGCGAGAAACTTTTGCGAGAGGTCGGTCCAGACGCCCTCGATGGTCTCCAGCAGCCATGCCTCGAACGACGCCCGCTCGCCGGGCGTCCGTTCATGGCCGGCCGAGGCCAGGTAGGCCATCAGGAGATTGCCAATCACGGCGCCGATATCGAACCCCATCGGGCCGTAGAAGGCGAATTCGGGATCGATCACCTTCGTCTCGCTTTCGGTGACCATGATCGAGCCGGTGTGCAGGTCGCCGTGCAGCAGCGCCTCCGGACTCGCCATGAACTTCAGCTTGAGCCTGGAGATCGCGACATGCAGGTCGAGGTCCTCGCGGAACGCCGCCGCGGTCGCGTCGAGATACGGCGCGGTCCAGCGATTCTGCTCGGCGATCCGGTACGGATCGGTGAAGATCAGGTCCTCGGTGATCTTGCAGAGCGCATGGTTGCCGGCAAACGCCGCAATCCCCTCCTTCTTCTCCGCGGCCGACAGCGCAAGGTCCGACGAGAAGAACAGCGTCTGCGCCAGGAAGGTCGAGATATCCTCGACAAAGCGCGGATAGCGCGTCGCGCCGATCAGCCCCTTGCGCATGATGATGTGCGGCTCGAGCAGCTCCATCGCGGTGAGCGCAAGCGGCGCATGGTGATGCAGCACCGCCGGCACGAGCTTTGGCGCCAGCCGCGCCTGATGCACCAGCGCCAGATGTTCATAGTGCGCCCGCGACAGCGGAAGCGGCCAGCTCTCGCCGACCAGCCGCACATAGGGCAGCGCCTGCTTGACGGCGAGGCCCCCGCTCCTGCCCTTGACGATGAAGACGAGGTTGAGATTGCCGTCACCGACCTCGCTGATCGACCAGTCGGCCGGCGCGCCGCCGAGCTGGGTCACGATCGCCGGAAGCCCAGCGAGATAGTCCCGCAGATCGGCTTCCCGCAGGATTCGATACTGACTGGCCCCGGCGGTGCCTGGTTGCGCCTGCAGGTTCATGGTGGCCCCTCCTTCGATTGCCTCCGGGCGAGGTTGATCCTCGCTCCCGTTCCAGGAGATTCGAGCCGATGTCGGTCTTCCTCCTGGCCGGATCATAGTCGCAGTAAACGGTGTCGGCGACCAGCGTCTAGCTTGCGACGATGGTGCTCCCGTTGAGCTTGTCCGAGTTCAAACCGATCACTGCGGCCTGCCGGCCGCCGTTCCTGTCGAACCAAACAGCCGCGAATCTCTGAAATTTCATTCCAAATTCTCCCGCAGCGCGGTCACGGGATTGTCCGTAGCATGACGGGGATTTTGCGTGCGATTGAGCTGGATGTAACTTGCGGGTATGGAGACCTGTTGATCCGCAGCACAGGCGTCGCCGGATCAACCGGAAGCGAGACGATCGGACGATGACCGACGACACCGAGACCATTTCGTTGCGCCACACCATGGTCGACGGCGTACAGCAGGACGACGACTATGAAGTGATCTGGCGCGACCTCCCGGTCGGGAGGATCATGCGGCAGCAGGACAGCCGGCAATGGTGGTGGGGCTGCAACGTCTATGGCCGGCCGCCGACAAACGGCGACAGAGGTCCTGCGATCGATTTCAAGGACGGTCAGGTCCGCTTCAAGCTTGCCTGGGCGCGGCTCAGGCCGACCCTGACCGACGAGCAGATCGCCGTCGCGACACGCCATGCGGAGGGACTGCAGAAGCTGGCTGCCGGACAGGCTGAAGTAGCCAAATCCGACGTGGTTCAGGTCCTGCAAAACAGCCGGGGAGCGCTCCGGCATCGCGTGCTCAAGCCCGGCACCATCGAATTCAACGGCGGCGCCATCGACTGCGTGATCCGAAACATCTCGGAGACCGGCGCCGCGCTCGAAGTCACCAGCCCGGTCGGCATCCCCGAGACCTTCAATCTGGTGCTTCCCGGAGATCACACCACACGTCCATGCCGTGTCGCCTGGCGCAGGGAGCGCCGCATCGGGGTCAGGTTCACGTAGTCCTCAGGCCGGGGAAACTGTTCCCGCATGCCGCCTCGCTCATGTAGGCTACTTCGCAACTCGGCCCGCAGGTTCGCCCCATGTTCGTCGCCGTGTTCTCGATCTTCGCCGCCAGTCGCAAGGATCCGCTTGTCGACATGGTCGAGCGCGTGCACGCCGGCTTCCTTGCAGCCGGTTTGGGTGAGCCGACGGTACGGTTCAGACTGTCCGATCCCCCGCTCAGCGCCGAGATCGCCGCCGTGCAAACCGTTGCGGGGACGAAGCGCGTTTCAAGCATCGCCAGGGTGCTCAAGCGTTGGCCCGAATTGGAGCGCTTCGCGCGCACGACCGGCTCGGTTGGTCCCGGCAGGGCTGAAGTCCGCGCGATGTCGAACGTGACCGAGACCGGCACCATCGAGGCGGTCGACTTCGCGATCCTCAGGGAGATCGCAGCGGGCGTCCCGAAGTCATTTCCATGCCATGCCATCGACATGCATTTCTCGGTGCCCGCTTTCTCGGATGGCCCACAGCTGCCCGCGACACCGGACCTGCAGACTCTTCGCGGCCTGATGCGCGCCGGCGTCGACATCGGCGCCGGACACCCGACGTCGCCCGGCATCAGCGTGCACGACAAGTGGTGGGTGAACGGGCGGCAGCGGTCGCTCGCCGCGCTGCGCATCGTCGAAGCCGATCCGCAGGCGAAGAAATTGCTGGAGCCGCCGGCCGATGTCGCAGCCCTGCTTGCGGCCTGCGGCAAAGTGCGAAAGACGGTGCAGGTCCCGATGGTCGCGGCGCCCGCCGCTGCGGAGCCGGCTGCCGCCCCGCATCCCGGCGACTTGCCTCAGCCGGTGGATGACGCCATCCGCACGGTCGTGCGTAAGCATCGGGCGGGGATGACCGAGCTGCTCGAGACCCTTCCACACGATCTGCCCCATCAGGTCGAGAACGTGACTGCGACGGCCTCCGGCGAGAGCCCGAGCGCCGGCCCCAAGAAGCCCGATCTGGTGCGCGCCTTTGCGCCGCTCGGCTACGATTGCCGCGGCGACAGCGGATCGTTCCGGCTGCAGCGGCGCACGCCGCGCAATCTCACCGTCAGGCTCCAGGTCGATGTCGGCAGCTGGGGCAGTTCGGTCACCGCCTTCATGCAGGTGATCGGAATGGTGAACGGGCATGCCTTCAAGGCGACGCTGCCGCTTCATGCCTCACGCCGCGCGGTCCGCGGCGACGTGAGAGGGGTCGAGTTGCCGAGCCAATTCCCGATCGGCGACGCCGAGCGATGGCGGCAAATAACTGGCAATCTCGCAACGCTCGTCGCAGCGCTTGATCGCAGCTTCGTGCCTGACATCGAGGCGATCTCCGGCCCCTCACCCGAGTGGTTCCGGCCTGAGCAAACCTGAGTTCGGCGCTCACCTGTCAGCACGACACGCCGGCTCATGCGGGCGACCTGGCTGCCTCAGTTATGAAATTCCGGCATCCCCATCAGCTTCGACAGCCGCTCGATCGAGAGATAGCCGGAATAATACGCCCACATCGCGATCGCGAAGATCACGGCCGAGATCACCGTGGTCCACAACAGCTTGCGGCCCATCCGTGCCAGGATCGGTGCGCCGGGGTCGGTGCCGGGCGCACCGACACCGTCCTCGTGCTGGCTGCGCACGCCGAACGGCAGCGTCAGGAACAGCACGAGCCACCAAAGGACGAAGTAGACCGCGAGCCCGGTGGAGATTTGATACGCCATATGGCCTCAGGCCTGTTCGATCTCGACCAAGGCGCCGGAAAAGTCCTTGGGGTGGAAGAACAGCACCGGCTTGCCGTGCGCGCCGATCTTCGGCTGGCCGTCGCCCAGCACCCGGGCGCCCTCGGCGATCATGCGGTCACGGGCCGCGATGATGTCGGGCACATCGTAGCAGACATGGTGGATGCCGCCGTCGGCGTTGCGCTCGACGAATTTTGCGATCGGCGAGGCCTCGCCGAGCGGCTCGATGAACTCGATCTTGGTGTTCGGCAGTGTCACGAACACGGTGATGACGCCATGCTCCGGCAGCGGCACCGCGTCGGAAATCTCGGCATTGAAGGCGGTGCCGTAGATCTTGGCGGCCTGCTTGGCGTCCTTGACCGCGATGGCGACGTGATTGAGCCGGCCCAGCATCTCTTTCTCCCTTGTGTCGTTGCGCGCGTTTCGAAACCGCGCGTCAAACCGTCAGTACGTGCACGACGCAGATCGGCTTCTTGCCCCATTGCTCGTTCAATGCGGCCCGCACCGCCCGGCGCACCGATTCGCCGAGCGCGTCCGGATCGCGCCGCCGCGGCTTCGGCAAGCCCTCGATCGTCGAGACCACCACGTCGAACACGATGTCGTCGAGCAGTTCGCCAGCGGCATTGTTCTCCGGCATGCCGACGAGATCAACCTCGGGATCGTCGGCTATTTCGCCCTGCTGGGTCATCGCGATGGCGACGAAAGCGCAGCCGGCAAAACCCATCCGCCGCCGCTCCACCACGGCGCGCGACTTGGAATCCTCGAGGATGGTGCCGTCCTTGTAGAGCCGGCCCGCCGGCACTTCGCCGATGATGCCGGGCTCGCCGGGCCCGAGCTTGACCAGGTCGCCATTGCGGCAGGTCTGGACCTTGGGGACGCCGGCGGCGCGCGCCAGCTTGGCGTGCTCGGCAAGATGCAGCGCCTCGCCATGCACCGGGATCAGGAGCTGCGGCCGCACCCAGGAGATCATGTCGCGCAGCTCGTCGCGGCGCGGATGGCCGGAGACGTGCACCAGATGCTCGCGATCGGTGATGATCTCGACGCCCTGCGTCACCAGCCCGTTGATGATGCCGCCGACCGCCTTCTCGTTGCCGGGAATGGTGCGGGAGGAGAAGATCACGGTGTCGCCCTTGTTCAGGGTCACCTGCGGGTGGTCGTTGTTGGCGATCCGGGCCAGCGCGGCGCGGGGTTCGCCCTGGCTGCCGGTGCACAGCGCCAGCACCTTGTCAGGCGGAAAATGTCCGTAATAATCGGCGCTGCGGAATTTGTGCGAACCGTCGAGATAGCCGCATTCGCGCGCGACCTGCACCACGCGCTCCATGGCGCGGCCGACCACCACCACCTCGCGATCGGCGGCGTTCGCAGCATCCGCCACCGCCCTCACCCGGGCGACGTTGGAGGCGAAGGTGGTGACCGCGACCCGGCCCTTGGCCGCCTTGACCAGCTTCTTGATCGTGGCGGCGACCTCGGTCTCGGAGGGCGAGCGCCCGTCGCGTACCGCATTGGTGGAATCGCCGACCAGCGCCAGCACGCCTTCGTCGCCGAGCTCGCGCAGCCGTCGCTCGTCGGTCGGCTGGCCGATGATCGGGGTCGGGTCGATCTTCCAGTCGCCAGTGTGCAGCACGGTGCCGATATCGGTCTTGATCGCCAGCGCGTGCGATTCCGGAATCGAATGCGCGACCGGGATGAACTCGACATTGAACGGCCCGATATCGACCCGGCCGCCCGACGGGATCACGGTGACCGGGATTTTTGGCGGATTGCGCTCGGCGGCGCATTTGGCCTCGAACAGCGCCGCAGAGAACTGCGTCGCGTAGATCTTGCAGCCGAGCTTCGGCCAGAGGTCGATGATCGCGCCGAAATGGTCCTCATGGGCGTGCGTCAGCACGAGGCCCATCAGGTTGTTGCGCTCCTTCTCCAGGAAGCGGACATCAGGCATGATCAGGTCGATACCCGGCAGATGCTCCTCGTCGCCGAAGGAGACGCCGAGATCGACCGCGAGGAACGAGCGCTGGTGGCGGTTGCCGAGGCCGTAGATCGACAAATTCATGCCGATCTCGCCGACGCCGCCGAGCGGTGCAAAGGTGAGCTCGTCGGGTCGCGCCATCAGTTCGCCCTCACCGAGGCTGCGGTGCCGAAATAGACCTCGCCGGCCGTCACGGGCATGCGCTGTCCATCGGCAGTGCGGACGATCAGGCAGCCGGTATCGTCGATCGTATCAAAGATGCCTTCGAGGGTCGCCGAGCCGGTCTGGACCGCGACCTTCTCGCCGAGCCCGGCAGCACGCTCCAGCCACAGCCTGCGGATCTCAGGAAAGCCGCGGCCATCGTCCCAGATGCCGCGAAACTCAACCCAGGCGTCGGACAACGCGGTGAACAGCTCTTCCGCGCCGATCTGGATACCGAGCGCGGCGAGCGAGACCGCCGGTGTCGGCGTTCCCTCGGGCGCAGCGATGACATTTGTGCCGATGCCGACGACGACCGCCAGCCGGCTGCCGATGGCCTCGGCCTCGAGCAGGATGCCCGACAGCTTCTTGCCGTTGGCCAGCACGTCGTTCGGCCATTTCAGGGTGAACTTCGGGCTATCGGGCCCAAGCCGCAGCGCCGCCTCGATGCCGACCTTCTGCAGCGCGGCTTCGAGCGACAGCCCGGCGGCAAAGCCGAGCGTTGCCGCGACCGCCGGCTGAACATCGGTCACTTCGAGGATGCTGCTGGCGAGATTGCCGCGCGGCGCGACCCAGACTCGCTGGCGCCGGCCGCGGCCTGCGGTCTGCTCCGGTGTCACGAACCACATCGGCCCCTGCTCGCCGTCGCGGGCACGCAGCATCGCCTCGGCGTTGGTCGAGCCGATCTGATCGAAGCCGGCGAGCTTGGTGCCCGCCGCGATGGCCCGGGGTCCGAGCGTGAAGGTCATATCGAATCTATGCGCATGATCCGTTCCGAAAGCCAGCGTCCTGTTCCGGAACCGAGCGCGTTAAAATAGCGATTTCGCCGCTGTCGTCGCCACGCTCACCAGCGGGCCTGGATAGGCGAAGAAGAAGATGTTGAAGATGCCTGCGACCGCCAGCACGGTGCGCAGCTCAACGCGGACCGGGTCGAGCTTGCCGAGCGGCTGGTCGAAATACATCACCTTGACGATCGACAGATAGTAGAACGCGCCCACCACGCTGGTCAGCACGCCGATCACCGCGAGCGTGAACAGGTTGGCCTTGATCGCGGCGACGAACACGTACCACTTGCCGAAGAAGCCGGCGAGCGGCGGCACGCCGGCCAGCGAGAACAGCAGCATCGCGAAGATGAAGGCGATCAGCGGGTTGGTGCGCGACAGGCCGGCGAAATCGCTGATCTGCTCCAGCGGCTGGCCGTTGCGCTTCATCGCCAGGATGATGCTGAAGGAGCCGAGCGTCATCGCGACATAGATCGCGATGTAGATCAAGACGCCCTGCGCGCCCTCGACCGTGCCGGAGGCCAGGCCGACCAGGGCAAAGCCCATATGGCCGATCGAGGAATAGGCCATCAGGCGCTTGATGTTGGTCTGGCCGATCGCGGCGAACGAGCCCAGCGCCATCGATGCGATCGCGACGAACACCAGGATCTGCTGCCACTGGGAGACGATGCCCGGGAACGCGGTCAGCGTCGCACGGGTGAACACGGCGAGCGCCGCGACCTTCGGGGCAGACGCGAAGAACGCCGTCACCGGGGTCGGCGCGCCCTCATAGACGTCGGGCGTCCACATGTGGAACGGCACCGCCGAGACCTTGAAGCAGAGGCCGGCGAGCAGGAACACCAGGCCGAACACGATGCCGATGCTGCCCGTGGTGGCCGCTGCCGCGATGCCGGCGAAGCTGACCGTGCCGGTGAAGCCGTAGATCAGCGAGGCGCCGTAAAGCAGCATGCCCGACGACAGCGCGCCGAGCACGAAGTACTTCAGGCCGGCTTCGCTCGACTTGGCATTGTCGCGCTGGCTGGCAGCGACGACATAGAGCGCAAGGCTCATCAGCTCGAGGCCGAGATAGAGCGAAATCAGGTCGCCGGCCGAGATCAGCACCATCATGCCGAGCGTCGACAACAGCACCAGGATGGAGAACTCGAAGGTGCGGCTCGACGGCTGGGACAGATATTCGGTCGACAGGATCAGCGTCGCCGCCGAGGCGATCAGGGCGAGGACCTTCAGGAAGCGGGCGAAGTCGTCGACGATGAAGCTGCCGCCGAAGGTCACGAGCTTGCCGGCCGGCAGCCAGAGCTCCAGCGCGCCGGTTGCGACCAGCAGCAGCACCGCGAGCGTGGTGATGAGGCGCGTCGTCCCCTGCCCGCGATAGGCTCCGATCATCAACAGCACCATGGCGCCGACCGCGAGCACCAGCTCCGGCAGCACCGGCTGCAACTGATAACCTGCACTGGAAAAGCTCATGGGCTAAGGCCTTACTGGACGGTCAGCGCGGCTGCCTTCACGGCAGTCACGGCGGTTTGGTAGTTGTTGACGAGCTGCTGCACCGAGGCGGCCGACATGTCGAGCACCGGCTTCGGATAGACGCCGAACAGGATGGTCAGCGCGATCAGCGGGAACAGCGTCACGCATTCGCGGAAGGTGAGATCCTTGATCGACATCAAGGACGGCTTGACCAGCGCGCCGAACACCACCTTGCGGTAGAGCCAGAGCGCGTAACAGGCCGACAGGATCACGCCCGTGGTGGCGAAGAACGCCGTCGGCAGCGAGATCTTGAAGGTGCCGAGCAGCGTCATGAACTCGCCGACGAATCCGCTCGTGCCCGGCAGACCGACATTGGCCATGGTGAAGATCATGAAGGTCATCGCGTAGAGCGGCATCCGGTTGACGAGGCCGCCATAGGCCGCGATCTCGCGAGTGTGCATGCGGTCGTAGACGATGCCGACGCAGAGGAACAGCGCGCCGGAGACGATGCCGTGCGAGACCATCTGGAACATGCCGCCGGCGACGCCCTGGGTGGTCACCGCGAAGATGCCCATGGTGACGAAGCCCATATGCGCGACGGAGGAGTACGCGATCAGCTTCTTCATGTCCTCCTGCATCATCGCCACCAGCGAGGTGTAGATGATGGCGATGACGGACAGCGTGAACACGAACGGCGCGAAGTCGTGCGAGGCCAGCGGGAACATCGGCAGCGAGAAGCGCAGGAAGCCGTAGCCGCCCATCTTCAGGAGGATCGCCGCGAGGATAACCGAGCCGGCCGTCGGCGCCTCGACGTGCGCGTCGGGCAGCCAGGTGTGCACCGGCCACATCGGCATCTTCACCGCGAACGAGGCGAAGAAGGCGATCCACGCCCAGGTCTGCATGCCGCGCGGCACCGCGGTGTGCATCAGGGTCGGGATGTCGGTGGTGCCGGCGTTCCAGTACAGCGCCATGATGGCGAGCAGCATCAGGACCGAGCCGAGGAACGTGTAGAGGAAGAACTTGAACGACGCGTAGACCCGGCGCGGACCGCCCCAGACGCCGATGATCAGGAACATCGGGATCAGGCCGCCCTCGAAGAACAGATAGAACAGCACGAGGTCGAGCGCCGAGAAGGTGCCGATCATCAGCGTTTCCAGGATCAGGAACGCCATCATGTATTCGCCGACACGCTGCGTCACCGACCTCCAGCTCGCGATGATGCAGAGCGGCATGATCGCGGTGGTCAGGATGAGCAGCGGCAGCGAGATGCCGTCGACGCCCATGTGGTAGGTGATGCCGGTGGCGAGCCAGGACGCCTTCTCGACGAACTGGAAGTCGGTCGAGGCCGGATCGAAGCGCGCCACCAGGATCAGCGACACAGCGAAGGTGATCAGCGTGGTCCACAGCGCGATCCAGCGCGCCGTGCGGTTGGCGCTCTCGTCGCCGCCCCGTGCCAAGAGATAGACCAGGATCGCGCCGACCGCCGGCAGGAAGGTCGTGACCGAAAGGATGGGCCAGGTTGTCATTTACTGGCCTCCCAAGCCGAACATGAACCAGGTGATCAATCCGGCGGCCCCGATCAGCATCGCGAAGGCGTAGTGATAGAGGTAGCCGGTCTGCAATTTCACGACATTGCGGGTGACGTCGAGCACGCGGGCCGAGACGCCGTCGGGACCGAAGCCGTCGATGATGAAGCCGTCGCCCTTCTTCCACAGCGTGTAGCCGAGCCACTTCGCCGGACGCACGAAGATCCAGTCGTACAGCTCGTCGAAGTACCATTTGTTGAGCAGGAACTGGTACAGCATCGGCTGCTGGTTCGCGAGTTCGACCGGCAGATACGGCCTGCGGATGTAGAACAGATACGAGACGAACAGGCCGAGCGCCATCATCACGGTGGGTAGCGGCGCGAGCCAGCTCGGCATGTGCTCCATGTCCTCGAGGATGTGCGGGTTCATCTTCACGGATTCGCGGAAGAACTCCTCGACGCCATGCGGGCTGGCGAACACCTCCTTGAACGGCAGGCCGGCCAGGATCGAGCCGGCGGCAAGCACGCCGATCGGCACCAGCATCCAGACCGGGCTCTCATGCGCGGCCTCGTAGTGCTTCTGGTCGTGCGGCTCGCCGAAGAACGTCTTGAAGATCAGACGCCAGGAGTAGAATGAGGTCAGGCCGGCGGCCACGATGGTCAGCAGATAGGCGTAGGTCGCGAACGGGTTGTGCGCCGCATAGGCCGACTCGATGATCGCGTCCTTGGAGAAGTAGCCGGCGAACAGCGGGAAGCCGGTCAGCGCCAGGGTGCCGATGCACATCACCGCGAAGGTGTACGGGATCTTGCGCCACAGGCCACCCATGTTGCGGATGTCCTGCTCGTGATGCATGGCGTAGATCACCGAGCCGGAGCCCAAGAACAGCAGCGCCTTGAAGAAGGCGTGCGTGAACAGGTGGAACATGCCGACCGAATAGGCCCCTGCTCCCATCGCGACGAACATGTAGCCGAGCTGCGAACAGGTCGAGTACGCGACGATGCGCTTGATGTCGTTCTGCACGAGGCCGATCGTGGCCGCGAAGAACGCCGTGGTCGCACCGAAGAACATCACCACCGCCTGCGCGGTCGGCGACAATTCGAACAGCGGCGACAGGCGGGCCACCATGAAGACGCCCGCGGTGACCATGGTCGCGGCGTGGATCAGCGCCGACACCGGGGTCGGGCCTTCCATGGCGTCCGGCAACCAGGTGTGCAGCAGGAACTGGGCCGACTTGCCCATCGCGCCCATGAACAGCAGCAGGCAGGTCAGTGTCAGCGCATTCACCTGCCAGCCGAAGAAGTCGGTGGTCTTGCCGGTCAGCCCCGGCGCGGCGTGGAAGATGGTCTCGAAATCGGTCGAGCCGACCAGCGCGAAGATCGCGAAGATGCCGAGCGCGAAGCCGAAGTCGCCGACGCGGTTGACCACGAAGGCCTTGATCGCCGCCGCATTCGCCGACGGCTTCTGGTACCAGAACCCGATCAGGAGGTAGCTGGCGAGACCGACACCCTCCCAGCCGAAGAACAGCTGCACGAGGTTATCGGAGGTCACCAGCATCAGCATCGCGAAGGTGAACAGCGAGAGATAGCCGAAGAAGCGCGGCCGGTTCGGATCCTCGTCCATGTAGCCGATGGAATAGAGGTGGACGAGCGCGGACACGGTGTTGACCACGACCAGCATCACGGCTGTCAGGGTGTCGACGCGCAGCGCCCAGGCCACCTGGAGGTCGCCCGAGGTGATCCAGGGCAGCAGCACGACGCGGGCGTCATGGTGCATGAAGCCGACATCGACCAGCGTGAACCAGGACAGCGCCGCCGAGACGAACAAGAGGCCGGTGGTGATCAGTTCGGCCAGTCGGGAGCCTGCAGCCGCCGGCTCGGAGACGTGGTGGTCGTCATGGCCATGATCGTCATGGCCGTGGTCGTCGTGAGCCGCCGAGGCATGGGCGTCGCCATGCGCGTCGTCGTGATGATCGACGGTGTCGCCGCTGGGGCAGCGCGCATGCGCGCCAACCAGCGAGATAATTCCCGCAAGGATGGCGCCGAGCAGCGGCAGGAAAACGATAGCCTGAACCATGACCGCGCCTAGCCCTTCATCAGATTGACGTCTTCAACCGCGATCGAACCGCGGTTGCGGAAATACACCACCAGCACAGCGAGGCCGATCGCGGCCTCGGCGGCGGCCACCGTCAGTACCAGCAGCGCGAACACCTGGCCGACGATGTCGCCGAGGAAGGTCGAGAACGCCACCAGGTTGATGTTGACCGACAGCAGGATCAGCTCGATCGACATCAGGATGACGATGATGTTCTTGCGGTTGAGGAAGATGCCGAGGATCCCGAGCGTGAACAGGATCGCGGCGACCGCGAGATAGTGCCCCAGCCCGATCGTCATTTCACCCACTCCGCCGCATCGGCATCCTGCAGGCCCTGCCCCGACGCCACCTTGCGCATCGCCATCGCCATTTCGGGCGTGCGCGCATTCTGCACGTTGATGTTCTGCCGCTTGACGTTGGCCTTGTGGCGCAGCGTCAGCACGATGGCGCCGATCATCGCGACCAGCAGCACCATGCCGGCGAGCTGGAAGTAATGGATGTACTTCGTATACAGCACGAGGCCGAGCGCCTCGGTGTTGCTGACATTTGTCGGAATCGCCGCGGTGATCGTCTTGGTCACCTGCGGGTTAATCACCCAGGCGCCGACCACCAGCAGCAGCTCGAACAGGAAGATGCCGCCGATCACGATGCCGATCGGCAGATACTGGATGAAGCCTTCGCGCAGTTCGACGAAATCGACATCGAGCATCATGATCACGAACAGGAACAGCACCGCGACGGCGCCGACATAGACCACGATCAGCATCATCCCGAGGAACTCGGCGCCCATCAGGATGAACAGCCCGGCCGCATTGACGAAGGCCAGGATCAGGAACAACACGGAGTGCACGGGATTGCGCGAGACAATCACCATGACCGCCGAGGCCACGCAGACCGCGGCAAACAGATAGAAGAACAGCGCCGGAAGGATCATGCCCTCACCTCACCGGTACGGCGCGTCGAGCGCGATCGACTTCGCAATCTCGCGCTCCCAGCGGTCGCCATTGGCGAGCAGCTTCGCCTTGTCATAGTAGAGTTCCTCGCGGGTCTCGGTCGCGAATTCGAAATTCGGTCCCTCGACGATGGCGTCGACCGGGCATGCCTCCTGGCACAGGCCGCAATAGATGCACTTCACCATGTCGATGTCGTAACGCACCGTGCGGCGGGTGCCGTCGTTGCGGCGCGGACCGGCCTCGATGGTGATCGCCTGCGCCGGGCAGATCGCCTCGCACAGCTTGCAGGCGATGCAGCGTTCTTCGCCGTTCGGATAGCGGCGCAGCGCGTGCTCGCCGCGGAAGCGCGGCGAGATCGGCCCCTTCTCGAACGGATAGTTCAGCGTCGGCTTCGGCTGGAAGAAATAGCGCATCGCCAGGAAGAACGCCGAGACGAATTCCGAGAGCAGAAGCGAGCGGGCTGTTGCGTTGACATTGACACTCATGACGGCCTCACTTCGGCGCGATGCCGGCGAACTGCAGCACGCCGGCCACGATCACCACCATCGCCAGCGACAGCGGCAGGAACACCTTCCAGCCGAGCCGCATCAGTTGATCGTAGCGGTAGCGCGGCACGATCGCCTTCGCCATCGCGAACATGAAGAACATGAAGAACACCTTGAGGGCGAACCAGACGATGCCCGGGATCCAGGTGAACGGCGGCAGATTGACCGGCGGCAGCCAGCCGCCCAGGAACAGGATCGACGCCAGCGCGCACATCGTGGTGATCGCGACATACTCGCCGAGCATGAACAACAGATACGGGGTCGAGCCGTATTCGGTCATGAAGCCGGCGACCAGCTCGGATTCGGCTTCGACCAGGTCGAACGGCGGACGGTTGGTTTCCGCGAGCGCCGAGACGTAGAACACCACGAACATCGGGAACAGCGGCCACACATACCAGTTCAGGATGGTGAGCTGCGGCAGGCCGATCAGGTGGGCGAGCCCGCGGGTGTTCTGCGCCTCGACCACGGCCGAGAGGTTCAGCGAACCGACGCAGAGCAGCACGGTGATGATGACGAAGCCGATCGAGACCTCGTAGGACACCATCTGCGCCGCGGAGCGCAGCGCCGCCAGGAACGGATACTTCGAGTTCGACGACCAGCCGGCCATGATGATGCCGTAGATCGACAGCGACGAAATCGCGAAGATGTAGAGAATGCCGACATTGATGTCGGAGATCACCCAACCGAGATCGAACGGGATCACGGCCCAGGCGGCCAGCGCCAGGATGCACGACACCAGCGGCGCCAGCAGGAACACGCCCTTGTTGGAGCCGGACGGGATCACCGGCTCCTTGAGCACGAACTTCAAGAGGTCGGCGAAGGATTGCAGCAAGCCGAACGGGCCGACCACGTTGGGACCGCGGCGAATCTGCACCGCCGCCCAGATCTTGCGGTCGGCGAGCAAGATATAGGCGATCGCGATCAGCAGCACGACGAGCAGCAACAGACTTTCCGCGACCATGATGATCAGCGGCCAGAGGAAGCCGGTCCAGAACGAGCTTGCGAAGAATTCAGCCATCAGGTCACGCTCACTCCGCTGCCGTCAGCATTCGGCCCGACGCCAGCCGCGAGCATTCCGCCATCACGGCAGACGCCCGCGCGATCGGGTTGGTCAGATAGAAGTCCTCGACGGTCGGCTTGAATGCCGCCTTGTCGACGGCACCGCCCTTGCCCGCCAATGCCTTGACGTCCTCGGCCTTGCCGGCCTCGATCTGGTCGAGCCGCATCAGATGCGGCGAGGTCTTGAACATCGCCTGGCGCAGCGCCTGCAGCGAGTCGAACGGCAGCTTCTTGCCGAGCACGTCGGACAGCGCGCGGATGATCGCCCAGTCCTCGCGGGCCTCACCCGGCGGGAAGGCAGCGCGGTTGGCGATCTGCGCCCGTCCCTCGGTGTTGACGTAGATGCCGGACTTCTCGGTATAGGCCGCGCCCGGCAGGATGACGTCGGCGCGATGCGCGCCCTGGTCGCCATGGGTGCCGATATAGACCACGAAGGTACCGTCCGGCACCTTGATCTCGTCGGCGCCGAGCAGGAACAGCACGTCGAGCGTGCCGAAAGTCGTCATCTGCGCCGTGGTCAGGCCACCGGCCGCCGGCGAGAAGCCGATATCGAGCGCACCGGCGCGCGAGGCCGTATCCTGCAACACGGCAAAGCCGTTCCAGCCGTCCTTCAGCGCGCCGACGTCGACGGCGAGCTTGGCGGCCTGCGCCAGCACCGCCGCGCCGTCGTGCCGGGTATAGGCGCCGGGGCCGACCAGGATGATCGGGTGCTGCGCGTTCTTGAGCACGTCGGCAAACGAGTGCTTGCCGGCCGCAAGATCGGCGAGCGTGTCGGTGCCCGCGCCGAGATAGTCATGGTCGTAGGTGAAATCGGACTTGGCGCCGATCATGCCGACCTTGAGCCCGCCGGTACGCCAGCGCTTGCGGATCCGCGCGTTCAGCACGGCGGCTTCCTTGCGCGGATGCGAGCCGATGATCAGGATCGCGTCGGCCTGGTCGATGCCGGCAATGGTCGGGTTGAAGATGTAGGAGCCCCGGCCGGCCTTGGCGTCGAACGCGTCGCCGCCCTGCACCGCCAGATTGACCGAGCCGAACTTCGCGAGCAGCTCCTTCAGCGCATACATTTCATCGACCGCGGCGAGATCGCCCGCGATCGCGCCGATCCGCTTGCCGTCGCTGCGGCCGGCCTTGACCGCGATGGCGGCAAAGGCTTCCTGCCAGGTCGCAGGCTTGAGCTGGCCGTTCTCGCGCACATAGGGACGGTCGAGGCGCTGCGTGCGCAGGCCGTCGACGACGTGGCGGGTCTTGTCGGAGATCCACTCCTCGTTCACAGCCTCGTTGATGCGCGGCAGGATGCGCATCACCTCGCGGCCGCGGGTGTCGACGCGGATCGCCGAGCCGACGCCGTCCATGACGTCGACCGACTGCGTCTTGCCGAGCTCCCAGGGCCGGGCCGCGAACGCATACGGCTTCGAGGTCAGCGCGCCGACCGGGCAGATGTCGACGAGGTTGCCCTGCAGCTCCGAGCTCAGCGCATGCTCGAGATAGGTGGTGATTTCCATGTCCTCGCCGCGGCCGGTCGCGCCCATTTCCGGCGCGCCGCAGACTTCGGCGGAGAAGCGGACGCACCGCGTGCACTGGATGCAGCGGTTCATCGAGGTCTTGACCAGCGCGCCGAGATACTTGTCCTCGACCGCGCGCTTGTTCTCGGCGAAACGGCTGGTGTCGACGCCGTAACCCATCGCCTGGTCCTGCAGGTCGCACTCGCCGCCCTGGTCGCAGATCGGGCAGTCCAGCGGATGGTTGATCAGCAGGAACTCCATCACGCCTTCGCGCGCCTTCTTGACCATCGGCGAGCGGGTCGAGATCTCCGGCGGCTCACCCTTCGGGCCCGGACGGCAGTCGCGCACGGCCCAGGCGCAGCTCGCGACCGGCTTCGGGCCGCCCTTCACCTCGACCAGGCACATCCGGCAGTTGCCGGCGATCGACAGCCGCTCGTGATAGCAGAAGCGCGGAATCTCGGCGCCTGCCGCCTCGCACGCCTGCAGCAGCGTGTACTCCGGCGGCACATCGATCTCTTTGCCATCGACGATGATCTTGCTCATGTCTCTTCTCTACTCCGCCGCGACCATGTGGACGGGATCACGAACGCCCTGATCGTCGAGATCGGCCTTGTGCGAATACTGATCGATGCGCTCTTCGATCTCGTGACGGAAGTGCGCAATCAGACCCTGGATCGGCCACGCCGCGGCGTCGCCGAGCGCGCAGATCGTGTGACCCTCGACCTGCTTGGTGACCTCGAGCAACATGTCGATCTCGCGCTTGTGGGCGCGGCCGTCGGCCATGCGGGTCAGGACGCGCCACATCCACCCGGTGCCTTCGCGGCACGGCGTGCACTGGCCGCAGCTCTCGTGCTTGTAGAAATAGGAGATGCGCGCGATCGCCCGGATCAGGTCGGTCGACTTGTCCATCACGATGACAGCCGCGGTGCCGAGGCCGGAGCGCAGCTTGCTCAGTGAGTCGAAATCCATCGGCGTGTCGATGATCTGCTCGGCCGGCACCATGCGCACCGACGAGCCGCCGGGGATCACGGCCTTCAGATTGTCCCAGCCGCCGCGAATGCCGCCACAGTGCTTCTCGATCAGCTCGCGGAACGGGATGCCCATCGCCTCTTCGACGTTGCAGGGTCGCTCGACGTGACCCGAGATGCAGAACAGCTTGGTGCCGACATTGTTCGGCCGGCCGATGGCGGCAAACCAGGCGGCGCCGCGGCGCAGGATATCCGGCGCGACCGCGATCGACTCGACGTTGTTGACGGTGGTCGGGCAGCCATAGAGGCCGACATTGGCCGGGAACGGCGGCTTCAGGCGCGGCTGGCCCTTCTTGCCTTCGAGGCTCTCGAGCAGCGCGGTTTCCTCGCCGCAAATATAGGCGCCGGCGCCGTGCGCGACATAGATGTCGAACGGCCAGCCGTTGATGTTGTCCTTGCCGACCAGCTTGGCCTCATAGGCCTGGTCGATCGCGGCTTGCAGCCGCTCGCGCTCGCGGATGAACTCGCCGCGGATGTAGACGTAACAGGCATGCGCGCCCATCGCGAAGCTCGCGAGCAGGCAGCCCTCGACCAAAAGATGCGGATCGTGCCGCATGATCTCGCGGTCCTTGCAGGTGCCGGGCTCGGATTCGTCCGCATTGACGACGAGATAGCTCGGACGGCCGTCCTTGGATTCCTTCGGCATGAACGACCACTTCATGCCGGTCGGGAAACCCGCACCGCCGCGGCCGCGTAGGCCCGACGCCTTCATCTCGTTGATGATCCAGTCGCGGCCCTTGTCGATGATCCCCTTGGTGCCATCCCAGGCGCCTCGGCGGCGCGCGCCCTCGAGGCCCCAATCATGGAGACCGTAAAGGTTCTTGAAGATGCGGTCCTTGTCGTCGAGCATGCTCAAAACTTTCCGAACATCACCGATTGGCTTGCGAATAAGCGAGCCCGGCGGCGCATCCGCCGAACACGATGGCCCACAACAGGCTGGATTCCAGCGTGGCGCTCAGGCCGTAACGTTGCAGCAGGAACATGAAGCCAGCCGCGACGGCGGTATGCAGCACGATCTTGCGCCAGGCCATCATCGAAGCCGCCCTCCCCATCCCCACTGCCTGCACCTGAAAGCCCCCCATCAGGTGGTTTCCTTCAGCGTCGTCGGCCCGCCTGCGGGCGCCGAAAACTGACGGTCGATCTGCGGGCCCGGCTTCGGCGGATTGCCGGCGGCAAAGCCGTCGAGCACCTTGCCGAAGCTTTCCTTGGTCAGGTCCTCATAGGTGTCCTTCCAGATCAGCACCATCGGCGCGTTCACGCAGGCGCCGAGGCACTCGACCTCTTCCCAGGAGAAGTTGCCGTCCTTCGACAGCTGGAAGGGATCGTGATGGATGCGATGCTGGCAGACCTCGATCAGGTCGGCGGCGCCGCGCAGCCGGCACGGCGTGGTGCCGCACACCTGCACATGGGCTTTCTTGCCGACCGGCGAGAGCTGGAACATGGTGTAGAAGGTCGCGATCTCCAGCATGCGGATATGCGGCATCTCGAGCAGGTCGGCGACGGCACGGATCGCTGCTTCCGACACCCAGCCCTCATTCTGCTCCTGCACGCGCCACAGGATCGCGATCGCGGCCGAAGCCTGGCGGCCCGGCGGGTACTTCTCGATCTGCTTCTTGGCCCAGGCCAGATTCTCGTCCGTGAACGTGAAGCTCGCGGGCTGCAATTCCTTCGGGGCGAGGCGGCGGACGGACATCGATCAAACTCTCAATTAGCGCGCGGTGCGGATGCGGACATCATCACCGGTCGACCTCGCCGAACACGATGTCCAGCGAGCCAAGGATGGCGGAAACGTCGGCCAGCAAATGGCCCTTGCAGATGTGATCCATCGCCTGCAGATGGGCGAAGCCCGGCGCGCGGATCTTGCACTTGTAGGGCTTGTTGGTGCCGTCGGCGACCAGATAGACGCCGAACTCGCCCTTCGGCGCCTCGACCGCGGCGTAGACCTCGCCGGCCGGCACGTGGACGCCTTCGGTGTAGAGCTTGAAGTGATGGATCAGCGCTTCCATCGAGCGCTTCATCTCGCCGCGGCGCGGCGGCGCGATCTTGTTATCCTCGACCACGACCGGGCCCTGCCCGTCGGCTGCTTTGAGCTTCTGCACGCACTGCTTCATGATGCGCACCGACTGGCGCATCTCTTCCATGCGGATCAGGTAGCGGTCGTAGCAGTCGCCGTTCTTGCCGATCGGAATGTCGAAATCCATCTCGGCGTAGCACTCATAGGGCTGGGACTTGCGCAAGTCCCAGGCCGCGCCCGAGCCACGCACCATCACGCCGGAGAAGCCCCATTCCCAGGCTTCCTTCAGCGGCACCACGCCGATATCGACGTTACGCTGCTTGAAGATGCGGTTGCCGGTCAGCAGCCGATCGAGGTCGTCGACCACCTTGAGGAACGGATCGCACCACGCCTCGATGTCGTCGATCAGCTTCGGCGGCAGGTCCTGATGCACGCCGCCGACGCGGAAAAACGCCGCGTGCATGCGCGAGCCCGAGGCGCGCTCGTAGAACACCATCAGCTTTTCGCGCTCTTCGAAACCCCACAGCGGCGGGGTCAGCGCGCCGACGTCCATCGCCTGCGTGGTGACGTTGAGCAGATGCGACAGGATGCGGCCGATCTCGCAATACAGCACGCGGATCAACTGGCCACGGCGCGGCACCGTGATGCCGAGCAGCCTTTCCGCCGCGAGGCAGAACGCGTGCTCCTGGTTCATCGGCGCGACGTAGTCGAGCCGATCGAAATACGGAATCGCCTGCAGATAGGTCTTGTGCTCGATCAGCTTCTCGGTGCCGCGGTGAAGCAGGCCGATATGCGGATCGACGCGCTCGACGACTTCGCCGTCGAGCTCCAGCACGAGGCGAAGCACGCCGTGCGCCGCCGGATGCTGCGGACCGAAATTGATGGTGAAGTTACGCAGATTTTGCGGTTGCTCGTTCATGGCTTCGGCTCCGCCTTGGCCTTCTCGTCACCGGGCAGCGGATAGTCCGCGCCTTCCCAGGGCGAAAGGAAATCGAACTTGCGGAATTCCTGGTTGAGCCGGACCGGCTCGTACAGCACCCGCTTCTCCTGGTCGTCGTAGCGAACCTCGACGAAGCCGGTGAGCGGGAAATCCTTGCGCAGCGGATGGCCGTCGAAGCCGTAATCCGTCAGCAGTCGGCGCATGTCGGGATGGCCGGTGAAGATCACGCCGTAGAGGTCGTAGGTCTCGCGCTCGAACCAATCGGCGCCCGGGAACACGCCGATGATCGACGGCACCTGCGTGGTCTCGTCGGCCTGGCCGCGCACACGAATGCGCACATTCAGCGTCGGCGATAGCAGATGGTAGACGACATCGAAGCGCTTCTCGCGGCTCGGATAGTCGACCGCAGTCACGTCGGTGATGTTGACGAAACGGCAGTTCGGATCGTCACGCAGAAAAGTGACGACGTCCACGATTCTGCCAATCTCGACGTCGATAGTGAGTTGATCGAACGCGACCGAGTGCGCCGTGGCGGCGCCCGGAAGCGCGCTCACGATCGTCTGCCCAAGGGCGTCGAGCTTGCCGTCGTCCATGCCTGAAACCTTAGCGTTCGATAGTGCCGATACGGCGAATCTTCTTCTGCAGCAGCAGCACGCCGTAAAGCAGCGCCTCCGCCGTGGGCGGACAGCCCGGCACGTAGATGTCGATCGGCACGATGCGGTCGCAGCCACGCACCACCGAGTAGGAGTAGTGGTAGTAGCCGCCGCCATTGGCGCAGGAGCCCATCGAGATCACGTAGCGCGGCTCCGGCATCTGGTCGTAGACCTTGCGTAGCGCGGGCGCCATCTTGTTGGTCAGCGTGCCTGCGACGATCATCACGTCGGACTGCCGCGGCGAGGCGCGCGGCGCGAAGCCGAAGCGCTCGACGTCGTAGCGCGGCATCGAGACCTGCATCATCTCGACCGCGCAGCAGGCGAGACCGAAGGTCATCCACATCAGCGAGCCGGTGCGCGCCCAGGTGATCAGGTCATCGGCCGCGGCGACGAAGAAGCCCTTGTCGGACAGTTCGTGATTGACCTCGAGGAAAAACGGATCATTGGCGCCGACCGGCTTGCCGGTCGACGGATCGAGAATGCCCTTCGGAGCCTGCGCGATCGCCGGCTGCGAGGATGCGGCGGTGGGGCTCAATCCCATTCGAGCGCGCCTTTCTTCCATTCATACGCGAACCCGACCGTCAGCACGGCCAGGAAAACCATCATCGACCAGAAGCCGGTCGCGCCGAGCTTTCCGAACGCCACCGCCCAGGGGAACAGGAACGCCACTTCGAGGTCGAAGATGATGAAGAGGATCGCCACCAGGTAGAAGCGGACGTCGAACTTCATGCGGGCGTCGTCAAAAGCATTGAATCCGCATTCATAGGCGGACAGCTTTTCCGGGTCCGGCGACTGGAACGCGACCAGGAACGGCGCGATCAGGAGCGCGAGACCGATCAGGCTCGCAACCCCGATAAAGACCACAAGTGGGAGATAATTCTGCAGGATGCCGGTCATCGGCGAGGCCTTCTTGCTGCGGTTTCGGACGTGCCGCAGATTCGTTGATTGGAATTGTTCTTGAGGCTTTAGCGCAGCGCAACAGGGGGCGCAAGACAAGCTATTTTGACGCTTTTACCGTCGATCCCGTGGGCTCTTTGCCGCATCGCGTGGATGCGCTTGCCTCAATTGGCAACGCCACGGCGGCCATTCGGTGCCCTGCGCGCTCGCCATATCATCGCCATATCAGCCCAGCTCCCGCTCTGCGGCGAGCATCTCGGCGGCGGTCGTGGTCAGCCGGTCAATATGTCCAAGCAGCAGCTCAAGGTCCTGTGGACCGAGCTGTTCCAGCAGGCGCCGGTTTCGCTCCTGTGCGCCGGCCACAATGGCGTCATGGGCGGCGAGCCCGGCCCTGGTGAGGGAGACCAGTGTTTCCCGGTTGTCACGCGGATTGGCGGCCTTGGCCACCAGCTTGCGCGCCACGAGCTCGGCAAGCGCCCGGCTGATCTGCCCCTTGTCCATGCCGACGGCTTCGGCCAGCCGGACCACGCTCATCGGCGGCCGCCGGCCGAGCGAGGCGACCAGGCCGAACTCGACCGAGGACAGGCCGGTGAGGCGCTTGTAACGCAGCAGCGCCCCGCGCCTGAGCAGGTTAGCCAGCACCATCAGCCGCGACGACATCATCGCGGTGATCGGCGCGAGTTCCGCGTCGACAACCGCCTCCGGCGGCAAGGCCCTCTCGGTCCTGAGCTTCTCGGTCATCGCCAACCTCTGCCAATAAAGCCGGTCGCTGCCAAGATAGACGAGATCGTTGACATTGTCATCGATACATCGTTGACTTCATCAACGACAACGCAACCGCAGGCGTCAGACCGGCGGCGGAAGGAGACACATGACGATCACCCAGCGGGACTGCGATCTCGGCACGGCCTATGCGATGAAGCCATCCAGCACCCGGACCGAGCTCACCTCGGTGGTCCGCGGCACGCCGATGGGCGAGCTGTTGCGCCGCTACTGGCACCCAATCGGTCTCACCAGTGACGCCACCGATATCCCCAGGAAAGTCCGCGCGCTCGGCGAGGACCTGATCCTGTTCCGCGACAAGCATGGCCGGGTCGGCCTGCTACATGCGCGGTGCTGCCATCGCGGCACCACGCTCTATTATGGCAAGGTCGAGGAGGACGGCATCCGCTGCTGCTATCACGGCTGGAAGTTCGACACCGAGGGCCGTTGCCTCGAACAACCCTGCGAGCCCGAAGGCGGCCTGTTCAAGGACAAGGTGCGCCAGCCCTGGTATCCGGTGCAGGAGCGCTACGGCCTGATCTTCGCCTATTTGGGCCCGGCCGATAAGAAGCCGGTGCTGCCGCGCTATGAGTGCCTCGAGACGATGGACGACGGCGAGTTCGTCGAGGCCGACGATTCCTCGATCGGCGGCGGCGGCCCCGCGGTGATCCCCTGCAACTGGCTGCAGCATTTCGAGAACGTCGCCGACCCCTATCATGTGCCGGTGCTGCATGGCTCGTTCTCGGGGCCGCAATTCACCACCATGATGGCCTCGATGCCCGAGGTGAAGTTCGAGATGTCGCCGCGCGGCGTCGCGGTGCGCTCGATCCGCAAACAGGATGACGGCAAGGTGTTTTACCGCGTCACCGAGGCCGCCCTGCCCACGCTCCGCGTGGTGCCCAATCCACGGGTCGCGCAATTCGCCCGTGTCGAATCGATCGGCTGGACCTTGCCGATCGACGACACTTCGTTCCGGATCTATGTCGCCGGCCGGGTCAAGAACGCAGGCGACATCGGCCGCATGCGCTCGAAGTTCAACGGCAAGTTCTGGTGGGACATGACCGAGCAAGAGCACCAGCAGTTCCCGGGCGACTACGAGGCGCAGGTCGGCCAGGGGCCGGTGACCGTCCATTCCGAAGAGCATTTCGGCCAGAGCGACCGCGGCATCCTGATGGTGCGCCGGATGCTCTCTGACCAGCTTGAGGCGGTGGCCGCCGGCCGCGACCCGATCGGCGTGTCGTTCGACCCAGATACCGGGCCGGTCGAATTCGAAGCGGGGAACTATATCCGCGAGGCCTGAGGCCCGCGCAGAAAAACAAAAAGACAATCGGGGGAGGAAGTCATGGTCGATGTCGCACCGCAGGCGGCCGCGCCAGCGCAGGCCGCAGCCGCGCGCCGCTACTACGTGCTCGCATTGCTCACCGTCATCTATGCCCTCAACTTCCTCGACCGCACGATCTTCAACGTGCTGATCGAGCCCATCAAGAAGGAGTTTTTGCTCAGCGACACCACGATGGGCCTCTTGGCCGGGTTCGGCTTCGTGCTGTTCTATTCGCTGCTCGGCATTCCCATCGCACGGATGGCCGACCGACTCAACCGGCGTAACATTGTCGCGCTCGCCTTCGCGTTCTGGAGCGCGATGACCTATCTGTGCGGCCTCGCCTCCAGCGTCACGACGCTGGCACTGGCGCGGATCGGCGTCGGCATCGGCGAATCCGCGGGCACGCCGGCCTCGCAATCGATGATCGCCGATCTCTTCGACAAGAACGAGCGGCCGCGCGCGCTCGGCATCTACGCCATCGGCACCTATCTCGGCGTCTTCCTCGGCTATTTCATCGGCGGCTATGTCAACCAGCACTATGGCTGGCGGATGGCCTTCTTCACTGCGGGCCTGCCCGGCATCGCGCTCGCCGCCATCCTTTGGCTGACGATATCAGAGCCGAAGCGCGGCGCGATGGCCGAGACCTTCAAGGCCGAGCCGATCGGGCCGACGCTCGGCTTCCTGATATCGCAGCCGAGCTTCGCCATCGTGCTGATCGGCTTCTGTCTGACGACCTACACCAACTACGCCACCGCGGTGTGGATCCCGCCGTTCCTGGCGCGCATCCATCACCTCACCAGCGCCGAGATCGGCACCTATGCCGGAACCTTCAAGGGTCTTGCCGGCATGGCGGGCACGCTGATCGGCGGCCTCGTGGTGGCGCAGATCGGCCGCCGCGACGATCGCTGGAAACTGTGGGCGCCCGCGATCATGTCCGGCCTTGCCGGCCCGGTGTTCGCGCTATGCATGCTGACGCAAAGCTTCACGCTGATGGTGGCGACGCTGGCGCTGACCTCGTTCATGGTCGGCTTCCATCTCGGCCCGATCTTCGCGATCGCGCAGACGGTGGCGAAGCCCAGCATGCGCGCGCTGGCCTCCGCGATCGTGCTGCTCACCGCCACCTGCTTCGGCCAGGGTGTCGGTCCCCTCGCCGTCGGCATGATCAACGACGCCCTGAAGGGCGCCTACGGCGTCGATGCGGTTCGCTACTCGCTGCTGTCGGCGGCTGTCACGACGACGCTCGGCGCGCTGCTGTTCGTCTGGGCGGCGCGCTGGATCCGGTCGGATATCGCGCGCGCCAGCTAGCTATCCATGAAGGCCAGCAGGTCGGCCATCAGGCGCGCGCTGTGCGTCAGCGGCAATGCGTGCGGCGCGCCTTCATAGACCGCGAGCTTGCTACCCTTGATCAGCCTGGCTGTCTTGGCTCCGGTCAATTCCAGCGGCGCGCTCGCGTCTTTGTCGCCGTGCTCGATCAGCGTCGGGCGATCCATCCCCTTCGCCGCAGCGCGCAGATCGGCAAAGGAGATGGTCTTGCGGCAAGCCAGCGCCACCGGCAGCGGCACGCTCAGCATCATCTCCCTGATCCAGGCCCGCGTGATCTCGGGCGTGTCGGGCATGAAGAACGGCGCCTCGTTCTCGCCCATCCATTTCGGGAAGTCCTGCGCAATCGCTGCATTCTGCGCATCGACCATCGCCCGCGGCACCGCGTCCGGATTGTCCTCGGTCTGCACGATGAACGGCGTGGTCGGCGCCACCAGCACCAGCCGCGCGACGCGCTCCGCGCCGTGACGCGCCAGATAGTTCACCGCCTCGATCGATCCCATCGAATGCGCGACGATCGTGACGTCACGGAGATCGCGCTGCTCGATCACGGCAGCGACATCGTCGGTCAGCGTGTCGAGATCGTATCCCATCATCGGCATATCGGAGCGGCCATGGCCGCGCCGATCCGGCGCAACGCAGCGATAACCCCTGGCATTCAGTGCCACGATGTGGCTGCCCCAGACGCTGGAATTGAAAGTCCAGGCCGCGAGGAACAACACCGGCCGGCCCGAGCCCCAATCCTGCACGAACAATTTCGTGCCGTCCTTGGCGGTCGCACGAAACGGTTGGCTCACCATCATGTATCTCCCTGTGCGGATCGATCGGCGCCATCGCCGCCGATGCACCGACCATCGCAAAGGGAGATCGCTTGCGCGATTACGCCTCAGGTAATCACGCGCGTGATGTCAGGCTGTCCGAAGCGGAAACGATCTCACCACTGATACCGCACCACGCCCTTGCCGGCGTAGCTCGAGGTGACGTTGGAGAACTCGCCTTCGAACGTCGCCGAAGCCGACCAGCCGTTTCGCCAGTTCATATCGAGCGAGGCCGTGGTCAGCGCGGAATCGCTCGACTGCGCGGCACCGTTGACGACGAAGCTGGTGCCGGGCAGCGCCTGGAAGGTCGCTGCAGCCAACCGGTTGGGATTGTAGTCATGCGCCCAGGCAAACCGCGTACGCAGCGTCAGGATGCCGTCCTGCACAGGGAACGACTTGTCGGTGCGGAGGCCGAGTTCGCTGCGTGGGTCGGTCACGCTCCGGCCCGCATAGCTCAGCGCAAAGGTCGGCAGACCCGAGATCACCCGCTCGGCATAGGCCGGCAGTTCGAAGCTCGTGAACTGGCCCGCGGCATAAGGCGTGATGCCGACGCCGCCGATCCACGGCGCAACGAAACGATAGCCGCCCTCGAGCCGTCCCGACCAGGCGTTGGCATTGAACTCGGCGCGGAGCTGATCGATGCCTCCGGCGGTGACGGTGCGGTTGGTGGTGATGTCCTGCCAGCCGTAGGCGAGCGCGGCCGAGAGATAGGCCGGGCCTTCGGTGTGGCGGAGATAGCCGCCGGCCTGGAACAGATCGGATCGGCCGCTGCCGCTGCCCGTGACGGAGAAGCTGGTGCCGCCGCCGGCGACGGCAAAGCCCGCAACGGTGTTCGGCGAGACCAGATAGTCGGCGCCGACCGCGGTGCCATACACGCTGCTGGTCGTGTTGTTCGATCCAACAATGGCGTTACCGCTGGTCGATTGCGAACCGCCGAAGCCCGCGGCCCAGACGTTCCAGCGCTGCACGAACGGCACCGGCGGCGCCTTGGTGAACATCGCGAACGCATCGGTCTTCTTCGCTGCGGCATAAGCGCTCGCCTCGCCCTCCTCCGCATAGCCTGGCGCACTCGGCATCTGACCCGCCCCGCCCCCGCGATTCATGAAGGGATCGGTGAGCAGTCCCATGAACAGGTTCATGGCGTTGAACGTCGTCTGCTGCGAGCCGGTCGCGAGTTCGCCGGATGCCTGCGTCAGGCCCGCCGGAGCGAGCGTGCCGAATACTGTCTGAATGCCGCCGGTCGTGTTGAAGTAGTTGACCAGCGTGTTGGCGACGTTCTGCTGGTTGATGGACAGGCCGCCGCCAAAGTTCGGAGCCGGCGCGAAGCCCAGCGTCAGATTGAGATAGGCGTGGGTGGCGTCGTAGCTCAGCGTGTCGCTGAAGTTTTGTGGCAGGTTCGTATTGGCGATGTTGGAGGCGAAGCTGCCGGATATGCCGCCCGCCGCAGTCAGGATCGTGTACTGCCTGGAGATATAGCTGCCGTTGGCGAACACTGCATTGACGGTCGCGCCGCCGAGCGTTGCGTTCGCATTGAGGCTGGTCGATGACGCGGCGGTCGGCGTCACGTGCACCTGATAGATCGCGCCGGATTGGAAGGCGAGACTGCCGCCGATCGTCAGTGTGCCGGTCGGGTCTGCAGCACTGCCGGGCGCGAGCGTGCCGCCGCTCATGATGGTCGTGGGTGCCGCAAGGACGAAGCCGCCCGCGGGAGCCGAGGCGCCGACGATCGGGCGCATCACCACCAAATTCGAGCCGCCGGTGATGACTGCCCCTAGGTTGTTGACGTCTGACAATTTAAGCGTGCCGACGGTGCCGGTGCCGCTCAAGGTGCCACCCGAATTGACCGTCACTTTCAACGAGTTGGCGATCGAGCCGTCCACTTCCAGCGTACCGCCGTTGATGGTGGTTGCGCCGGTGTAGGCATTGATGCCGGTCAGGACTTCCTTGCCGCCGGTGATCGCCACGCCGCCGCCCGCTCTGCCGTCCCGAATGACACCGGCAAAGGTTCCATTGGCATTGGCAATGGTCAGCGTATTGGCACCGAGGTTCACGGCGCCGAAGATGCTGGTCCCGGAAAGACTGTTGATCGAGACGCCGCCACCCGCGCGCGATATATCGAAGGTGCCGTCGTTGATCACGGCCTTCGAGGACGCGATGCTGCCGCCACTGAACAGGTAGAGCCGGCCGCCGCCGTTGATCGTGGTCAGCCCGGTATAGGTGTTGACGCCGCCGAATATGGCAATGCCGCCAAGGGCGATCGTCACGTTGCCGCCGCTGCCGCCACCAATGCCGCCGTCCTGGATGACGCCGTTGTAGGGGCCCCCATCGCCGGTGATGGTCAGCGTCTTCGCGCCGAGGGACACGACGCTGCCGCCGACGGCATCACTCAAGCCGCCAACGCTGGCACCGCTGTTGGTTTGCGAAACATCGAATGTGCCGCTACCCGCGAATGAGATGCCCGATGAATTGGCGATCGAGCCGTCTCCCTTGATCGCTAGCGTCGCGCCGGAATTGATGATCGTCGCACCGGAATAAGTTTCCGACGCCGTCAAGGTCAAAGCGCCGCCGCTGCCGGAGTTCGCGACTGTAAGTCCGCCCGTGCCGGTCAGCGCCGTGGCGAGCGTCACGGCATTGCCGTTATAGTCGAGCGTCGTACCGGCAGAGCCGATTGCATTCAGCTTGCCCGAAATGTCGGCCGTGTTACCGCTCGCCCATTGCAGGCCGCCGCCGTTGAGCGTGATGTTGCCCGAGCCGAAATTGCTCGCGGCATTGAAATTGATCAGGCCGCCGCTCACGGTCGTGCCGCCCGAGTAAGTATTCGCGGCCGTCAGTGTCAGCGTGCCGGCGCCTGTCTTGGCGAGGCCCCAACTGCCGGCAGTGACACCGGTGCCGCCGCTGCCGGTCTGGTCGGCGATGACATCGGAGACGGTCTGGTTCTGCCCAGCCGCCGGATTGAAGGTCAGCGTCCCGTTACCTTGCAGGAACATACCCGCGCCGAAGGCTGAGCCATTGCCGGCGCCGACGCCGCCAGTCCCGCCGCTGACGCTGCTGCCGTTGACGGTGAAGGCACCGGCAATAACCAGGTTCCCGCCACCCTGGACGAACACCGCGCCGCCCGCGCCGAGCCCGCCGCCGGCGCCGCCTTGGGAATCGTTGCCACCATTGCCGGCGCCGAAACCGCCGGTATTGCCGCAAGTGCCTCCGTCATTGCCGCTGGAGCCGCCGCCACCACCACCGAAGCCGCCCTTTCCCGCACTGAGATAGCAGCGCACACTCCCGCCGCCGCCGCCGAACCCACCATCGCCGCCTGAGGTGTTGAGGCTGCCGCCACCACCACCACCCGAAGCCGCCAGCACCGCCGCCGCCGCCCGGGCCCGAGACGGGGGTTGCAGCG
>NZ_LGHK01000007.1 GCF_001908235.1 Bradyrhizobium sp. NAS96.2
CGAGTGCGGTTATTCGCCAGATGAACGAAGCTTGGTGAACGATCTCGACGAGACGGTCGTTACCAAAGACAACTACTTCGACAATCCTTATCCTGCGAATTGCGGCGAATGCGAAGGTTGGCATACAGTCGTATCGCGCGGCGGAAAGAATCTTTGCGTCCTCTGCCTGGATGTTACAGACGAGCTTGAATACTGCGGGTTTTGTAGCGAGGCCAGCACCGGCCCGCTCAAAGATAGTTACGCATTCGGGTGTAGCCAGTGCGAAGGAAGCATTGGTTGGCATGCAAATAAGGACGATTAACGGTCGTGGCCCTAAATGTGCTTTGCATGTCGCACGGCGTCATTAGCCAATTCGCGATTTGCGAGGATGTTTTCGACAACTTCGCCAATGCTAGTGTTGATTTCGTTGCGCGTCTTTAGGTCGCCTGTGCCGCCTTGACCTACCTTGCGAGCCTCGACCAGCGCGTAATTGAGGTTGCTTAACCGCTCCCACACATCACGAACGAGGCTTCGATGATCGTCAGGAAGCGAGCCAAAGAACGGGACAAGGTTGCCAGACTTGTACAGCGCGTCTAGCCCGTTCACATACTTAATGTCCTCATGCCCACCCGCCGCTTCGAAAGATCGCAGGAGCCGTGTGTAGTAGGAGATGACGCGCATGAAGCTGTCTGTCTCAACCACTTCGCGCTGTTGTTCCGCAAGAGCGATCTGAGCACGAGCATCTTCGATCTGTTGCCAGACCGCTCCGGCAGCCCACCATGCGGCGTACAATGCTCCGGCAGCAGCGATCAGGCCACCGGCTAAGTTTTCGTGAGCCGCCATCGCACATCCCAACCACTTCAGCGGAAGTTGCAGCGCGCATTTATCAGTGTGGGCACTGCTCCAGTTGTCAGCAATAAACAGTACGCCAACTATCGCGCCGATAAGCAGCGCAAAGAGCGCAATGCCCTCGTAGGGCTTACGAAGTGTTCCTGTTCTCGTCACGTTCATTGTGTCATTTTGGCTAGTACAGCGATTGCTGTCGAGCGGAATGGGGCCTTCTCCGAAGGTCCAGGGGCTTTCACACGCCGATTTGGTCGCGCAGCTAGTCCGCCAGAAGGGCTGCAACTTCAACTGCTCCCAGATGCTTCTTCTCCATTAGCGCCATCGCAAGGCGCTCAACCTTTACACGGTGCGCCGAGACAAGCTCGAATGCGCGCGCATGGCCTTGGTGGACCATCTTCGTTTGCTCAGCGTCTTCCAGGTCCTCCAGCAACTCCACCATCTTACCGTAGTCACCCCAGCCTGCTCCCTCGTGGGTAGGTGCATCGAAGATGTTTTGGGCCTCCAATCCAGCCGCACAGATGGCGAGTTGATCCAGAAGGCCAAGCGAGGCGTCCTCCGAGATATCCGCAGCGCCCTTGGCGTCGTCACCGTCAATGGCAATCTCAACGCGCCCAACAGCCAATCCCAAGGCCCAGGCAAGGACCGCGTGCCCAGCTTCATGGAATGCCGCGCCACGCTGGTCTCTCTCTGATTTCGACTGCTCAGTCTGCAAGGTTCAATTTCCGGAAGAGGGAACCGCACGTCTCTCTAAGTCAAATCTTCAGCTGGTTGTTCGCTTCGAGATAACTGAGGACTTGCTCCAAGGCTCGCATGATGTGCAGCTGGTTGGCACCAAAGGCATAATAGCCGGTCATGGCAACGTCGAGAGATAGCGGTCGATCGGACTTCACCTTGATCTTGCTCCCATCTTCTCCAAGCACGGTGAGTGGGTAGCGAAACTCTCGTCCTTCTCCCTCAAATCTTCCGCCCGGTCCCCAATTTTGCGTGCTCCCGTTGTAGCACTCATTTCCAATAATGCTTTCGAGCTTCCTTAGAAGGCCCAGTCGTTTCTTGTTCATATTGACGCTCAATGCTGGCAACGAGGCGTATGGTCGGCAGAGTGGACTTATGGCTTCCACTGACCATCGTGCTGGCGAGAGGTCAATGCGTCAAAAGTCCTGCGGAAGGACCATTCACTCGTGCGATGGAGGGAGGGACCCTTAGCTTGTTCAGCGCAGCCCAGGGACCCAGAGCTTTCACACGCCGATTTGGTCGAACAACAACGCGAGCTTTAGATGCCCTTTTTGAAGTCGGTTGGACAAAATCCGTGCCAATTCGCCCAGCCGCCAGGGACCCTAGCGGAGCCGGAGAGGCGGCCAGGGCAGCGAAGGCAGCGAGCGAAGCAAGTGCTGCTTCAGAGCACGAGAGGGCTCATGCTCTCGTTAGTGTTCATTGGAAATCAGGCCATCGCTTTCCGACAATGGGCCGCGCTATACCCATTGCACAGCGAGCGAAAACGCTTGGCATAACGCTGAGATGGCCGCCGATGCCGCAGCGAGCATGTTGAGGCGCGCGACCTTCCTCATGGCCCCGTAGAAAGCATCAAGACCGACCAGCGCTCCAAATCCTGAGCCGATTAGCGGAATATTCACGAACGCCGAAGCGCCCCAGAGGAACGCCGCCAGAAATGCGAAAGCGACACTTGCATTGGCCCAGTTGAGCAACGAAACGCTGTGCATTGTGACTTGTCCCTCTCTTTACCGTGCCAGCATCAGCTTGACTGCCGTGGGCGCATAAGCCGTGCCTGAAGCGGTCAGGTGACCAGCCGCTGCAAGCTCCGCAGATATCTCGCGCAGAGACCTCTTGCCACCCTTGGGTCTTGCCCGTGCCAGCTTGCGGGCCATCTTGACTGTCTCAGGCTTCTGCTCGGCAATCGACTTGCGCCCCTCCACCTTGACGCCTGTGCGGCGTTTACGGTCACGAGCACCCTTCAGCTTCGCCACCAGCATGGCCTTCTCGAACTCCGAGATGGCACCCAGGACTTGCCGGATCAGGCGAGCCGTGGGTGTGTCGTCCAGGAACCCCGTATTCGCAAATGCAAATCTCCAGGGGGCCTCGTTCTTCGGGTCACAAATTCACAGCGGCGACTTTCGTAACGCCGATCTAAGAGGCGCTAACTTCCGGAAGTGCGCGCTACACTCCGGGATGAAGTTCGACGGAGCGCTCGTGGACGAGGCCACTTCGTTTGACGAGGCGAGAGGCCCCCGAGAGTTGAGTAGACTGCCTGCATTCGCAGAACACTCATACGAAGCTGGGATGTTTCGCGCCTCCGTGAAGTCTGAAGGTGGCGCTATTTCAGTGACTGCACATCCCGCGGCTATGACGGCCACGCTACGCGCGGCAGGTGGCGCGTTTAGCATAACTTCGTTTGATTCTGGCGCGTTCCAGTCCAAAGCATTCAGCGATCTTGCTGCCGAAGGTTCTGCGCAGAGGATGGTGTCCAATCCTCGGCTATTCGTAGACTTGGCAAATCAAGCAGCTTCCTCGATCCAAAGCCAATTGCGACAACTGCGGGAAAAGATACCCAACGAGCCAGAGGCACTGAACGGCTATGAGCAAGTGCGCGATACCCTTGAAGGTCTCAAGACGGACTTTCTATCGCTCGTTGAGCAAGCCAGAAGCGTTGAACGAGCGGAAAATGTCTCAGAGAAGCTTAGCTTAGCAAAGACAGCCGTGGGTGCCGCTCAGCGTATGTGTGCGGGCTTCGTCGGTTGGCTTAACGAAAATGGTCCTCAAGCCGGAAGAGTTATTGCGGAACTAGGATTAGCGGGCGTTATCACAGGAGCTTTGACTTATTTCACAGGGGTTCCCCCAACGCTCGCATTCAGCGCCACTGTGGCCGCTTTGAAAGGCGAGAGCATATTGGAAGTCATCAAGTTGTTTGCTCCCGGCAACAAAGGCGAAGGCAAAAAAGAGGTTCGATAGGCGCACTGGCGGCGCGACCAATCCACCACAACAGGCATCAGGAGCGGTCGGCCCTGGAGGCGCGCGCAATCCCGGGTAAGCGCTATTCGTCAAGCGTGCGAGGTTACCTGACGTGGGATGAGTTGGAAGCCGACTTGTCACCTCCTAAGGATCAAGAATGCCTCTTCGTGCCGGTCTTCTCGCTGCTATCTCGCTCGCCCATGGGGCTGGGTGCTCTGTAAGCGCGCCATTGAACACCTTAAGGCGCAGGCATTGCGCCACTACCAACTCCAAGTCGCTGATGGGGTCATCGCCATATTGATCGTAGTATCTCGCATACTTTTTGGAATCGTACACATCCGGCGCTCCCCCGTGGATTACTGACCCTCGTAGTTCCATAAGATGCCTAAGGCGGTCCGCATCAACATGCGCCCCTAAGAGGCTGCGAACGCCAGCAAGTACAGACGCCGTCACATGACTTGCCTCACTGAAAATCGCATCCAGTGACATGCACAGGACCGGAAAGCGCTCGGACGGGTCTAGCGGCCAAGAGCGGTAGAAATATTCAAGTGCTCTCATTTGGCGTCGTGCGTTTCGCTCGTTAGAGACAATCTTGATAGCCAGGATGGCAAGCCAGCCTTCGTCGGCTTTTGTCAGCGCAATATCATAAGCGAGCGGGGGGGATATGCGTCTCGCCGCCTGAGTGTGTTGAACTGCCGCTTTGAGCTATCGTGAACCGGCCGCCGAAAACGGCTCTGCCTGTGAACAAGTGCCGTAAAACGGACGGCATAGTGAGAGCTAATGCTCCCAAGATGGCGCACTTCATCTTGTTGGATGCTTTGAAGGCCGGAGAAGTTATTCCGAGCCAAGCGCCCGGTCTCGGAGGTTGGAAGCGCGCGCTGATGGCATTTGCGAGGGGCGGGAAGATGTCACCCTGTAGTGCGGATGGCCGCGCGCCAGCGGGTATCTGATCCTGTAGTGCCGATGTCAGTGGGGCAACAAAAAAGAATGGCTCGGACCTAAAGCTGGCTTCAATGCGCAGAGGAACGATCGGAAACAGCGTCAGTTCGTTGCGTGGACTAAACAAGTCGGAAGCGGTCAATGCTCGAGCGAGCAAGAGTTTCGTCGCTTGGCTAAGTCGGTCGGCATAGCTCCCAGCAAATGGAGCCAATTCCGCTTCTTGAAAGATGTACCAATAGTTTGCGACTACGAAGCTCTGAAGCATACTTCGGATGTCGCCGATAGCGAGGTATTTTAGGTGCGCAGGGCCGCGCGCGCGGACGTGGAGTGCCGTGCGCACTAGCTTTGGACCATCGTAGTAGACGCGTGCGACTATGCCTGTCGTCAGCGGCGGGCTCGGTACTGTGATGAAGAACGATGCCTCGAAGTCGTACTGCTCAGCCGCCCTTGACATTGAAGCTAAGAGCAACTCCACGGCAGTATCGTGAATTGAGGAGGCCATAGGCCGCTATTCCCACTGATACCCCGTGAAACTGTCTGTGTCTGCGATACGTAGTTGCTGCTTCTCGCGGTGCGTTTGCCAACGTCCCTCGTATACAATTTCGATGTCTATGACCGCCTGATGCTTCCAAAATCCAGTGTCACCGACTTGTGTCGTGCCGAACGAGCACGTGGTCTTATCGTTGTTGAGTAGGACGGGAATAACCGCGTTGAAGCAGGCGAGCCATCTTTTCTTGTTGTCCTCTGTGGCATCCGGGCCGAGGGCCGCGGCCAACGAAGTAGGCTCCGCGATCAGTCTGATATTTTTAGCTGGCATCGCACCAGAATTAAGAAGAACCAAATCATAGCAGATAGCTACATTGCCTCCGGAGTGTGTCCTGACGGCCGCTGCAACCGTAGGCCGAGCGCTGCGCCGCCACACGTCGAGCGAAATAAGCAAGGAGCAGGTGGAAATGAGCAGAGCGATGAGCGGTACCATTCTTGATCTGGCCTCTGGAAAGATTTTCGCCAGATTATCATGGCTGCGGCGATAGCAAAGACGGTTTCTCTACCCTGCGTTGATTGCTGTTACCGATTGACTGCAAAAACCTACATTAGGTGAGGTCAACGACTCGTGCGAGCATGCTCATTGAGCCGTGGTGGTTCAGCAGATATCCGCGCGATGGGGGGAGGCGCATGACGCGGTTTGTCGAGATGCTTACACCCGTGATGACCGTTATGCAGTTCCTTGACGATATTCCGCTTAAGACAGGGAAGGCGGCATTCGGCATCCGAGCATCCTTCCACAGAGAAGGCTTCCTATCCTTCAATGCGCGCCTCCACCACATTCGCTTGCGTTTTGGGCAAAAGCCCCACGCTATCGGAGAAGGGAGGCTCCGCACGCCTCTCGATACGGACCCACTGACCAATGCACGCTGCGCGTGGTTTATCTCGCCTGACATGCCGGTCGTCGTTGACGCTTCCTTGCAGCGCGTGCCGCCTTCGGTGAAGCTCACGCGCGGCTCTCGCGTCCAAATATCGTTGGTCGTCCATATGATCGGACCGAACGCGCTTGGATTTCTTCCGCGCGGAGTGCAAATCCTTCATCTTGAGCCACCATCGGATGACCCAGACCTCCCGTTCAAACGCCATTAGGCTGGATACCGCTACGAGCCAGGGGCCGAGTAGCTTGCCGGTGGTAGCAAGGCATGGTAGCAAGGGCGAAGCAGCCAAGCTGATTTGTGCTGATTTTGCTTGGGCTTATTTCGGTGCGCTTTGCCTCCCCTAGGGAACGCCAGAAAACTCAGGTACTTAGGTCGCCATCAAGCCGCTTTGGTTGATTAAGACGCTGGTGAACAGCGGCGAACGCTTGCGGAATTTACTGCCGACGTTAGCAGATCACCCTCGGCGCGATGCCTCACTGTGGCTGGCGCATTCGCGAAAAGATTTCCTCGTCGCCCTTGGTCTCCGGAAATATTCAAACCGCCGCTGACGTGCGCTGTCGTACGCAAGCGCCCTCGGGTGTCCGCATTGACGTTGCTCGTCGCACAATCGACTCTTGTCCCGTCAAGCTTTGTGCGAATATGAGGGCTATGTGAGATACAAGCGACGGGAGAAAACTGGCGGACAACAGTCACAAGTCAGTCTATCCGCTCCGAAAGCCGCAGAACCGAGCTCGATGCCACTCGCAGCGGGTCACCTGCACGATTGAAGATGCATGCGAAGTAACCGGCTTGGGACGCACGAAGCTTTACGAGTTGATAGGAGCTGGGCGTATCGTCACGACAACGATCGGACGTCGGCGACTAGTAGTGGTGCGCTCACTTCTGGCGCTCCTTGACACCAACAGGTCGAACTAATGAATGTGCGACTTAGGGGGCAGCCCACTTTGAACGCGCCTTTCCTCATCATTATGATGACACGAACCGTGCTCACTTGGCCGGTCGAGCTCGGTCACCCACTATCGCATCATCCGCAGGCGCCCCTGCTAGAATTCGGCGGCATGGATATAGGTGCCATGGATCTCATTCGCCTCCTGATGCGCAAGTAACGTTTGATCGCATCCGCTTGCTACTTCCCGCTTTCGTGCAGGAGCGTTGACGCGATGGATCGCAGCCATGAATGGTCAAATCGATCTGCTCTCGGCGCAGCGACCGGCGGATTCGTGAGAATGATTTCGCCCAATGGGTCTGCGTTATCATCGATGAGTTACCGCCTCTGTTCTGAATGCGCGCGGAAGGCACTCGCACATCGCCGCGCGTTCTGCTCCGATCAGCTCAACCACCCATTTCAACAAAGAGGGCGGGACCCGCATCCGGGCAAGCCGGAGCGCGTTGAAGACCGCATCGGCGGTGGCGCCCTTACCCAATGCCGCCAGCACAGCAGGGTGGGTGAGTAAATCAAAAGAATTCCCAACGGTCAGGCGCGGATACCGTTCACCGCAGATTCGCGTTGCCTTCCGCTCGTCGATCAGGGTGATCGCTCCCTTCTCGACGCCATAAGCGATTGTCGCGGCTTCGCCGTCGTCGAGGGTTGCGTCGCCCCGCCCGATCACCAGATCCTCGAAATGGGACTCGGTGAGATCGTCAAGTTTCGCAACGGAGATAAGACCTGGCGCAACAAGCTCGGCGACCAGTTGCCCGTCGTTGCGACCATTGCGGCGGTCTTCGAGGAGTTCTCCCTGCACGACATCCGTAATGATAAAGGGATTCGGAATGGCTCTTAGAATGCGCGGCCCGCAGGCCGTTGCATTCAGATTGATCACGGTACTCGCATCGATCACAACCGGCGCCGTGGGGTCAATCAGGCATGAGAGCCCCATCGGCTTCGCTCCCTTCTATTTCCAGGCCATCAAACATGCGCCGCAGCTCGACACGGTTCAGATGGAGCATGCGCGCGAGTTGGCCTTCGCTGAGCATCCCACGGCGCCAGGCTTCGCCGGCGAGGAGCCCGAGCCGAAGCGTCGTCGGCCTGTCCGCATCCGCTTTATGAAGGTCGGGCCCCGAAAGATCGCCCAGCACCTGGACAGCCTGCTGATCGCTAATGCCGCCGTTCGCCTGAAACCAATCCCACGTTCCAGACTTCGCCAGCTTAAGTTCCTCCAACCGCCTGACGATCGCTTCACGTGACACGCCGAAGAAATGGGCGAGCACGATGACATGCCGCCGGGTCAGCTTTTCCGATCCGACAGTAATTTCCTTGAATTTTTGCATGACCGCGCGGGCGGGAGTCATGAAGGCTCTACCGAACGTGTTGGCGTAACGCTCCTCGCGGGAGTTTTCAGTGACGCCCTCTTCCAGCACCTCCGGCTCACGCCGCGTCGAAACCAGATGACCGAGCTCGTGGGCTGCCGTTTGAGCGCGGCGATCGCGCGGGTGATTGCCGTTAAGGAGGATGCAGGCGCCGAGCGCCTCGTCGTACGCGAATACGCCGGAGATTCCGCCATCGATCCGCCGGATGTAGACGCGCACACCAAGCTCAAGCTCCAGCAGCGTTACAATGTCGGAGATCGGGCTCAGGCCTAGTCCGAGCCGCTGCCGCAATTCGAGCGCGTCCTGCTCCGCCTGCGCTCGAACATCGCCGGGAAGAATGGGGCGTTCCGGCGGATAGTTGTGCAGTGGCTGAACGCCGAGGAGCTGTTCCAGCTCCGCCTCGGCACGAGCTAAATCCTCCAACTGCTTCACAGCGAGCTCGACCGCATCATCCTCCTGTTGGAACAATTTACGGAATTTGGGCGTGAGTTCCGCGTGGATCGCCTCCTGCCGCATCAGCTCGTTGATGGACGTTCGGTAAAGATTCGCGAGTTTGCGGAGCTCGTCGATGCGGACGCGTCGTTGCCCTTGCTCGATCGCAATCAGAGTGGTCCGCGACAGCCCGACGGATTCCGCTGCTTCCGCTTGCTTGAGCTTCACACGGTCGCGCGCTCCGCGGAGGCGCTCTCCGACTTCCACCGGCGGCATGGTATCAAGCAGACTGGTCATTGTCGGCCCACTGAGCAACGAATGACTGTGGTCCCAGAGAACTCATATAAGTCTTCCATTCTTTTTGGTGTTGGGAAAGCAGTCGGTCCAGCTTTGGCCGGATGACCGCTTCCGTCTCTCCAAGCGCGCGTGCCAGCTGAAAGGCGGCGAGACTGAGCGGCCGCTCTGCCGCGCGCGACTGCTTTAGATACGCGAGGTGATCGAGATGCAACGTGCCTGCGATTGCATATTGTTTTTGCGCGCGGGTCCTTTTGTTGAAACCTTCGGCGGCGCCCGCATCAAAAGTTGGCGCAGAGAGATTTTCCCAGACATAGGTATCTGCAGGTTCCGTGAGATCCGCCGCATGAACGCTTAGTCGCCGCAGCATGCAGGCCGCGCAAATGCCGCACTGGCGACGGTGATTGTCGACCGACACATGGCGGTTATCCTGCCAGCATGATCTCGTCTCCCACCACTCGGTATCCTTTCCGTTGCTCAGCGCCATGTACGCCTTGAGGGTTTCACCTTTGGTGAACCACAGGCGCGGGAATACGAAAGCAATGTCAACGCCGAGAAGGGCTTTGAAGAACGCCGTCATGTGTTTCATGAATCGGGGATGGTTGCGATAATCCTCATACGCTTGACCGACCGGAACAAGCGTTGGACCAAGCGCACCTTGTCCGCTCTCCGGCACGATGACCTTGCCCGCTTTGGCAAAATACGCGGCCGATCCGCTCAACACGGCAAATTTGAATCCGCGAGACCGGGCGCTTGATTCGACAAAGTGGGATGCGCCGGGCTTCACTTGGTATGGCAGCGCCATGAAAGGCTGCTTTCGGCCGAACGAATCTTTCGGTTGATCTTTCTTCTTTGATCCGAGCCGAACACGGATCAGCCGGCTGCCGTATTCCTCTGCCATCAACGCGCCAACCGCGCGGGAGTCGAGTCCGTCGCTAAAAGGAATGACCGCCTCGGCACCCGTTTCCAGATAGAAAAGTTCCTGTTCCGGTTCAGCGGCAGGCTTCTTACGCTTTATGAGGGTGACTTTCCATTGATCACCCGTCAGGAGCTCCAGTGCTTCATGCAAGGCGTCAGACACAGCCTTCTGATTCCAGACGTCTGGATCATGCACCGGCAAGCGCAGGTCAAAGGCACGGCCCCATCCCAAGGCTGGGCGACGTTGTATGCGATCACAGAATTCAACGGATGCAGCGAGCAGCATTAGATCGAATACGACCGGCTCCCATTTCGCAAAGAAATACGCCGCAAGATTATGCGTCTTGAAGATGAGGTTGGTATCGATCTCGCAAGAGATCCGGCCTGCGCGGGCGCGTCCGCCGGCTTCGTGCACATCGACCAAGAGTCCGGGCAGTTCATCGTCGTTCATGGCAGCCTCACGCCGTCTTCAAGCCCTTGCTGCTTGACGGATTGGGGTTGGGTAGCAGCGTCCAGACCCGACAGACGACGAGCGAGACCCGCAATCGGTGCACTCGCGACAGCGTCCTCCATCCGGTTTCTGACACGGGTCGCCATCGCTTCGGGGCTCTGCTTGCGCAGGTAATGTTCTTCCACTTGCCGGGGCCCCCGCGCGGCGCGATCGCGTAGGGCATTTTCAACACCGTCGCAAACCGCGTCGATGCCGAGCTTTCCACTCGCCGCAGATTGGATGACGTGATCGACGATCAGGCGCCGCATCGGGTATCCGGCAGAAAGATGCCGCCGCGCGGCTTCCAGTTCCACTGACTTATCTTGTCCGAACATATCGGTCTGCCGGGCGTCGCCCAGGATCGTTCGGATGGCGCGGACGACTTCGCCGCAGCCTTCGTCACGCCACGTCTCTTCCAGTGCAGGGACGACACGTCCGGCAACTTCGTCAGGCTCAAATGCAGCCTTGTGTGCCCACTCAGCAAACTTCTTCCAGGCGGGCGTCATGTTCAAACTTTTATACGGACCATCACTCATGGCGATCCTCCATGTCAAAAAAATATCATAAAAAATCTGACAATGTCAAATGCGGAGTTTAGGCCCGTTATGCACCGCAGATTCTGCGGGGAATAATCTTGCAGATGCGGCGAATAGCTCCCATAATCACCGCAAGAGGTGCGGAGAGTGCCGAAATACATCTACGAACAACCAGACTGGCCCGATTTCCGATGGAGTTCCGAGGCTCTGCCTCAACAACTTGCTGCAGTACGTCATCGGCAGGGACGGCTCATCGGCCGCATGCAGGCGCTTGGCTTTCCTTTGCGGGAAGAGGCGGTCTTAAAAACTCTGACCGAGGACGTTCTTAAATCCAGTGAGATTGAAGGCGAGATTCTAGACAAGGATCAAGTCCGGTCTTCCATCGCCCGGCGCTTGGGCATGGATGTCGGCGCGCTTCCGGCCACCGACCGCGACGTCGACGGCGTCGTCGAGATGATGCTCGACGCCACGCAGCGTTTCAAAGAGCCGCTCACGGACGAGCGGTTATTCGGCTGGCATGGCGCGCTCTTTCCGACCGGACGCAGCGGCTTGAGCAAGATCAAAGTCGGCGCATGGCGGGACGCGGCATCCGGTCCCATGCAGGTTCTCTCCGGTCCATATGGTCGCGAAAAGGTCCATTACGAAGCGCCCGGCGCCGATCGGCTCGATCACGACATGAAGGCCTTTCTCGCCTGGTACAACGCGGACGATAAACTTGATCCCGTTATCAAAGCTGCGCTCGCGCATTTGTGGTTCGTGACCATCCATCCCTTCGATGATGGCAACGGACGCATTGCACGCGCGATTGCCGACATGTCGCTTGCGAGATCAGAAGACAGCCCGCAACGTTTCTACAGCATGTCGGCACAGATACGGCTGGAACGAAACGCCTATTACGACATGCTTGAAGCAACGCAGAAGGGAGACCTCGATGTCACCTCATGGCTTGAATGGTTTCTCGCATGCCTCGATCGGGCGTTTGACGGCGCTGAAGCGGTTCTGGCGAATGTCTTCCACAAAGCAGAGTTCTGGAAGAACTACGCACAGGCGCCGCTCAACAAGCGTCAGCGCGATATTCTCAACCGTCTCCTCGACGGATTCGAGGGCAAGCTGACATCGTCCAAATACGCGAAGATCGAAAAATGCTCGGCCGATACGGCGCTACGCGACATCAGCGAACTGGTCGAACAAGGCATGCTGGTGAAGGACGAGGGGGGTGGCCGCAATACAAGCTACTCGCTCACGGAGATCAAGACTAATGACTGATCCGCGCACAACTGAGCCTTTTGAAGGCTGGGACAGTTTTTGGCATTTCCGGTCTGAATCCTCGCGCCACTCCTGCTCCGAGAAGAGTGAGCGTTTCCTTCGAGCTGTTTCCGATATTCTAATTGACCGGAACGTTTTAATTTGACTACGCCGAGGAATTTTCCTTGCTCATCGCTGAACATAATTCAAGTCGCGTCTCTGCTGATACGGCCCTTAAGGGCCCGGAGTACCTTTGTCCGAAATGCAAGAAGATCGTTATTCTGAAACGCGGGCGAATTGTCATCGCCCATTTCTCGCATAAACCACCGACCAATTGCAGTTGGGCACGCGGTGAAACCAAGGTGCATCTTGAAGCAAAGCAGATCGTATTCGATGGATTGCAGACCCGCGGCGTGACAGCGATGCTGGAATACGTCGTTGACACACTGCCCGGCGACAGACGCGCGGATGTAATGGCATGGTCGACGACAAACGTGCTCGCAATCGAGCTACAACATACATCGATTGGTATTCCAGAAATCGAAGCTCGCGCCAGCGCCTATTCGCGGGCGGGGATCGCGCAGATTTGGTTGCCATTTCTCGCAAGCACCGCCCTCTCAGCTTCGGAGCCAAGCTCGGGCGGGACGCGCTTCATAGAGCGGTACTCACCTCGACCATTTGAAAAATGGGTTCACGGCTTCGGCGGAGGCGATGGCATGTGGATGTATGTTCCGGACGAAAAAGCTTTTCGGCATGCCAAGATGAAGGGCCATCAGACTTATGTGGAATCGAGCAGCTGGTTTGGTGAAGGCGGCGAAGAAATGTCGGCTGGCGGGTTTAACAAATGGTCCAAGCGATACCGAGAGCTTACGCTCTCAAAGCCGTACAAGATTCATGAACTGCTGATATCGATAAAGCAGCGGACTGCCAGAAGCATGGCCGGCTATAATTGGCCTGCGGCGAGCGTCGCGAGCTTCGTGCCTCAATGATTTAATTTCCGTAAGATACATTAATCACTCTGCGAATTATTGCTTAAAGTCAGCTCTTTGACGAATGGTTGTTCCCATCATGAAATTCCAAACGCCGCATCCGGGTGTAGGGTTTGAAATTCCTGACGATTGGTGGCTCATCGCTGGCATGGATGAATTTAAATTATCCGGCGGCGGGTTCTTTCCGCCGAATACTCCGGATTGAGAACTTGTCCCGCTCGATCAGATCGAACCACCGCGACGTAACGCGACCACGCCTTTGTTCAGGAAGTATAAGATGGTGCCGGTCCTGTTTGCATTCATGTCGCCGGAGTGTGCGTTGCCACCTGTCGAACTCAACCCGGTCGAAGGCTCAGGCTGTTATCGATACAAAGTCCATAACGGCTTCCATCGGTACTATGCCTCTGTAGCGCTTCCTTGACCCTCCGACGGGGGTCGTCCCACGCGGACTGGTGGCAAATCGCACTGGCCGGAGCGGTTTGCCCCGCGTGGCGTAGCGTGTCAGCCGCGTTCGCTACTGCCAGCCCTTTGGCGACTGGAAACTGGGATTCAGGCAATACAGCTTTCACCATGCACACCTTACTTTGTGCTCTCCACCGGGTTGCGGCACCCGATTTCGAGACGTTTCCCGACATGCTCTGGTCCCGTTCCTCTTTCGAGGTCTCAGTCGTTTCCGACACCGGTAAGTCGGGCAAGTAAGAGCCAAACCAGTAGGCTCCATTCTTTCGAACACTCCCTTCTTCTTCACGCCACAACGGCGCACGCCATCCGGCTTCGATCCCTAGCGCAAAGACTGCGGAGCTCCTCGCCGGGGGCACTCGGGAAAGGGGCTCGCCTTCGGCGATCGCTATCACTGCCCCTGTCCCGGGTGCCTCTGTTAACCGGTCTCGTCGCTGCACTCGGACCCGCGTGCCCCTTCGGGTCGCTATGCTCACGCTCTCCGGGTGCCATTTCTGTGGGGCGATGCGCCATCGGCGCACGCCGAGTCAGGGCCTGCGGCCCCTACGCAGCCAAGGCCACATCCCATGAAGAAATGGGACGTAAGGTGGGCGTTCCGCAGGTTGTCACATTCTCTCACTCGCGAGCAAGCGGCGGGGCTTCACGCGTCGTCGTTTCCGCGCAAGAGGCTAAGAGTAAGAGAGCTGAATGGGTTTGCCGTGACGGGTTACAGGCTGCGAGAGAGGCTCGCGGCGCCCGTCGCGGAGACCCGCGATGTCCAGACATTATCCTCGGGCGCGTACCGGTGAGGACCGGGCAAACCTTTATGACGAAATCACCAACAAGATCATCGCCGAACTAGAGGCCGGCCGAGTGCCATGGGTGCAGCCCTGGGGCACCGCGGCGAAGGCGTCTTTGGCCATGCCGAAAAGCGCCGCGACCGGCCGTCAATACAGCGGCATCAACATTCTGATCCTCTGGGGTTCTGCCACCGAACGCGCATTCACAGGCCAGAGCTGGCTTACTTTCCGCCAGGCTCTGTCGCTCGGTGGTCACGTCCGCAAGGGCGAGCGCGGGACTACCGTGGTCTATGCCGATCGCTTTGTACCGGTCGACGAAAAGCGGCGCGCGAACGAAACCGGCGACGAAGCACAGGCCATTCCGTTTCTTAAGCGCTTCACAGTGTTTAATACGGATCAGTGCGACGACTTGCCTGCGGAGATCGCAACGACGGCGCCGCCCCCACCGCCAGGCATGATCGAGCCGCAGGTCGAATCCCTTATAAGGGCGACTGGGATCGATTTTCGCATTGGCGGCAACCGCGCGTTCTATGTGCCGGCAGAAGACTATGTGCAGGTGCCGCCACCGCAAGCTTATTTCGAGCCGATCAATTGGCATCGAACGGCCTTGCATGAGCTGGCGCATGCCAGCGGCCATCCGTCACGCCTCAACCGCGATTTGTCGGGCAGTTACGGTACCAAGAAGTATGCTTTTGAGGAGTTGATCGCGGAGATATCAGCGGCGTTCAGCTGCGCTTCGCTCGGTATTGTGCCGACCGTGCGCCATGCCGACTATATCGGCTCCTGGCTCGAGGTGCTGCGCGAGGACAATCGGGCGATTGTGCGAGCTGCCTCACAAGCCAGCAAGATCGCGGATTATCTGCTTGGATTTCTGCCGGAGCCCGCGGTCGACATGACGACCGGGAGAGCCGAGCAGGAGGCAGCCTGAAGATCTCGCCAGTCGCTTCGGAAACGAGAGTGAGAGGGGAGATGCGGTTTTCGCGACGGGTTGGAGGCCGAGAGAGAGGCTCCCGGCCGCCCGTCGTGGAGACTAGACATGACGAAGGCTGTCCAAAAGATCACGCTGTCGCCCTCGCGGGACATTCCGTTCAACAAGCTGGTGCTCAGCCAATCCAACGTCCGGCGCGTGAAAGCGGGCGTCTCGATCGAGCAGCTCGCGGAAAGCATCGCCCAGCGGACGCTCCTGCAAAGTCTCAACGTGCGGGCGGTCGTGGACGCGGAAGGTAATGAGACCGGCATGTTCGAGGTGCCGGCGGGCGGCCGGCGTTATCGCGCGCTGGAACTTCTCGTCAAGCAGAAGCGCATGGCGAAGACGCAGGCCGTTCCGTGCGTGGTGCGCGAGCGGGGCATCGCCGAAGACGACTCGCTTGCGGAGAACGACGAGCGGATAGGGCTTCATCCACTCGATCAGTTCCGAGCCTTCCAGACCTTGAGTGGCTCGGGCATGTCCGAGGAGGAGATCGCGGCCCGGCACTTCGTGGCACCGGCCGTCGTGAAGCAACGCCTCCGGTTAGCCTCAGTGTCGCCAAAGCTGCACGATGTCTATGCCGAAGACGGCATGACGCTCGAGCAGCTCATGGCCTTCTCGGTCACGGCCGATCACACGCGGCAGGAACAGGTCTGGGAGAACGTCAGCCGGTCTGGCTATGACGAGCCCTATCAGATCCGGCGGATGCTCACGGAAAATACCGTGCGGGCGTCCGATCGCCGCGTGCAGTTCATTGGGCTCGATGCTTACGAGCAGGCAGGCGGCGGCGTTTTGCGCGACCTGTTCGAGCATGACGATGGGGGCTGGCTTCAAGACGTGGCTTTGCTCGACCGCCTCGTGACGGAAAAACTCAAGGCCGAAGCCGAGACGATCGCGGCCGAGGGATGGAAATGGATCTTGGTGGGGTCGATTTCCCCTATGGCCACACCAACGGCTTGCGCGAACTCGACGGCAAGCCGGCCGACCTTACCGTCGACGAGCAGGCCGCCATCGACGCTCTCAACGCCGAGCAGGCAAAGCTTGAATCCGAGTATCAGGATGCGGATGAGCTGCCTGAAAAGGTCGACCAGCGTCTCGGCGAAATCGAGGCGGCACTGGCCGCATTCGAAGACCGGCCGGAAACTTACGATCCGGCCGGAATTGCCCGAGCCGGCGTCTTCGTCAGCATTGATTCCGAAGGACGGCTTTGCGCCGATCGAGGCTATGTCCGGCCCGAGGATGATGTGCCTGCGGCCGGTCTCGATGTCCAGCGGGGCACCGATGCCTCGCCGGATGAAGGGCAGGAGGTTGGTGCTTCCGCGCAGCGCACAGCGATCTCGGTCGCCGGCGCATCGACCGAACCGGAAGAGGATGATGAAGATCCGGCAAGGCCATTGCCGGATCGGCTCATCATCGAACTGACGGCGCACCGTACGCTGGCATTGCGGGATGCACTGGCGGAAAATGCTGCGATCGCGTTCCAAGCGGTGCTGCACAACTTCGTGCTGACGGCCTTTTACCGGTTTGGTTCGTCCGGGAGCTGCCTTGAGATCGGGCTGCGCACGCCAACCTTTCCCGCGCAAGCTCCCGGGCTGAGGGAGAGCGTGTCTGCGAAGGCCGTCGAGGCGCGACATGAGTCGTGGAAAGCACGGTTGCCGAAGAGCGAGAACGATCTCTGGGACGCGCTCACGGGCCTCGATGGCGCCGCGCAGGCGTCCCTGTTCGCTCATTGCGCGTCCTTCGCGGTGAACGCCCTCTATGAGACGGCAAACCGCTACAATCAGGGCCGTGTCCCCGCCCACGGAGTTCGCACGCGGCTCGACCAGGCCGATGTCGTGGCGCGCGCCGTCGGGCTCGACATGGTGCAGGCTGGCTGGAGACCGACCGTCGACAACTATCTCGGCCGGGTCACCAAGCCTCGCATTCTGGAGGCGGTGCGGGAAGCCAAGGGCGAGTCTTCCGCGCAACTGATCGACCACCTGAAGAAGGCCGACATGGCCAAGGAGGCCGAGCGCCTTCTCGATGGCTCGGGCTGGTTGCCAGAGCCGCTGCGTCTCGTCGACTCCCGTGCGGCGTCGGTGGAGCAGGAGGGCGAAGCGGGCCCGCTGCCAGAATTCCTGGCCGACGAGGAGGATCCGGATAACGCCAGCCACGACGATCCGCAACAGCTCGACGCGGCTGAATAACGTCGTGGAGCGGGTGGCCCCGGCCGTTCCGCAGTTGCGTGGGGACCGGTGTGCAGCACCGGTCCCCATCTTTTTGGGAACGGTTGAGAGGGAGAGTGGGGCCGGGAAGGGTTTGAATCGCCGCGGTCTTAAGGAGAGCGCCGGGCGGTTCGACCCGTTCCTGCTCTCCGAAAGAAATCCCCCATGACCGAATCTCTCGCCGGCGGCGATGCCGCTGCGCCGCTCTCGATGCGTGCCGCTGCAACTATCACCTCCGCTGCGGTCAGGGCCGCGCGACAGCTTTTGACCGATCTCGAACGCGGCCGCCGTATCGATGCCGCTGCCCTGCGCAGCGCCATGGAGGCTGCCTTCGGCGCCTCGGATGCGGATGGTGCCTGGAATTGGAAGACCGCCTATGACGCCTGCGAGGCGGCCACCGTTCTCTTCCTTCGCAAGTTCGGTCCGGCCATGCGGACCAAGTCCGGTTCGCCGGCCGCGATGCTGCCGATGCTCGCGAAAATCGCGAGCTGTCTGCCGACCCATACACGGCGTTCTGAGGACAGCCAGGCGCTTCAACAATTCTCGACGCCGATCCCGCAGGGACTGGCCGCATGTACCGCAGCCGCGATTACGCCCGCCGACCGCGTTCTGGAGCCTTCTGCTGGGACGGGCTTGCTCGCCATCTTCGCCGAGCTCGCCGGCGGCAGCCTGATATTGAACGAGTTGGCCGAACCCCGTGCGGAGTTGCTCGATCACCTGTTCGCCGACGTTGAGGTCACCCGGCTCGACGCAGCCCAGATCGACGATCATCTCAACGCAGGCGTCGTACCTAGTGTCGTCTTGATGAACCCGCCATTCTCGGCGCTGGCGAATGTTGATCGACGAATGGCGGACGCGGCGCTTCGGCACATTGCTTCGGCCTTGGCGCGCCTTTGCGACGGTGGGCGTCTGGTCGCCATCACCGCTGCAAGCTTCGGGCCGGACAATCCGGCATGGCGAGATGCCTTCGTTCGCCTTCAGGGACGCGGGCGAATTGTTTTCTCTGCCGCGGTCGACGGAGCCATTTACGCGAAACATGGAACACAAATCGACACACGGGTGCTTGTGATCGACAAGCAGCCCGCGGCCGACCCGAACGTCTTGCCGGCCTCGCTCGGCATGGCGGGCGACGTCGCTACCTTGCTCGACTGGGTGACTGAGCATGTGCCTCCGAGGTTGCCTGTTGCCGCCCCTGTCGTGACCGACGTCGCCAGGCGCCCTGCGATGTCACGATCGGTCGAGGCCTCTGCACCACGCCCATCCTCTGCTTCGGGTCGTGCCGCGCCACAAGGCGTAGAACTTCCATACGAGACAGTCGAATGGTCGCCGCCGGAAGGCACCCGACTCACCGATGCGCTTTATGAGGAATACGGATTGCAGTCGATCCGCATTCCGGGCGCCCACGCGCATCCAACCAAACTCGTGCAGTCCGCCGCAATGGCGTCCGTCGCGCCGCCAAGACCATCCTACCGGCCGAACCTTCCGGCCAATCTGGTGACGGATGGCCTCCTGTCGGACGCGCAGCTTGAGAGCGTTATCTACGCCGGTGAAGCGCATTCTGAATTTCTCGCGGGCTCCTGGACGGTCGATGCGACCTTTGACGTCGTGGCATCCGCGCGCGACGATGCGGAAAACGCCGTCAGCTTTCGCCGCGGCTGGTTCTTGGGCGATGGCACTGGTGCGGGCAAGGGGCGGCAAGTCGCTGGCATCCTGCTCGACAACTGGCTCAAGGGTCGTCGCCGGGCAGTCTGGATCAGCAAGTCCGACAAGCTGATCGAGGACGCACAGCGCGACTGGTCCGCGCTCGGCATGGAGCGGCTGATCGTGACGCCGCTGTCGCGCTTCCGTCAGCTCACGCCGATCCGCCTCGCGGAGGGCATCCTATTTACCACCTACGCTACGCTGCGGACCGACGAGCGCGGCGAAAAGCTTTCGCGCGTGCGGCAGATCGTCGAATGGTTGGGCTCGGACTTCGACGGAGTGATCGTCTTCGACGAGAGCCACGCCATGCAAAACGCGGTCGGGGGCAAGGGCGAGCGCGGGGACCAGGCGGCGTCTCAGCAGGGGCGTGCGGGCCTGCGGCTCCAGCACGCCTTGCCGAACGCTCGCGTTATCTATGTGTCGGCAACCGGCGCTACCACGGTGCACAACCTTGCTTATGCACAGCGGCTGGGATTGTGGGGCGGCGATGATTTCCCGTTCGCCACCAGGGCCGAATTCGTCGAGGCGATCGAGCAGGGCGGAGTCGCGGCGATGGAGGTGCTGGCGCGCGACCTCAAGGCGTTCGGTCTCTACGCGGCCCGCTCGCTTTCCTACGAGGGCGTGGAATACGAACTCGTCGAGCACCAACTTTGGCCGGAGCAGGTTCGCATCTACGACGCGTACGCCGTTGCGTTCAGCATCATCCACAACAACCTTGACGCCGCGATGCGCGCCGCCAACATCACCGGAGAGACCGGCACGCTGAACGGCCAAGCCAAATCCGCGGCGCGATCCGCTTTCGAAGGCGCCAAGCAGCGCTTCTTCGGCCATCTCCTGACTTCGATGAAGACCCCGTCGCTGATCCGCTCGATCGAGCGCGATCTCGACGCGGGCCGCGCCGCCGTCATCCAGATCGTTTCGACCGGCGAAGCGCTGATGGAGCGCCGGCTGGCCGAGATTGCGACCGAGGAGTGGGGCGACGTCCGCGTCGACATCACGCCGCGCGAATATGTCCTCGACTATCTCGCCCATTCCTTCCCGGTCCAGCTCTACGAGCCCTTCACCGACCAGGAAGGCACTCTCTGCTCCCGCCCTGTCTATCGTGACGGCCAGCCGGTCGAGAGCCGGGAGGCCGTCGCCCGCCGCGACCGGTTGATCGAGAAGCTTGCCTCGCTCCCTCCGGTCCCCGGCGCGCTGGACCAGGTCGTCCAGCGCTTCGGCACGGACATGGTCGCCGAAGTGACCGGCCGCTCGCGCCGCATCGTTCGCAAGAGCGATCGGCTGGTGGTCGAAAACCGCACCGGTTCAGCCAACCTCGCGGAGACTTCGGCCTTCATGGACGACGTCAAGCGCATCCTCGTGTTCTCCGACGCCGGCGGCACCGGGAGGAGCTACCATGCCGAGCTGTCCGCCCGAAATCGTCGCTTGCGGGTCCATTATCTGCTCGAGCCCGGCTGGAAGGCCGACGCCGCGATCCAGGGTCTCGGCCGCACAAACCGGACCAACCAGGCGCAGCCGCCGCTATTTCGCCCCATCGCGACCGATGTGAAGGCCGAAAAGCGCTTCTTGAGCACAATCGCCCGCCGGCTCGACACGTTGGGCGCCATTACGCGCGGCCAGCGCCAGACCGGAGGGCAGGGCCTGTTCCGACCCGAGGACAACCTCGAAAGCCAGTACGGCCGTGACGCATTGCGTCAACTCTATGTGCTGCTCGCGCGAGGCAAGGTCGACGGCTGCTCGCTCGCGAGGTTCGAGGATGCGACCGGCCTGAAGCTGACCGATACCAATGGGCTCAGGGATGACCTGCCGCCGATCACGACCTTCCTGAACAGGTTATTGGCCCTCACCATCGAGCTACAGAATATCCTGTTCACCGCGTTCGAGCAGCTATTGAGGGCTCGGATCGAGGGGGCGGTCGCCTCTAGCACATATGACGTCGGACTGGAAACGCTCCGCGCCGAGAGCTTTGTCGTCATCGACCGGCGGACGATCTATGCGCATCCAGGCACAAGCGTCGAGACCCGGCTTCTCACGATTACCCAGCGCCTGCGCAACCATCCTGTGGGGCTGGATGAGGCTCTCGCTCGTCTTTCCGATCGTCATGCCGTCCTGCTGATCAATGGGCGCTCGGGACGATCCGCCGTCCAGGTGCCAGCGGCGAGCTTCATGCTCGACGATGGCGAGGTCGAGCGGCGCGTTCGCCTGATCCGGCCGATGGAGCAGCACAGCGTCTCCCTGAACATGATGTCGGAAACCCATTGGATCGAAGCTGATCGTGAACGCTTTGCCGCCGCCTGGCAGGCGGAGCTCGCGGAGGTGCCCGAGTTCACCGACAGCACGATCCATGTCGTTGCGGGCTTGCTGCTGCCGATCTGGAAGCGGCTGCCGAACGAATCGACCCGGGTCTATCGGCTTCAGACCGACGCAGGCGAGCGGATCATCGGTCGCAAGGTCTCGGCGACCTGGGTCGCGAACGTCCTTGCGGCGGACACGCCGGCGTTGACGGCGGACGCCGCCTTTGTCGCGCTGATGGAAGGAGGGACCGTCCTCGATCTTACCGAGGAGCTTCAGCTTCGTCGTGTCCGGGTCATGGGCGCATATCGCATCGAACTGTCGGGATTCAACGACGCGATGCGCGATCGTCTTCGAGCTTACGGCCTTTTTGGGGAGATCATCTCCTGGAAATTGCGCATGTTCGTACCCACGGACGCAAGCGGAGTCGAGATACTCTCAAAGGTGCTCGACCAATATCCGGTGGTGCGCATCAGTGGGCGGGAGGCCGCCTGATGCCCCGCGATGCTTCCGAGCTGTCACGCCGCCTTGCGCGCGAGGCCGAGGCGGTGTGCCGACACTATCTCTCCAATGGCAAGCGGGAGGGCTGGTACTGGCTGGTCGGCGACGTCCACAACACCCCGGGCCGCTCGATGTTCGTGCGGCTCCAGGAATCGCGGAAGGGACCCGCCGGCAAGTGGACCGACGCCGCGACCGGCGAGCATGGCGATCTCCTCGACGTCATTCGCGAAAGCTTGGGCTTGCACGACTTTCGCAAGGTGTCCAAGGAGGCGAGGCGTTTTCTGGGACTGCCTCGTACTGACCCGGAATTCGTCCCGAAACCCGATCGTCTGGCGGCACCAGCCGGATCGCAGGAAGCCGCCCGGCGGCTCTTTGCGATATCCGGCCCGATCGAGGGGACCGTGGTCGAGACCTATCTGCAGCGTCGCGGAATCGCGCATATCCGCCATTGTGACAGCCTGCGCTTTCACCCACGCTGCTACTATCGACCGGACGAGAACTTGCCGACTGAGACCTGGCCCGCAATGATAGCTTGCGTCACGAATCTCGATGGCAGGATCACTGGCGTACACCGCACCTGGCTCGATCCAGAAGGCTTTGATCGGATTCGTCTCGGCAAGGCTCCGATCGAAACGCCACGACGCGCGATGGGTGACCTCCTCGGCAACGCGGTTCACTTCGGCGTGGCAGACGACGTGCTCGCGGCTGGCGAAGGTATCGAGACCATGCTGTCGCTACGCTGCGTGCTACCGACCATGCCGATGGCTGCGGCGCTTTCGGCCAATCACCTCTCAGCCATATTGCTCCCGTCTGGCCTCCGCCGGCTCTACATCGCCCGCGATGCCGATGCCGCCGGGGATGCGGTGCACGCGGTTCTGACCCAACGCGCAGCAGAGGCCGGCATTGAAGCGATCGCGCTGTCGCCCAGGCTGGGCGACTTCAACGAAGATCTGCACGTATTCGGTCTCGAGGTTCTCCGGGCAGCCTTAGGCATTCAGCTCGTACCGGAGGACGTCGCCCGTTTCTTGCATACGTCAACGGTGGCCGCGGAATAAGCCGTCGCCGTTCGATCGATCGTGAAAGGTCGGTCATAGACGAGGCCAATGCCGGAAGAGGGCGCGACCACGGCCTTCTGGAGGGCGATCTGACGGCAAGCGGCCCGGGCCGGCAATGGCTGCGTCCGGCTATTTTCCGCCGCGCGCCGGCGATGAAGACACTTTAGCCACTGACCGGCGCGCTTTGCATCGCGAAGCAAAATAGCCGGCCTCCGCCATCCTCCGCTGCCGCTGCGGCCCTTTCGGGTTCTGTCCCGCTCCGCCCGCCGTCTGAGTGATCGCCACGAAGGCCGCGATGGGCGCGGCCGATCCGGCAAAAGGCCTCTTCCCATGACCGACCATGACGACATCGAACCGCCGCACGCCTCGTCTCCGACCGACCACGTCCTCACCGAATTGCAGCTCTTCGGCTACCGTCCGTTCGACGATCAGCCAGATCCAAGACCGCTTCCCGAGGGCAAGATGATCACCGGTGCGGTTGCGGATGTCTTCGACGCCTTGGTTGCGACCTTGAGCGACACGCGGCTTGAGCCGGACCTTAACGAGCTTCTTTGGTCGACCGTCAACCTCTTTCACCGCGCCGTCGACCGCATCGAACGCCAGCTCGACGACAATGAACAGGCGCAGCACAAGAGCCAGCGCGAGCAGAACGGCTCTGAGGTGCGATCGGTTGAACTCGAGCGCCTGACGGCCGAAGGCATCACGTTCATGGAGCGCCGCAACTGCCTGGAACTCTTCCGCGACCAGGCGGTCGAACGTTTTGAGGCCCATACCGGCTCGTCCTGGCGTCCTCGGTCAGGATCTCTGGTCAACCATCGCACGCTCACGGCAGCGATGATCGACTCCCGCGACTTCATTGCGGCCAAGCGTCGTTCCGAGACCGAGGTCATGTTGCCGCCAGGGCCGAAGATCGCACTGACCGGTGGGCTCGACTTCAATGATCACCACCTCATCTGGGATCGTCTCGACAAGGTTCATGCCAAGCATCCCGACATGGTCCTGCTCCACGGCGGCTCGCCGAAAGGCGCCGAACTGATCGCCTCCAAATGGGCGACCACTCGGAAGGTGCCACAGATTGCCTTCAAGCCGGACTGGACCAAGCACACCAAGGCGGCGCCATTCAAGCGCAACGACGTCATGCTCGAGCTCCTGCCGATCGGTGTGATGCACTTCCCGGGCACGGGAATTCAGGACAACCTCGCCGACAAGGCGAAGCGCCTAGGTATTCCCGTTTGGAAGTTCGGCGGCGCGTGAGCGCCGTCTTGCTCGCTCGAACGCAACCGAGGCGGAGTTGCAAGCGCCGCAACTCCGCCTCGTTTTGACAATATATCAATGGTTGCGCCGTGGTGGTGGTGGAAGGCGCGACCGTTACACCTTTGCACATGGAGCCACCACCATGCTTGCCCTTGGGCTTGTCCTCAACAGCGTGGGCATCGGCTTGTTCTGCTGGCTGGTCTTTGCGCTGGCCGTATATGCCTTGCCGTTTTTCGTCGCACTGAATATCGGATTGATGTCGTTTCATGGCGGCGCCGGCGCCGTCCGCGCGCTGCTCATCGGAATTGCCGGTGGCGCACTGACACTTGCCTTTGGTCAAACCGCCCTCGCTGTTGCTCGATCCGTGGCCTTGCGCGTTGCGATCGCAGCCGCATTTGCTGTTCCAGCCGCCGTCGCCGGCTACAATGTGGTGCTTGCGCTTTCGCAGTTCGGCGAGCCTTCGTCTGCTTGGCGAGAGGTCTTGGCTTGCGTGGGCGCGATTTGCGTCGGCGGCACCGCGTGGATGCGCCTGACCGTGTTTGCGGAGACCCGCTCGTTCGAGCCGGCCAGGCTGATGAAGCAACCGTCTCACCCCGTTCTTACGACCGGCACGCGCGAGGGATGATCCTTCGCCGCCTTCGTCGTCGAACAGGTTCGCGTAGATCGGCATGTTGAACGAGGGGCCGTCGAGCTTGAGCGAGAGGTAATCGCGGCCTACGTCGGCGTGCTTTAGCCAAGCAGCGCCCATTCCCGTCCGGCCCACACGGCCGCGGTGGCGCGGTGATCCGCTTCGCTCTCGATCGTTCCTTCGCCGACGATACCGCCCTTTGTGGCAGATTGTTTCCCTTTCTACGCCTGATCGTTTCGACCTCTTGTGCAGCTCGACCGAGATTCGCCAAGTCTTCCCCCTGAGATTGCGGTTCAGCTCGCGGACGCACGTGGCCTCTTTGATGGCTTGATCTAGCCGAAGACCGGCTTCGCCTCGATCGTCTGAGCCGCAACGCCGTTGATGAGACTTTCTTCCCCTGGGCTTGCGCCCATTCCTCGCGAGGCAAGAAAGTCGCAACAACGGCGTCCTCCGCTGCGCTCCGGCCCCTGGAGCGGGTGCGTCGCCGATCGTCCTCGGCCTTTAGATCGCCATCGAGGCCGCGGTGGTCGCGGGCTCGAAACACAACAGGAGAAGTGACATGGCTAACATCGGTTCTTTCAAGAAGGTGGGCAACGATTTCCAGGGCGAGATCGTCACCCTGAGCCTGCAAGCCAAGGGCGTACGCATCGTCGCCGAGACCAACCGCTCCAACGACAACGCTCCCAGCCACCGCATCTACGTGGGCCGGGCCGAGATCGGCGCAGCCTGGTCGAAGCGCTCCGAAGAGGGCCGCGATTACCTCTCGCTCAAGCTCGACGACCCCTCGTTCAACGCACCGATCTACGCGAACCTGTTCGACGACGAAGGCGGCGAGGGCTACACGCTCCTCTGGTCGCGCCCGCGCAAGAACGGCGAATGAGATCGCTGCACTACACCCCGCCCGGTCCGCCGGGCGGGGCCAGGTTCGGCAGCTATCCTCCGCAGCGTCGATTGGCCCTCGTCTGGCAGGCTCCGCAAAAGCGGAATCCGATGCACGCATCGTGAGGTTGGCAACCTGGCTGGGGCCGTACCCCTTATCGCATTGTCCAAAGCTCCTACGGGCCCCGCGTCTTCGCGGCGGCCCGAGCTTTGGGCGGTGCCGTCTCGGGCATCATCAGCATAGCGCAGAGCCCGGCCGCGGTAGCGAAAAGCATGTACCAAGCGGGCGCCAATGCGTTCCCAGTAACGTGGGTCAGCCAAGCGACGACGAGTTGAGCTGTGCCCCCGAAGATCGCTATCGCAATAGCGTAGATCGTCGCGAAGCCGCCGCCGCGGATGCTCTTGGGCAACCCTTCGGCCATACCGACATAGAAGGCGCTATACGGAATCGTTCCGACGAGGGTGAGCGCGCCGAGACCTGCGAGAAGCGCCATGGGACTGCGACTCTCTACGATCCACAAGAACACCGGATAGGTCATCAGCAGCGCGGCGATCTGCGGCCATATCATGATGGGCCGCCGTCCTGCCCGATCTGCGAGCCAGCCGCCCAGGAGTGCCGCAGCAATGCCTACCGCATTGCTGACGACAGTGGTCGCAAAGGCGAGAGGCGCAGCAACTTGCAGGGTGTTCAGCGCATAAGTCGTCATATATTCCGTGATATAGGTGAAAATCGTGCAGCTGGCCAAAATGACCAATCCCAAGCTCATCATGTGGCGGCTGGCACGCAATTTCCTTGCGGGCTCGACGGCGAGAGCCGGCGCTTCAGGTCGGTGCAGCGTTTCGGGCAGGGCCCTGTGCAACCAAAGTCCGAACGGCAGCGTACAGGCACCGAGCAGAAACGCGATCCGCCATCCGTACGCATCCAGCGACTCGCTTGTCATGGTGAGGGAGAGTACTTCTCCGACCAGCGCGCCGACCGTTGCAGCCATTTGTTGGCTGGCAGGCTGAAACGAGACGGCAAGGCCCCGGCGTCCGGCCGGGGCCGCTTCCATCAGGTAAGCGGTCGTCGGACCGACTTCGCCTCCCAGGGCGAAGCCCTGCACCAAACGCGCGAAAATAACCAATAACGGAGCAGCGATCCCTATCGTGTCATACGAGGGCGTCACAGCCAATACGAGTATCGCGGCGCTCATCATGACAAAACTGGCGGTCATTGCAGGCCGGCGTCCGACTCGATCCGAGTACGAGCCGATCACAATGGCCCCGATGGGTCTGGTCACGAAACCCGCTCCGAAGGTCGCGAGCGACAGCATAAGGCTGGCGAACTGATCCTTCGCCGGGAAGAACGTGTGACCGATCTGGATGGCGAAAAAGCTATACGTCCCGAAATCGTAGAATTCGAGCATATTGCCGATCGTCGCGCCCAACACGGCATGGCTAGTCAAGCCTTCATCTGCCGGAATGAGGGCCGGCTTCGAGCTTTGCCGAGTGAATTGTTTAGCCATGCGCTTGGATCCGTCTCTAATGCGATCCTAAAATATTTCAACAGACTATGTGGCACCTTGCGCTCTGCATGAGCCAGGAGCGGGTTCGCGCGACTCGCTATCTCGAAAAGCTGCATCACTACGGTGCAGCCGTGAGCCTGTACGTGGCCCACTACAATCTTTGCCGCGTCCATGAAAGCCTACGGACAACGCCAGCGATCGCGCTCGGCGTCGCGGGATCGGGTCTGGGCGATGGTAATCTGTGTGGGCGCAGCGCGACCGGATGGCTGCGCTTGGGATAGCCTTGTAGCTCAGAGAATTCCGGCAACACTGTACCGATCCAGCTCGTGAATCGTAGTTCGAATATGCATTAGTGTTGAAATGGCTTGAACCGCACGTAGCGTAAGGTTGTAGAGTTGAAAAAAGCGGCCGCGGGAGAATGGCTCGTTGGCGCAAATGACCAACAGGCAAGTCAGGAGAGGTCCTGCTGATAGCGATTGAGTTGGGACCAATCAACTCGAAGATGAGGATCGTCTCGGTGCAAGGGCCCCGCCGTATTCTCTTGATGTGAGATGTGATGATGTGAAATGGCGGGATGAATGGTGACGGAGTTGGAATAGCGTTTGCTCTGTCGAAGCCGCACTGGAGCCAGGTAACAAGAGGCTGGCAAACACCAGAAACCTCCAACCACTGCTCTCGCGCTGTGGAGGCAACTAATGTCTAGCCTGGTGCCGGATGGCGATGACGACCCTGCGGAGCCGCGCAACGCGCCGGCGGCGCAGCTCAGAACGGATCGTACGTTGCTTAATGCCGCCCTAAACGAGATTGAGCGCACGAGCCACATCAGCGACTTCTCGACCACAGTGGTCCAGCACGGCAAGAAGTTGCAGATAGTAGCGGATCGCGCAATGTTCCTGCAGAAGGCTGCCGCGGATTTCCAGCTTAGATTTGTGGCAAGCTTCGAGGATAACATCCGGGCGGGCAAATCGTGGGGGTACGCCACGACATGCAACGTGGTGAGCCGGGAGGCTGCGGGTCAACCTGGCATCGAAGCCTGTAAAGCAATAGCGGACCGGGTATCGAGGCTTGATGATGATCTGATCGGAAAGGTCCAATGCAAGACCCTTTCGCTGTTGGCGTCATCGTTCGGACGCCACTCCGCGATGGCCGACTGTCGCAATGGAACGATTAGAATCGCCGCGTTTTGTCTGGGCAAGAGCGGAGTAGTTCAGCGGTTGAACAGTCAACATGTGTCATTGCTGGTGAACGCTTTCAGCAAGTGGCCCCAAGAGCCGAGCGTTCGCCAGGCGGCGGTCGCAATCGGGGATGAAGTCGTTCGCCGCGGGGATCGCCGCGCGCGGCTCTCTGAGTTTCTCCGCAAGGACTATCGACGCTGATGAATTGTTTTAGCAAATGGCTCGAAGAGGAGAGCGCTTGCAAGGCCATAGCCGCGATTGTCGGTGAAGTTCGTCAGCGCGCCGGCGCGCCGACATCGGGCTCTCTGAATTTGTTCCGCAAGGACTGGCGATCCTCGTGAACGAGTTCAGCAAATTCCTGGAAATGAGAGACTGTCGTCAAGCCGCAGTCGCGATCGCCGGTGAGGTCTTGAGCCGCGGCGGCCAACTCTCTCGTTTTGTGCCGATAGAACTCGCGAACCTGCTGAATGGTTTCAGCAAATGGCCAGAAGAGGCCCTTTGCCATAAAGTGACGATCGCAATCCTCCGTGAGATTCTTAGCCGTGGGGATCAAATTGTTCGCTTTAATCCGCACGACTTGGCGAAGCTGGTGGACGGCTTCAGCAAGTTGCCAGAAAAGACCGCGTCTCGTCAGGCTATAGGCGCGATTGCGAACGAAATCGTCTGCCGTGTCGCTCGGCTCTCACAGTTTGCCGAGCAGGATCTATCGAACCTGGTGAATGGGTTCAGCAATGGGCTGGCGACATTGCCTGTCGTCAGGCCGCGACCGTGATCGCGGCTGAGCTTGTTCGCTGCGCCGACCGGCACTCTGATCATAAAGCAGGGAGGACTTGCGAATCTCCTGAACGGTTTCAGCAAATGGCCGGAACAGTCTGCGTGTCGGCGGGCCGCAATCGCAATTGGTCCTGAGGTCTTGCGCCGCTGGGATCAAATCGCCAGCTTTATTCCGCAGGACCTGACGAACCTCGTGAACGGCTTTAGCAAATGGCCAGAAAAGGCCACGTCTCGCCACACCACAGTCGCGGTCGCAAATGAGATCCTTGGCCGTGTCACTCAACTTTCTCAGTTTACGGAGCAGGATCTATCGAGCCTAGTGAATGGTTTTAGTAAATGGCCGGAAGAGCCTGCCTGTCGTCAAGCCACAGTCGAAATCGCGAGTGAGGTCGTTCGTTGCGCCGACTATCTCCCTGACTACCCTGCAGGGATTTGCGAATCTGGTGAATGGTTTTAGCAAGTGGCCTCAAGAGACCGCCTGTCGTCAAGCCGGAGTTGCGTTCGCTCGTGAAGTCCTTCGCCGCACCGACCAGGATGGGCGGCTCTCTGATTTCAATCACCAGGACCTGACGAGCCTTGTCGACGGTTTCAGCACATGGCCAGAAGAGGCGGCGTGTCGGGACGCGATAGATCGTATCGCCAGATGGCGACATGGCCAAGGAGTCGAATGACGATAGCGGAAGCCGCCGCAAGGGTTGTGAGGCTAAGCTCGATCAAGGTAAGGCCCGGGAAGAGCAGGGCGCCTCCGAAAGGCTGCAAGAAAATACGTGCCGCCAAGAACGCCTGCGATTTGGAGCGGAAAGGGTATGACCCCTCGGGTAACCGTTGCTTTGGGCTGCGAGCTACCAATCGGACACTATAATCGTCGCCTAAACCTTAAGCCTGGCTTCCCAGTGTGGAATGCCCGAAAGCATGACGTAGCCGGAGCCCCTCGCAAGACTTTTGAGCGCGGGGACGCCCGATCAAATCCGCTACCCCACGCGCAATTGCTTTCAAGCATTGGCCACTGAATCGAACGTTCCAATCTCAAACATCGCCGGCATTGCCGGTGGCGGTGCGTGGCAGCAATGCGATCGCTTTCATCGCAAGTCCGGCTGTCGAAGTCAGCCGAAACGGAAAGTCGAATATTGGCAGGTACCTCTCGTCCGTTTTTTCAGTACGCTCAGACGATGAGCTCAATGTCGAAGATTGTAGCGGTCGGGGCAATTTTCTTAGGAGAAGCCCTTTCAATAATCGCGGAGTTGGTCGCCTCAAAGCAGTTTGAGAAAGCCGACGCGAATCTGACAATGCTCCTGCCGATGTTCCTGCTGATAATGATTGGTGGTATCCTGCTCGTCTACGGATACGCACTCGGCTACATGCATCTCAAGAATATTTGGATAATTGTCGCAATATCCGTGGGAGCTATTTTGGTGGTGGAGCCGATTCTCACGTTCCTGCTCTTTCGAGAAGTACCGACAATCGGCTCGCTGATCGGGCTGGCGTTGGGCGCGCTTGGTACACTTGCTGCGATATTTTTATAGGCGCGATCGTCAGTCGGGTTCATGGCGGGCGCAGATTGAAAGCTACGCAACTTGGTTCTGCTCAATTTCGAACGCAAGCGCAGGAAGTGAGTTCTGATGGATGTTTAGCTCCGAGCTACCTAGGAGTGAGGTACGATCATCGGGTCGCGGGAGCTCTTCAATTGAAGCTTTGATATCCCCTTCATTCGCCCACCTAAACCCAAGAACGATGCGTGAGACGAACACCCGGCATTGATTATGGTATTGCTGGCATTATGGTATCATAATGCCAAACCGGATGGGTAGAGTTGACTTCGTTGATGGTCGCTACCCTATATGGGTTTACTTTGCCGGACATTAAATCACCTTTATTGGAATTCCCTCGCCCGCTCTCGGGCAAAGGATCGCAAAGATGCCGATCGCGACTATAGTTCTGGCCACCGTCAATGCGCCTCACAGCAAGCAGCTGGGCGAGGAGGCACTCGTTTTTTGCCTTAAGAATCCAGCCGCCGCTAAGGAAGTGCCAGGACACATGGCAGCGTTCTTCGGTGAAGTGGAGCCGTCCTTGCAGAAAGACTTCGCACATCAGGTCGGCATCAGCGATGTGGAACTCGTTGCTTCTGCAAAAGCGTTTTCCAGCTATTCCGGTGAGCATTACCCGCTTGCAGCGTGATAGCCGATAAAACCAGTTCGGATTGGACGCGGCTATTTTGGATACCCACCGCATGGACGCTTCGCTCGAGTGCACTGCCATAGGTGCGGTCAATCTCGCTCGGTGAGCCAATTCTTTCTGCGATAATTGCGGCCGCGGCGCAGAGTTTCTGGCGGCGGTCGTTCCGGTCGCGGCAGTCGCCTCAGCTGCTTCTCGCAAGGCAGCGAGTCAGCCCCTGCCAGGTGTCGCTCGCCCGATGGCTGGCATGCTGCTCCGCATCGGTTCGGTGGAACACAGTATCTGGTCCAAAGAGTCGCCGATGACACGCGCGTCATACGCAGCCGAATTGCTGTTTGATGGTGGTTTCGACGCTCGCCCATATGCATCACGTTGGCTGCGGCGCGATGATCGGACGCGCGCCAGGTCCCGCCTTTCACCATTTATCCAAACAGCAGCGCGTACGCCTGAGCACCGCTATGCGGGTGCTCGACGCGTACATTGCCAGTGGCAGCTATTGCATCATCGCCGAAGCGCTGTTCGCCCAGAGGCGCATCCCCGATCGCGCCTGGAAGATGCACGATCTGCGCAATCGAACGATCCGACTGGTACAGAGCGACCTCGCGCTGATGCGGACGATAGCGCAAGCCGCTGCGGCCGAAGCGCATGGGCTAACTAGCTCCTCCGTAGGGGGTATCGGAAAATCGTCCCGGCATCTTCGGCATCCCCATAAGCAGTTCTACTACGCGATCGTGACCGTCGACGCGCGGCGACGCACGCCTGCACTCAAGACGATCACGGAGCTTATCAAATGTCCGACCGGAGCGCGGATCAGCCGCAGCGATACCTGCGCACACCCGAAGCAGCGCGCTTTCTGAGCTTGTCCGGCCGCACGCTGGAGAAACACCGAACGTACGGAACCGGTCCGGAATATCACAAGATCGGCGGGCGCGTAGTCTATTCAGTAGCTGACCTGACAGCATGGGCCAAACTGGGCAAGAAGAAATCGACCTCGGACCCGGGAGCCGGCACCGTACTGCCCGCAAAACGGCATGCGCCTATTCCCTATGCGGGCAAAGAGCGGCGTTAAGCCATGTCCGCAAACAAATTCTCAGCGCACCACCGCCTCTCCGAACGCGAGCAGCTTGATCTGCTTCGTGCAGTTCCTGGTGATTTCGCGCCGCGCAATGCTCAGAATCTCATTGCCTATCCGCGCGCGAAAACGCAGCGGATTGTGCCGATCGATTTCCGTGCCGTTGCAATCTCAATTCATGCCGAAGCCGTGCCGAAACACGGCATGGCGACCATTTGGGATGCGGACGTTCTGATCTGGGCGCCGTGCCAGATCGTCGAATCCGGTGGCGCCGTATCGAATACGTCGCGCCTGATGGCTGCGAGGGCTGACGAGAGTCTAATCTATGTCGGGCGTGGCACCAGGACGCGGGACTATGATCAGCTGAAGGCGGGTCTCGACAGGCTGCAGTCAATGGCAGTGCAGACCTCGATCATCCTCTCGCCGCTCAAGCATTTTGCATGCGACGTACGACAAGTCGTCCAGTGCCTGACATTGGCCAGCTATCAGCTCGAGCTAATGCGCGATCCGAACGATACCGAGCGCCAGAACTTCGCACCAACGCCTCTTGTTCCCTTAGCGGCACGCCTGCGTGGGCGCGGTCTCATTCCACATTCGGAGGGCAATTCTGTGAATCAGCTCGTGCTATCGGGGACCGCAACGCTTGTGCTGTCGGGAACTCGAGTTTCGCGCTATCGGGGACCGAAATCGGACCTAAGCGATTGTTCCTTGGCGTTTGCCGGCCACCACAATTTTATTGATCAGAAGTCCTTCGGGCACCAGATCACAAGCCGCATTGGAGGTGACTGCCAAAGGCAGGCCGCCTGTCCTGCTTGGCCTCAGAAGCCACACACGCTCTTCACCGAACTCCGAGCTTACGGGTCCCAGCCCCAGCCTCAGGGAGCGGCAGCATGAGCGACCTTACCGAAGTGGAAGTGTTGTGGCTCGAGAAGCGTATCGAAAACCGCATTCGGTTTGGTCGCATCGTCGAGGAACGGAAGATCGATCGTCATCGGCGTGTCCTATCATTTGCACCCGGCAGCATTTTTGCTTTCGTTCGCTGGACATCTAATGACTTTGGAACTGTCATTTCGCGGATTGACATCTTGCGCGCAGTTGCACCGGGGCAGCGCTGCTCGACCGTGCCGTATGTGAAGCCCGGCGGAGAGATTTTGCTGCGACTCTCTGGCTGGCCGAAGGTCGAACGAGTGTTGCAGATGACCGATGCCATTGAGGCGCTCGGCATCAATCCCGCCGATGTCGCGCCTGATCATTGGCGTCACGTTCATAACCGCCTGTCCGTCAACGAAAACCCGCGTTCCTACACGAAAGCGCGCCATCAGGCTTGGCTCCATCGTCAGAGAGTGATGCGATGACAGGACGCCTGAAGACGCTGACTACAACGTTTGGGGCCGTTGCTGCGTTGCTCACGACAATCGCAATGGAGCCGCTTCCGCTCTACATCTGGAATGCATCGACGAGCGTGCCAATCGGTCTCTATCGCTTACGACCATCGAAAGCCTTCCATGTCACTGAGCTGGTCGCTGTTCGGCCGCCGGAGCCGCTCGCAACCTTCCTTGACCTCAACGGATATCTGCCCATTGGGGTCCCCATGCTCAAGCGCGTGCTGGCCCTCCCAGGGCAGAGCGTTTGCAGAAGTGGAATCACGATTTCGGTCGATGAAATTGCGGTCGGCGAGGCGAGGGATCGCGACGCACGCGGCCGGCCGCTGCCGAAATGGCAGGGCTGCCACGTCGTCGGCGACGACGAGCTCTTTCTCATGAACTGGCAGTCGGACGACTCCCTTGACGGGCGGTACTTTGGATTTCTTCCGACTTCGGCCGTGATCGGTCGTGCTCTCCCGGTGTGGACATGGGAGGAATGATCGTGCGTGTTCCACGTGTCTATCCCGCAATTCCTCTGTTTAATCGATTGCGGGACCATTCCTCCGTCCCGGCCAATGGTTGCAAGGCTGACGCGCGCAGCGGCAATCCAGGGCGGCCGAATGGCCGGCGCGAAGCAGCTTTACCCTGGACGGTCGTGAACACGACAGCATGCTCAGCTCGGTCGGGCGTGCGTGTTTGGGCTGTCGTGCCACTTCTGCTTATTTTGACTGCGTCGCATAGTGGTGCTTTGGCTGAGAACGGGCCAGCGGCTCGAGCGGTCCATCAAGCAGAGAGCCCGTTCGCCGCTTTTATGGAAGAAGCGTCACGACGCTTTGCAATCCCGGTGGACTGGATCAGGTTTGTGCTGGACAGCGAAAGTTCTGGGCAAGTGCACGCCAGATCGCCGAAAGGTGCGATGGGCCTTATGCAAGTCATGCCCGCGACTTGGGCAGAACTGCGCCTGCGCTATGACCTAGGCAACGATCCGTTCGATCCGCGCGACAACATTCTGGCAGGCACTGCATACCTGCGTGAATTGCTCAGCCGCTATGGCTCGCCTGGCGTGTTTGCCGCGTACAACGCGGGACCAACTCGCTACGAAGAGTTTCTCACAGGCCATTCCCTGCCTGGTGAAACGCGAGCCTACGTGATCAAGCTTGCAAGCTGCCTGGGCATCAAACTGCCTCCGACGTGGATCGCCGACCGACGGTCGTCGGCAGCGGCAATGTTATTCATTGCACGATCCGATCTCATGCATAGGGACGATCCGCCAGCGTTCGTACCTTCGAGCGACACAACGACTGCATTTTCGTCGCGAGATATTTTGCAGATGGGCCCCAGGTCCACTGGGGTGTTTGTCGCCCGATCAGGTTCGGGAGCATCGCGGTGATCAGGCGCAGGTTGGCAAGCGGTGGCGAGCTTCAAGGAACGATTGGCGAAACGGCAAGACCAGTGCGCAAACACGACGTATGTGTCCGAGGCCTGCATATGAGGTCGGATATTGACGATCCTGATGCTCTCGCGCTGGCTATATGCTGGCCATGCGCCTACCGCACGAGCTCCTATTTCGTACGGGGAACAGCTTTGGAAGCTTTCGCGATCACTGCTTCGGCACATTCGATCACGGCACTGAACTCTGCGCTCTTCCACGTATCGACCGAATGGCCGTCATCGAACAGCTCGTCGGAAGCGTCCCGCGCTCGTGCGACCAATTCACGGAGCGCGGCAAGGGCTTCCGAGAGCGGTTTGGCATCCGCTCCGTTTCGGGAAGATTGCGTCACCTCTCTATCTCCATCACATTGCGAGTACGGACCGTCAGGCAGTTTCGCGACAATAGATCACCGTCACTATTGCGCCGGGTCTGATCTTGTGTGCTTCGACAACCTGTGCTCAGGCGGCGGCAGCGTCAGGTTCTGCGCATATTCAGTTCCACGGCAGCAGGTGGTCAATTCGGCTTACGGGATGCCGGAAAGGCGGAGAGCGATCACGACGTATGCGTCCGGGGGCTGCACATGACGTCGGATATTGGTGAGTCCAACGCTCTCGGGCCGGCTATATGCTGGCAATGCGCCGACCGGGCGAACTCCTATTTTGTTTTGGGAGCTTTCGCCTTCGCGATCACCGCTTCGGCACGTTCGATCGCAGCACGGAGCTCTTCGCTTTTCCATGTATCAACCGAATGGCCGTCGTCGAACGACTCATCGGTCGCTTCCTGCGCGCGTGCGACCAGCTCACGAAGCGCTGCAATCGCTTCGGAAAGAAGTTTGGCATCCGCTCCGTTTTCGGAAGATCGCGTCATCTCTTTATCCCTGGCACATGCCGATCATGGACCATCAGGCCATATCGTTACAATAGACGACTATCGCCATTGCGCCCTGTCCAATGGTCGCCCGTTGGCGAGAGCGTGGCCCAACTCAGGCGGCGGCAGGGGCGAGTGCTGCGGCTCTCCAATTCCAAGGCAAGAGGTCATCGAGACGATTAACGGGATGTCCGTTGACCATTCGCTTCAGCACGTCGTGCAGGTACGCATAAGGTTCGACGCCGTTGAGCTTGCAAGTTTCAATCAGCGAACAGAGGATTGCCCATCGTTCCCCGCCGCCATCGCTACCGGCGAAGAGATGGTTCTTGCGGCCGAGCGCTACAGGCCGGATCGCTCGCCCAACGGGATTCGTGTCGAGTTCGATGCGGCCGTCGTGCAGGAAACGGGTCAATCCATCCCAGCGCGACAGCGCATACCGGATCGCTTCGGCGAGATTGCCGCGGCCGGGCAATTGCGGGAGCTGCACCTCGAGCCAAAGGCGAAGGCTGTCAACGATCGGCTTGGCGAGTGCGCGCCGCGCGGCCAGCCGATGCGCCGGCGATTGACCACGCACCTGCGTTTCGACGGCATAGAGGCTAGCAATGCGACGCAGGGCCTCGTGCGCGATGGGCGTGTCCTCGGCTTGCGCGACCTCGTAGAACTTGCGTCTGGTGTGTGCCCAACATGCGGCGAGAGTGATGTTTCCGGCGTCGGTCAGCCGCTCGAATCCCGCGTAACCGTCGACGTGCAGAACGCCTTTGAAGTGCGTCAGATGCGCCCCCGGGCGCTCCGCTTTCCGGTCGGGCGCGAACACATAGACCGCAGCCGGCGGCTCGGGCCCACCCCAACTGCGTTGATCGCGGGCATACACCCACAGCCGTCCGGTCTTGGTGCGGCCTCGGCCCGGATCGAGCACAGGGATTGGCGTGTCGTCGGCAAACAGGCGATCCGACGCGAACATGTGCTTGCACAGCCGATCGTGCAGGGCCTCAAACCACCAGCACGCGCCGCCAACCCATCCGGCGAGTGTCGAGCGCTCCAGTTCGACACCATGGCGAGCAAAGATCTGCGCCTGCCGATAAAGTGGTGTGTGGTCGCAGTATTTGCTGACCAGCACCTGGGCGAGCAGGGCCGGCGTGGCCAAACCGCCGGCGATCGGCCGTTCCGGCGCCGGAGCCTGGGTGATCGTTCCGCAACTGCGACAGGCATATTTCGGGCGGCAGACGCGTACCACCCGCAGCTGTGCTGGCACCCAGTCCAGCATCTCGCTGACGCTCTCACCGATGGCATGCAGCGGGCCGCCACAGCACGCACACGTCTCACTATCGACGTTGAGCACGACCTCTTCACGGGGCAGATGGTCCGGCAGCGGCTTGCGCTTCGGCTGCAGCTTCTGCATCGGCGCGGGCGCCTCAACCGAGGCTTCATCTGCCTCAACAGCCGACAGATCGATGTCCAGATCTTCAAGCCCAAGGGCGAGTTGATCGGCGTCGAGACGCTCGGAACGACGACCAAATTGTGCGCGCTGAAGCTGTTTGATGATCGCCTGGAGCCGCTGGATCTCGCTATTCCGATGCGCGATGACCGAGGCAATGTCGCGCACCAGGCGGTGCAGAAGCGCAGTATCCGACGGCAGATTGTCGAGGTCGAGCTGCATGACCGATTCTACTCGGACACACTGATTCGACGAAGCAACTTCGCTATATTCTATGCGGGTTTTTGCGATTCAGCCCGCGATGGCCGGGCGCCATCGACGCTCCGGTGTACGCCAGTCGATGCCTTCGATCAGCATGGCAAGCTGCGCCGGGGACAGCGTTACCGTCCCGCCGGGATCGCTCATTCTCGGCCAGATGAAGCCGCCCTGGTCGAGCCTCTTGCTGAACAGGCAGAGCCCGTTGCCGTCCCAGAACAGGATCTTCAGCGTGCTCGCCTTCTTGCCTCGGAAGGCAAACAGGTGGCCGGAGAATGGGTCCTTCTTGAGGTGTTCCTGAACGAGTGCGGCGAGGCCATCCAGGCCCTTGCGCATGTCGGTGTATCCCAAAGCCAGATGCACTTTCACGCCGGCCGGCACGATCATCATCGTGCTGTCTCCCCCTCAATGACCTGGCGGCGGACTGCATCAGGATCGCTGCCGATCGGCGCGAACACGCGGCGTCCATCCTCCAATTCGACAACCGTCATGCCGTCCGGCGGCTGCAGCAGATCGTGCAGTACGAGCGTTGCGGATTGCGCTCCGGCGACCTTCACGGCCGCCAACTTCGCCCGCATTCGCTTGCTGAGCCCGAACTGCACCCGCCACCGGAACAACATGCTGGTAACGATGCCGTGGCGCCGGCAAATCTCGGCGGCGGTGGCACCGGGGAGCTCGGACTCGGTCACTATCGCGAGCTTTTCACCGTCACTGAAGCGACGCCGGTTGGCGCGTCCGTCGCTCGGCGGATCGGGGGTTGGTGCATCTGTCAAGCGGCTTCTGACGCGAGACCCCTTAGCAGCGCTGCTAACACTAGTGCTTATTAGTGGGCGGGCACTCGGATGAAGGTGCGTCCGCCAGTCGATTTCGACCTCATTGGCGTCGATCAGATCGCGCCACCGCCTCAGGCTGTGCTGCGATATGCGATGTGCCCGAGCGTACGCTTGCATGCTCAGTCCACACCACCTCATCGCTTCAACGTGCATTGCCCAGAACGCTTGGACTGCTCTGCAGCGCTGGTCCTTCGACACTGGGGTCTGCTGCTTGCGGAGCCGCTCCCGACGTTCCTCGCGACGCAATTCCGCACGTATTTTCAGCGTTTCAGCGTCAATCAGATGCCGCAGCCAACGATCGAATGTGCCGCCAGTGAGACGGTGCTGACGACAATATTTGCGCTTGCTGAGACCGCTTCGCCGCCACGCTTCAACGTGGACCGACCAAAAAGAACGACGCGCTTCGTTCTTGAAATATTCCGTACCCACCGGAGATCCTCCAATGCAGCAAGGAACCCGATATGGAACGACAACGCACTCTCGGAAAGTCGTGCAGGACTCGGACGCTTACATCACGACCGGTCGATGGCGAGATAAAAGGGGCTCGCCGGTCGAACCGCAAGCCATTGACATGACTTGGGTTCCGGCGTGCCGGTCGGTCGGGGCGCGTGCCGCGCCTTGCATTTTGACGAATGCAATCAAAGGCTTTTACGGCACGGCATGCGCTCTTGATTGCTGGGAGGTCCGGTCATGACCGCAGGCGACAGCGATCTGCGTGTTCGGCCAGGGCGCATCCGCAGTACGCGCGCGCCGAAGCAAAAGAGCTTCATCAACCAGGTGTTGCGAGCAGCAAAGAAAGCCGGACATACCTCGGGACAGGCCGCGGCTGGTAGGCGTTCTGTGGCCTATGGGCGCTCGACGTTTGGCCGAGGCCGGCTCGCTTTTAGTCGCTGCCGGTTGTTCAGCCCGACACGGCGCGTCGTGGTGAAAGCGCGCGTTGTTCGTCACAAGGGGCGAGCCTTCCGCTCAGCGCCACTGACCGCCCATCTCTCATATTTGAAACGCGATGGCGTGACTCGAAGCGGCGGGAGGGCCGAGATGTTCGATGCCCGCAGCGACCGTGCTGATGGCGCGGCGTTCGCGGAACGCTGCAAGGACGACCGCCATCATTTCCGTTTCATTGTCTCGCCGGAAGACGCTGGTGATATGACCGATCTCAAGGCCTTCACCCGCGATCTTGCCAAGCAGATGGAGACCGATCTCGGCACGCGGCTCGATTGGGTGGCTATCGATCATTGGAATACGGACAACCCTCATGTCCATCTTCTCGTTCGGGGCGTAGATGAGGAGGGAGTCGATCTCGTGATCTCCCGCGACTACATCAGCCGGGGTCTGCGCTCACGCGCCGAGGAACTTGCCGCCATTGAACTAGGTCCGAAACCGGAACATGAAATCCGCATTTCGCTGGAGAGGGAGGTGACGGCAGAGCGATGGACGCGGCTCGATCAGGAGATCCGGCTGGCAGCCGACGAAACCGGCTATATCGATCTGCGTCCTGAGAATCCCGGCAGCTCCGATCCCGAGATCCGCCGCCTGATGGTCGGCCGCCTTCAGCATCTGGAGAAGACCGGCCTCGCTGCACCCGCGGCACCAGGGGAATGGACGGTCGGGCTTGAGGCTGAGCGCAGTCTGCGCGACCTCGGCATGCGCGGCGACATCATCAAGACCATGCACCGCGCCTTTACCGAGCGTGGGGAACCGCGCAGTATTGCCGACTTCGTCATCGAAAGTGGACAGCCGACGTCCCAGATCATCGGACGGCTGGTCGATCGGGGATTGCATGACGAACTGACTGGCGAGGCCTTCGCCCTGATCGACGGAACGGATGGACGTGCACACTACGTCCGCCTCCGTGGAATCGAGGCCTTCGAATATGCACCACCGACCGGTGGTATCGTCGAAGTCCGGCGCTTCGCTCCTGCCGGCGATCCGCGCCCCACCTTGGTCCTCGCGAGCCGTTCCGATCTCGATCTTGCTGAGCAGGTCGTCGCGAAAGGCGCGACCTGGCTCGACCACCGCTTGGTCGAACGCGAGCCCATGCCGCTCGCCATGGGTGGTTTCGGCCGCGAGACCCGCGACGCCATGGAAGCCCGTACCGAGCATCTGATTCAGGAGGGGCTGGCACGGCGGCAGGGCCAGGGCATCATCTTGCAGCGCGACCTGCTGAATACGCTCCGTCGACGCGAACTGGACGAGCTGGCAGCAAACGTCTCGGCCGACACCGGCCTGCCTCATATAAAGGCTGCCTCCGGAGAGCATGTGGCGGGCGTCTATCGCCAACGCATCACGCTCGCCTCGGGTCGCTTCGCCATGGTCGATAACGGACTTGGCTTTCAGCTCGTGCCCTGGTCTCGCGAACTTGAAAAGAGGTTGGGCAAGGACGTCGCCGGCGTCATGAAGGACGGTGGCGGCATCGAATGGAGTTTTGGTCGGAAGCGCGACCTCGGCCTCTAGCTATCTCAGCATTTTAGTTGCGGAAAGGCGTTCGGGATGTCCGGAACCAAAATCCTTTGGGGACAGGTGATCGTTGTTGGCCTGATCGTTTTGCTCGCCATCTGGGGAGCAACCGAGTGGGCGGCTTGGCGGCTCGCCTACCAACCCGAACTTGGGCGGCCCTGGTTCGAGCTATCAGGCTTCAAAGTTTATTACCCGCCCATCTTTTTCTGGTGGTGGTTCGTCTACGATGCCTATGCACCACAGGTCTTTGTCGAGGGTGCCTTCATCGCAGCCTCGGGGACCTTCATTTCGATCGCCGTGGCGATCGGCATGTCGGTTTGGCGAGCGCGCGAAGCCAAGAACGTCGAGACCTATGGTTCGGCGCGCTGGGCCGAAGTGCGGGAGATGAGAGCGGCCGGACTTCTCGGTCCGGATGGCGTGGTGCTGGGCAAGCTCGACCGCGACTACCTCCGCCATGACGGACCAGAACACGTGTTGTGTTTTGCACCCACACGGTCGGGTAAAGGTGTCGGCCTCGTCGTTCCATCGTTGCTGGCTTGGCCTGGCTCGGCCATCGTCCACGACATCAAGGGCGAGAACTGGCAGCTGACCGCGGGCTTTCGTTCGCGGCATGGCCGCGTCCTCTTATTCGATCCCACCAACCCAAAATCTTCGGCCTATAACCCGCTGCTCGAGGTCCGGCGCGGCGAGTGGGAGGTTCGTGACGTGCAGAACGTCGCTGACGTCCTGGTCGACCCCGAAGGCTCCCTCGATAAGCGGAACCATTGGGAGAAGACCAGCCATTCGCTACTGGTCGGCGCCATCCTCCACGTCCTCTATGCCGAGGCGGACAAGACTTTGGCAGGTGTGGCCGCCTTTCTGTCCGACCCGAAGCGGCCGATTGAGGCGACCTTGAAGGCGATGATGACCACGCTGCACCTCGGTGAGCAGGGGCCTCACCCTGTGGTCGCCTCGACTGCGCGCGAACTCCTCAATAAATCCGAGAACGAACGCTCAGGGGTCCTGTCCACGGCGATGTCGTTCCTCGGGCTCTACCGCGATCCCGTTGTGGCTCGGGTGACCCGTGCTTGCGATTGGCGAATCGCGGATTTGATTGCCGACGCCAGTCCCACGACGCTTTACCTCGTAGTGCCGCCCTCCGATATCTCACGGACCAAACCATTGATCCGTCTGGTGCTGAACCAGATTGGCCGGCGCCTGACCGAGGACCTGCATGCCCGCGACCGGCGGCATCGCATCCTGATGATGCTCGACGAGTTCCCGGCGCTGGGGCGGCTTGATTTCTTCGAGTCCGCACTCGCCTTCATGGCGGGGTATGGCATCAAGAGCTTCTTGATCGCGCAATCGCTCAATCAGATCGAAAAGGCCTACGGGCCCAATAATGCGATCCTCGACAACTGCCACGTGCGCGTCAGCTTCGCGACCAATGACGAGCGGACCGCCAAGCGGGTATCCGACGCGCTGGGCACGGCGACGGAGATGCGTGCGATGAAAAACTATGCCGGTCACAGGTTGAACCCCTGGCTGGGGCACCTCATGGTCTCGCGGCAGGAAACGGCGCGGCCGCTCTTGACGCCTGGCGAGGTCATGCAGCTTCCGCCGATGGACGAGATCGTCATGGTGGCGGGCACGCCACCGATGCGGGCAAAGAAGGTCCGCTACTATGAGGACCGGCGGTTTACCGAGCGTGTCTTGCCGCCGCCCGATCCGGCGGCATCCGGGCGATCATCGCGAACGGACGGATGGTCAACGCTTGGAACGCTGAAGCCGGCGCCGCTTCCAGGGGACAGGGGGCAGGGAGAGGAAGACACGGCGAACAGCGGTCTCCGTCGTGAGCCCGAACTCCCCGATCACGTCGCGATCGTCAAGGAGAAAACCGAACCGACGCCGGCAGAAGAATTTGCCGTCGTTCTTGACGATGATGAGGATGCGATTCGTCAGTCCCGGCTCATACGCCAACAGATGCGCGGTGTTGCGCGTCAGGTCGCCATGGACCCGAATGACGGTATGGAGCTCTGAGGCAGTATGCGCGACCGGATGAACGTATATTTCCCGCCAGAGCTTCTGAAACAGATCTCGGATCTGGCCGACCGCAAGAACCTTTCCAGGTCTTCGATCGTGGAAGCGGCGGTCGCTTCCTTTTTGTCGCCGGACGGCGCGGACAGGCGGGAGGCAGCGTTCACTCGGCGTCTGGACCGGCTGTCACGTCAGATGCAGAGGCTGGAGCGTGACGTCGGTTTGACGGCCGAGACCTTGGCCCTCTTCATTCGCTTCTGGTTGACGGTCACGCCACCGTTACCCAATGACGCGCAGGCGGCCGCGCAGCTTAAGGGCAGGGAACGTTTTGAAGGATTCGTCGAGGCGCTCGGCCGCCGTTTGCAAAAAGGGCAGAGCTTCCTGCGTGAGATTCCAGAAGAGATCGTCCGTCAGGAACCGGTCGGTGAAGCTGACTGAGGCCCTCGCACGTTATCGCACCGGCCCCTCCCTTTTCTACGCCAGCCTACGACCGCAGCAATTTAGCCGAGCTGACAAAAAGCTGGACGCGCTATCGGCTCGAACGAGCTGAGAGCAAAAGGGCCAGCATGCAAATCTCAATAGGATGGCGTCGAACTGCGCGCGTTTTTTTTCCTTTTGCTGCTGGATACTATCTTTCGTACCTGTTTCGATCAATCAACGCTTTGATCGCCGGCCATCTCAGCTCGGATACCGGGCTTGGGACTGCTGACCTCGGGTTGCTGACGTCAGTCCATTTCCTCATTTTCGCGGCGGCTCAGATCCCCATCGGCATATTGTTAGACCGCTTTGGTCCGCGTCGCGTCCAGAGTGCTCTGCTCTTGCTAGCCGCAGTAGGGACCGTACTTTTTGCGGTATCGACCGGTTTCCTGTCACTTCTGATCGCGCGTGCAATGATCGGGCTTGGCGTGGCGGCGTCGCTCGCAGCAGGGCTGAAGTCCATCGTTCTTTGGTTTCCCAGGGAGCGAGTTGCCTTGCTTAACGGCTACATGATCATGCTGGGATCGCTAGGAGCGGTGACCGCTACGGCTCCAGTCGAACACCTACTCGCTTGGATGGGTTGGCGGCAGCTCTTTGAGATCCTGGCGGCCGCGACCGGCGCGACCGCCATCCTCATCTATGTCGTGGTTCCTGAACGAGCCATTGTCCCATCGACGGCGTCAATTCCCATCACCCTTTGCTCCGTTTTCGCCGATGGGCGTTTCTGGCGTATTGCACCGTTGTCGGCGACTTGCATTGGATCGGCCTGGTCTCTCCAGGGATTGTGGGCATCGCCGTGGCTGACAGACGTAGAGGGGCTCGATCGCGCAAATCTCGTCAGAGAGCTCTTCATAATGTCGATCGGACTTTGCGGCGGTGCCTGGCTGTTCGGCACGACGGTCCATCACATCAAACGAAGAGAAATCGGGGCGGAGACGATATTAGCGATGGTTGCAGTGCTGCTTATCGCAGCCGAGCTGGCCTTGATCCTGCGAGCGCCTCTGCCGTCCGCCCTGCCCTGGTCCGTTGTCGCAATTGTCGGAACAGCAACCGTGGTCAGCTTCGCGGTGATAGCGGATTACTTTCCGCTAGAGTTTGCCGGCCGTGCCAACGGCGCCTTGAACGTTCTGCATTTCGGTTGGGCATTTCTTGCACAGTACGCAACGGGCCTTATCCTGGAGCAATGGTTCATGATCGATGGACATAGGCCCATCATCGCCTATCAAGTCGCGTTCGGTCTCAACGTGGCAGTGCAGGTCGCGGCATTGCTCTGGTTCGCGCTTCCTTGGCTCCGATGCTCCGCTTCGTGGATGAGTTCGTTTTCCTTCTTCGTGCCGGCTAACATTTCCGACGCCGTCGAGTCGGTCGGTTTGTATGAGAGTTCCGTCGTACTAATTCCTGCGGATGACGATGGGGAGTGGTGAGCCGCGACTGCTATCCGATCGCGTAGGTCTCAAAATTCAGCGCTGACTTTCTTTTTCTACGCCGGTCTACGATCACCGAAAGCGCTCGTTGCGCCAAGTCCACTGGTGCCCTTGTAATTGTCCCCATCTGAAGGCGCTCAATCTACGGGGCCCTCGTTCGGTGGGGACAGCGGTGGCAGTTAATTCCTTTCAATCGGAAGCGAATTCGCGCGGTGCGAGAATGCTGCGTAGCGCACTTGGCGCGGCGATTGCCGGCTACCTCGAAGATGAGACGATTATCGAGGTCATGCTCAATCCAGATGGGCGGTTGTGGATTGACCGGTTATCAAATGGCCTGATCGACACCGGCGAAACTCTGTCCGCAGCGGATGGCGAGCGCATTGTTCGCCTGGTGGCGCATCATGTGGGGGCCGAGGTGCATGCCGGCGCGCCACGGGTTTCGGCCGAATTGCCTGGCACCGGGGAGCGCTTTGAAGGTCTCTTGCCTCCGGTCGTTGCTGCACCGGCTTTTGCTATCCGCAAGCCCGCTGTCGCCGTGTTTACGCTCGGCGATTATGTCGCCAAGGAGATCATGACTTCGGAGCAGGCCAAGATCCTCAAGAGCGCGGTCGCCGCACGCAAGAACATCCTCGTCGCCGGGGGGACATCGACGGGCAAGACAACGTTGACAAATGCGCTCTTGGCCGAGGTCGCGAAGACTTCCGATCGGGTCGTGCTGATCGAAGATACTCGAGAACTCCAGTGCAAAGCGCCAAATCTCGTAGCTTTGCGAACAAAAGATGGTGTCGCCACACTATCAGATCTCGTTCGGTCCTCGCTGCGACTACGTCCGGATCGTATCCCGATCGGCGAGGTCCGCGGTGCCGAAGCACTCGATCTGCTCAAGGCCTGGGGCACCGGTCATCCCGGCGGCATCGGTACCATCCATGCCGGCACCGCCATCGGCGCACTGCGGCGGCTCGAGCAACTCATCCAGGAAGCCGTCATCACGGTTCCGCGTGCCCTTATCGCCGAGACCATCAACCTCGTTGCTGTGCTTGCGGGGCGCGGTGCTGACCGTCGCCTCGCTGAGCTCGCCCTCGTCAAGGGACTTAGTGCTGCCGGTGACTACAGCCTTTCATCAGCAGGAGACTGACATGCGTCAGCAATTTCGAGTTCTTCAAGATACGGCTTCACTTGCCGCGTTCGGCACGATTCTCTTGGCCACAGCACCGGCATGGGCGGCTGGCTCGAACATGCCGTGGGAGCAGCCGCTCAATCAGATCCTGCAATCGGTAGAAGGCCCCGTCGCCAAGATCATCGCCGTCATCATCATCGTCGTGACCGGACTGACGCTCGCGTTCGGAGATTCGTCGGGTGGTTTCCGCAGACTGATCCAGATCGTGTTCGGTCTGTCGATTGCGTTCGCCGCCTCGAGCTTCTTCCTATCGTTCTTCTCTTTCGGTGGCGGCGTGGTGATTTGATGGATGAACCTGTGGTCGGCTTCGTTGTGCCCGTTCACCGTGCTCTGACCGAACCAATCCTGATGGGCGGAGCACCCCGGGCGGTCGCGATTGTCAACGGTACGCTTGCCGCGGCCCTTGGTCTTGGATTGCGGCTCTGGATCGCGGGCCTCGTCCTCTGGTTCCTCGGCCATATGGCCGCCGTCTGGGCCGCCAAGCGCGATTCAGCCTTTGTCGATGTGGTGCGCCGACATCTGCGCATTCCCGGTCATCTCAACGCCTGAGCCCTTGGTCATGATGAATCTCGCCGAATATCGCCATTCCAATGCCCGGCTCGCCGACTTCCTACCTTGGGCAGCTCTCGTCGACGAGGGAATTATCTTGAACAAGGATGGCTCGTTCCAACGGACAGCAAAGTTCCGTGGGCCTGACCTCGACAGCGCCGTGCCGGCTGAACTCGTCGCCGTCGCCGGCCGTTTGAACAATGCTTTGCGGCGGCTCGGCTCAGGCTGGGCGGTATTCGTTGAAGCGCAGCGCCACTTTGCGGGTGCGTACCCGCCGAACACCTTTCCGGATGTCGCCTCAGCGCTGGTCGATGCCGAACGCAAAGCTCAGTTTGAAGAGGCGGGCGCCCACTATGAGTCCAGCTATTTCCTGACCTTCCTCTATCTACCGCCTGAGGAGGGGGCCGCGAAAGCAGAAAGATTGCTTTATGAGGGCAGCGATCGCGCCGTTGGAGCCGACGCGCGCGAGCTGCTTCGTGGATTTGTCGATCAGACCAATCGCGTGCTGCAGCTCGTTGAAGGGTTCATGCCCGAATGTGCGTGGCTCGATGATCAGGACACGTTGACCTACCTGCACTCAACGATTTCGACCAAGCGTCATCGCGTTCGAGTGCCGGAAATCCCCATGTACATCGATGCGCTGTTGGCCGATCAGCCGCTGACCGGCGGGCTCGAGCCGATGCTGGGGTCGGCCAACGTCCGGGTTCTGACGATCGTCGGCTTTCCGGGCGCGACGACGCCGGGGATTCTGGACGACCTGAATCGCCTCGCATTCTCATATCGCTGGTCGACCCGCGCGATCATGCTCGACAAGACTGATGCCACGAAGCTGCTGACCAAGATTCGCCGCCAATGGTTCGCCAAGAGAAAGTCCATCGGCGCCATTCTCAAGGAGGTCATGACCAACGAGGCGTCAACGCTGCTTGATACCGACGCTCACAACAAGGCGCTGGACGCCGATGCGGCGTTGCAGGAACTCGGTTCGGATCAGATTGGGCAAGCCTTCGTCACAGCGACCATCACCGTGTGGGACGGCAATCCCCATGCTGCCGATGAAAAGCTCCGCTTGGTCGAGAAGGTCATTCAGGGACGCGATTTTACCTGCATGATCGAGACGGTGAACGCCGTGGAAGCCTGGCTCGGCAGTCTACCCGGTCATGTCTACGCCAATGTGCGGCAGCCGCCGATTTCGACCCTCAACCTCGCCCATATGATTCCGATGTCGGCCGTATGGGCGGGCGAGATGAGGGATTTCCACTTCAAGGGGCCGCCCCTCCTGTTCGGCAAGACCGAGGGATCGACCCCGTTCCGATTCTCCCTCCACGTCGGCGATGTCGGCCATACCCTCGTGGTGGGACCGACGGGCGCTGGTAAATCCGTGTTGCTGGCGCTGATGGCGCTCCAGTTCCGCCGCTACCCGGATGCTCAGGTCTTTGCGTTCGATTTTGGCGGCTCGATCCGGGCGGCCGCGCTCGCCATGGGCGGCGACTGGCATGATCTCGGCGGTGCATTGTCCGATGGCGGCGGCCAACTCGTTGCGTTGCAGCCGCTGGCCTGGATCGACGACCCTTCCGAGCGCGGATGGGCCACGGAATGGATCGGCGCGATCCTTGCACGCGAAAAGATCGAGATCACGCCGGAGGTGAAGGATCATCTGTGGTCGGCTCTGACGTCGCTCGCCTCGGCGCCCATGCAGGAGCGCACCCTGACGGGCCTGTCGGTCCTGCTGCAATCGAACTCCCTGAAACGTGCGCTGCAACCCTATTGCCTGGGCGGTCCGTCCGGACACCTGCTTGATGCCGAACACGAGCGCCTCGGCGAGGCCTCGGTCCAGGCGTTTGAAACTGAAGGGTTGATCGGAACGAGTGCGGCCCCGGCCGTGCTGGCTTACTTGTTCCATCGTATTGGGGACCGCCTCGACGGCCGGCCGACCCTCTTGATTGTCGATGAAGGCTGGCTTGCGCTCGACGACGAGGATTTTGCGGGCCAACTCCGCGAATGGTTGAAGACCCTTCGGAAGAAGAACGCATCCGTCATTTTCGCCACCCAGTCGCTTTCGGACATTGACGGCTCGGCGATCGCGCCGGCGATCATCGAAAGCTGTCCGACGCGCCTGTTGCTGCCGAACGAGCGGGCGATCGAGCCGCAGATTACCGCCATCTATCGCCGCTTTGGCCTCAACGACCGGCAGATCGAGCTTCTGAGCCGGGCAACCCCGAAGCGCGACTACTATTGTCAATCGCGTCGCGGCAACCGCATGTTCGAACTTGGCCTTGGTGATGTCGCGCTCGCATTTACCGCCGCCTCTTCCAAGACAGACCAGGCTGCAATCGCGCAGCTTCTCGCCGAACATGGACCTGACGGGTTCGTGCCGGCCTGGCTCCAGCACCGGGGCGCCGCCTGGGCCGCAGACTTGATCCCCAATCTTGCAAATCTGGAGAAATCGCTATGAGGCGTCTTGGCCTATTGGCAGCCGCTAGCACCCTGGTGCTGGTGCTTGGCGTCGCGGTGCCCGCAAGGGCGCTCATCGTCTTTGATCCCAACAACTACGTTCAGAATGTCCTGACCGCCGCGCGGGAGCTCCAGCAGATCAACAACCAGATCACCTCGTTGCAGAACGAGGCGCAGATGTTGATCAACCAGGCAAGGAATCTGGCAAACCTGCCTTATTCATCGCTGCAGCAATTGCAATCCTCGATCCAGCGGACACAGCAATTGCTGAGCCAAGCCCAGCGGATCGCCTACGACGTTCAGCAGATCGATCGCGCGTTCTCGACAAGCTACGCGCCGGTCACCGGAAGCCAGTCCAGCCAATTGCTGATCACAAACGCTCAATCGCGGTGGCAGAATACTTATGCAGCAACGCAAGACGCGCTCCGGGTCCAGGCTGGTATCGTTGGCAACCTCGATACCAATCGCATCCAAACGTCCGCGCTCGTAACCTCAAGCCAAGGCGCGAGCGGCGCCTTGCAGGCAACGCAGGCCGGCAACCAGATTCTCGCGCTGAGCGCGCAGCAGCTCGCCGACCTGACCGCAGTCATGACCGCACAGAGTCGGGCGCAGAGTCTTGAAGCGGCGCAGCGCGCCGCGGCCCAAGACCAGGGCCGAGAGCAGCTCCGACGGTTCTTGATGCCGGGTCAGGGCTATCAATCTCAAGACGTGCGGATGTTCCACCAATGACTGACGTAAACGCATTCAAGGCCTTGTCGCTGCTTACGACAATCGGCGTATTGGTCGTCGCTGCCTGCACGATTCAGCTTCGCGGTGGCGACGATTCTCCGCCACTGCCGGAGAAAGCGCAGACGACAGGTGCAACCAGTTCCGACCTGGTACGCTGCCGCGGTGTCACCTCCGAGGAAACGTCGGGTTACCGGCATTGTAAGCAGGTTTGGGACGAAAACCGGCGTCGTTTCTTTGGCAGGAAGGATGGTGCCGCAGTTCCTGGCCAGGATGATTCGGCCGCGAGCTTAGCGCCCGCCCCAAAGGATCAGAGCCGCTTCGTGCAAGGATATCCGCCCCTGGCAACACCTGAGGCGAGCAAGCCATGACTGGTACAGGGATTATCGACCAGTTCCTGGAAACGTTTACGCGCTATATCGATAACGGCTTCGGGCTGCTGGGTAGCGATGTCGGATATCTCGCGACGACCCTTGCCGCAATCGACATTACGCTCGCCGCATTGTTCTGGAGTTGGGGAACGGACGAAGACATTATCGCGCGCCTCGTCAAGAAGACGCTCTTCGTCGGCGTCTTTGCCTACCTCATCGGCAATTGGAACAGCCTAGCACGCATCGTCTTCGAAAGCTTTGCCGGTCTTGGGCTGAAAGCGTCCGGCTCGAGCTTATCTGCGTCGGATTTCCTGCGACCAGGGAAGATCGCTCAAGTCGGCCTCGACGCCGGCCGACCGCTCCTCGATTCGATCTCGAACCTGATGGGTTACATCAGTTTCTTCGAGAATTTCGTCCAGATCGTCGTTCTCCTGTTCGCCTGGGTCGTGGTGCTGCTCGCCTTCTTCATTCTGGCGGTCCAGCTCTTCGTGACCCTGATCGAGTTCAAACTGACGACGCTGGCGGGCTTCGTACTCATTCCTTTCGGCTTGTTTGGCAAGACCGCGTTCGCGGCGGAGCGGCTGCTGGGCAATGTCATGTCATCTGGAATCAAGGTCCTGGTTCTGGCCGTCATCCTTGGCATTGGTTCTACTCTGTTCTCCCAGTTCACGTCTGGCTTTGCTGGCGGCCAGCCGACCATCGAAGACGCGATGACGCTGGTCCTTGCGGCGCTTTCATTGCTCGGCCTCGGTATCTTCGGTCCGGGAATCGCAAACGGCCTGGTCTCTGGCGGACCGCAACTCGGCGCCGGTGCCGCGGCCGGTACGGGACTTGCCGCTGGCGGTGTCGTTGCTGCGGGTGCAGGCCTCGCCGCCGGCGGTGCTAGTCTCGCTGGCGGCGCGATTGCAGGCGCCGCGCGCGGTGGCGGTGCCGTCTTGAGTGGAGCATCCGCGGCCTATCGAAGTGGCGGCCTTGCTGGCGTCGCGGAGGCGGGCACTTCGGCGGCCATAGGCCCGTTGCGTCGTGCAGCGGCAACGCTCGGCGGCGGTGGCCAAGCGGGCGAGCAAGCTGCAAGCACTTCGGCAGAAGGGAAAGCACAGCCCGATTGGGCGCGGCGCATGAAAAGTGCGCATACCATTCGGCATAGTGCGTCGACAGCCGGCCGCGCGGTCCGCTCTGGCGACCACGCCGGCAGCGGCTCCTCCGTCGACTTGTCTGAAGGAGAGGGCTGACACGCGGCATGCGCCTTACACACACCGCGGGCCGATGCCTCAATCAGGACAGCGCACGACCCGTAACCGATCACTTGATCTCAGGGGGCAGTTATCAATGTTCAAACGACCATCCGTTCACTACGGGCGCATGCCCTCGCCGATCACGCCTTACCAAAAGGCTGCGCAGGTTTGGGACGAACGCATTGGGTCTGCCCGCGTGCAGGCCAAAAACTGGCGCTTGATGGCGTTCGGTTGCTTGATGCTGTCCGTCGGGCTTGGCGGGGGCCTGGTCTGGCATTCCAGCCGAGGATCGATCACGCCTTGGGTGGTTGAAGTCGATCATCTTGGTCAGGCCGAGAGGGTTGCGCCCGCCAACATTGACTATCAGCCGACCGACGCGCAGATCGCCTACCACCTCGCGCGCTTTATCGAGGATGTCAGAGGCCTGCCCTCGGACGGTATTGTTCTGCGCCAGAACTGGCTTCGGGCCTACGATTTTACGACCGATCGTGGGGCGGCAGCGCTCAATGACTATGCGCGCAACAATGACCCCTTTGCCAAGTTGGGCAAGGCGCAGATCTCCGTGGACGTCTCAAGCGTCATTCGCGCGTCTTCCGAAAGCTTTCGGATCGCATGGATCCAACGAACCTACGACAACGGCTCGTTGAGTTCGACCGACCGCTGGACTGCAATTCTCACGATCGTGATCGAGACGCCGCGCGACGCCGAGCGCCTGCGCAAGAATCCGCTTGGCATCTACGTCCACGCCATCAACTGGTCAAAGGAGTTGAGTCAGTGACCAAGACGCCGTCCGCCGCTCATTCGAAGCGTCCTATCCTGCTCAGCAGGCCCAATTCGCCTTGGTCCGAGTTCGTAACCTCGAATCGAGCAATTCTGTTCACGCTCCTGGTTTGTTCATCGGCGCTCGGCGGGTGTGCAACCTACATTCCGCCGCAGATCAGTTATGACGCGGAAGTCCCTCCGTTGCCCGTGTCTCCAGCGCCTCTCGATGACACATCGCGACCGCTTCACGTTCCACCGCTCTGGAAGCCGGCGCTCGGCGGCAAGTCGGGAGGAAAAGAAGAGCCCGAACCTGTGAGCCGGGTTGAGACGGCAAACAGCGCGGCCCGCGTCGAACCGCGCAAGCGGGGGTATTTCAATGCAGCGCAAATCTACGCTTACAGTCCCGGTGCGCTTTATCAGATTTACGCCGCACCGGGGCAGATCACGGATATTGCGCTCGAGGAAGGAGAGCAGTTGACCGGATCCGGACCGATCGCGGCTGGCGACACCGTCCGCTGGGTCGTGGGCGATACTGAGAGTGGGAGTGGCGATACGCGGCGGGTCCATATTCTGGTCAAGCCGACCCGCGCATCGATCGAAACCAATCTTGTCATCAATACCGACCGGCGCACCTACCTGATAGAGCTTCGCTCCCGAGAGCGACCATACATGCCATCCGTCGCCTGGTACTATCCGGAAACCGTGCGCGAACGATCGCGTTCAGTTGCCCTGAGACCCGTTCTTCCGGATCAGGCGCATCGCGTCGCCCGCTACGCGATTGAAGGGGATAGCGCGCCCTGGCGACCGGTCGCTGCATATGACGATGGCCGCAAGGTCTATGTCGAATTCCCGCAGGGGATCGTGCAAGGCGAGATGCCGCCGCTCTTCGTCATCGGACCTGACGGCAAGACCGAACTCGTCAATTATCGCGCCTACGGCAACGTGTTGATTGTCGACCGGCTGTTTGCAGCGGCCGAACTCCGGCTCGGCGGCGAGCATCCGCAGAAGGTCAGAATTGTCAGGACTGACGGGAGGCCGTCGTCATGAATACCTCGAATGGAAACGAACACGAACGAGCCATTCCACCGCAGATACAAGACCAGCAATCCAGCAGCTTTCGGTTGAGGGCAGAGCGTCCGCGTGTGACGCGGCTATCCCGGAAAGTCCTGGCGGGAGGGAGTGCTGTTGCATTGTTCGTTATCGGTGGAGCCGTTTTGTGGTCACTGCAGAATAATCGTCCTCGAAATCAAGCCACCGATGAGCTCTACAGCACCGACCATCACAACGTTGCCGACGGCATTACCACGCTGCCGAAGGACTACACCAGCGTTCCACATCAACCGATACCGCAGCTTGGTCCGCCGCTTCCTGGGGACCTCGGTCGACCGATCCTCGCGGCTCAGGGGCAGTCGCCGACAATCGGCGGTGATCCGGGCCAACAGCGCCGGGACCAGGAGACCGAAGCAGCCCGTATCAGCCATTTGTTTGCTTCGAGCAGCGGGAGAGAAATGCGGCCGACCGCAGGTCCCGCTGCGGCAAGCGACCGCGTCCTGCCACCGAGCTCAACCAGCACCGGCGTGGACGGATCTGCGCAGAACGGTCAAGAGACGAAACTCGCTTTCGTGAACGCATCCGTAGATCGTCGCACAGTGAGCCCTGACCGCATCACTAAGCCAGCTTCGCCGTATCTCTTGCAGGCCGGCACGGTGATTCCCGGTGCACTGATCACGGGAATCAGATCGGACCTTCCAGGTCAGGTCACGGCGCAGGTGACGGAGAATCTCTATGATACTCCCACCGGACGGTTCTTGCTTGTGCCCCAGGGGGCCCGCTTGATCGGCATCTATGACAGCCAGGTCACCTTCGGCCAGTCCCGCGTGCTGCTGGTTTGGACTCGTCTGATCATGCCCAACGGTCGCTCGATCGTACTAGAGCGACAGCCTGGTGCGGACAACGCAGGTTATGCAGGTTTAGAAGACCAAGTCGACAATCATTGGGGCGAGTTGTTTAAGGCAGCCGCCCTATCGACCCTTCTTGCTGTCGGAACAGAGCTTGGCTCGGGCTCCGACACGAACAGCAACGACAGCGCAATTATCCAGGCGTTGCGGCACGGTGCAGGGGATTCGTTGAACCAAACCGGCCAGCAAGTCGTACGGCGCAGTCTCAACATCCAGCCGACATTGACCATCCGTCCAGGTTTTCCGGTTCGGGTGATTGTCAACCGCGATCTTCAGCTCGAACCATACAAAGGATGATGCCGTGCCAAAGCTTAGAATTTCGGGAGTTCCCAGTGACAGGCCAGTCAGAGTAACTGCCGAACTGCCGGCAGCGGTTCATCGCGATCTTCTCGCGTACGCGGAAGCGCTTGCGCATGAGACCGGTCAGGCGATTGATCCACTTAAACTGATTGCGCCGATGCTGGGGCGTTTTATGGCCACTGATCGTGGCTTCACGAAACTGAGACGTCTATCTCAGGCACGCGATATGAGCGTTGGATAGCGTTCGGTTAGCAAGTCAATAAAATCGAGCATCGTCCTCGTTCTCTGCTCCCCAGCAAGCGAACTATTTATTCGATTGGAGCCTGTTCTCATCCGCAGCTCGCGGTAGACAAGTCCGGTGAAACTCGCTCCGGTGTCTAATCATGACCAAGCCGACCTAGAATCCTTGCTGTCGAGCCCTTTGATGGTGTCGCAGTTGATATCATGCCGTTAGAGCCGTCGACGGTCTCCTGGAAGCGAAGGCTCCACGTCAAGAGATACTCAAGCGACGCTTTGTCGCCAATTCGGGGTACCCTTGAAGACCCTCTTGGTGCATATCGCGCGAAGTCGGTAGTCGTATCGGCGAAGGCGCTGGCGCGTGCGGGAAAGGTCGTATCGCGTTGGAGATCGGGAGATGGAGATGGCTGGAGTAGGCGGCGCCATGATCGTGGCCAATGAGGACGTTGCCGAGGTCGAGAAACAGCGCGCCGATCGTTCCTCTCCGAACTTGAAAAGCATACAGTCTCCACCTCGCACGTATCGCAATGTATCGCTCAGGGGAGCGAGAACGCTGGGCGTCCGATTGCGAGCACGGCAGGCGCGATGTCGTTCTCGCCCGAACCCGCCGAGAGCGCGACAAGCTTGCATATTTCCTTCACCTCGTCGCGTTTCCTACAAGCTTATCTGCCAAGCGCGGGTCTTGCGATGATCCGAGGACTCATCAAAGACATTTATGGGGTCATCAGTCGAGCGAGAGCAAATACGAACGAGGGTTCGTCGACTGCCGTGGACCTATAGATAATCGAGCGAAGCCCTCCGGACGGGACCCCGGTTTCACGCCGCGGGCGGAGTCCATCCATTGGTATTGAGACCGAAAATTTTGGTCGGCTCCGCCATCGCCGCGCACCGTATTCCGTTACGCTAGCTCCTGCGAACGATTAGCTCCGCATTTTTGCGTGAGTCTCAATTGGTCCACGAAACCTTCAGAGAAGAAGTGTAAGAAGGCTCGCTATGACCAACGTTGAGGGATCAAGGGATGTATTTCGTTGCGTTTGCCTCGGTTACGGCAGCCGGCGTTTCGCTGTCTTATGGTGAATTGTCGCAAGAGATATTGAGAGGGCAGTTTGCTGCTGTCTGTCTGTTCGTAAACCGCGCGGAGCCGGAGACCTCCGCAGAGAGGCAGCGGTAGCGCTTGGCTCTTCGAGCGTGAAGTCCTCCCTCAAATCGAAAAAGCCATCGAACGAAACTTTCTTACGAATAGCGCTAAAACCGGGGCGTGTACGTTGTTAAACCAAAACGCTAAAATTGTTTACATGGACACGTGCATATATTGGCTCGGCGTTCACCCAACCAGATTCTATCCCGCCAGCATAGGCAGATGATAGAGTTGTGAGATTGAGGGCACTCAAATGGTCGACTCCGAATTGGCTGCCATATTGCGTGCGGTCCTGGATGAGGTTTGTGAAGGCGTATCCCGTCACGAGATCAGCATCCGAACCCACGTCGCGTGTAAACTCCTCGAAGCAGCCACGCGTGGAGAGACATCGGTCGATGCCCTCAGGGAAATCGGCCAAGCGGCGTTGACCGGAGCGCCCACGATGTGGCGGTAGCAAGTGATCCTGATCGACGCGGTCTTCCGAGAAGTGGGTACAATGGCGTGTGGGCAACAAGGTGCTTTTGTACTCTCCGTACAGAGCGTTCGCCTCAAATCAGATCTCAATTCGGCCAGCTGGGCGCTTTCCTCGCCGACATGAGAGGGACCTTGAAACAGTGTGGATCTTAAGGAGTCCTTGTCGGCGCAAATTAGATTCAAGACTTTTTTGGGGGAGGTGGCCTCGGGTGTGATGGACCGTTTAGCGACGCGGCTTGGAAGTGAATGGCGCCGCGGATCATAGGCCGGCCGGACCAGAAAGGATCGACCAGGCGGGACAACCGAATGTTCGAGGAAGGCGTACTTTTGATCGCGCGTACCGCTCTCCTTGACCCGATCTTCCTGAGGCCTTCGGACACTGGAACACTGTGTTCCGGCGCTTGAGCCAATGGAACATCAGGTCGTTTGATAGCGGACAGAGACGCTCGCAGAAAGAACCATGACCCGACAGTGGTCACTTTTGTCTATCGGGGTTCTGCCAGCGATTGAAGGGTGGTCGACTAGATCGTCGTTAGCGGGCTCATATTCACTAGAGCAATCACTCCATTGACAACCGCTCTTGATCACATGGAAGTTGCCGCTGATCACACACACTTCCTTTCCGGACGTCTATCGGGCAACTAGGACTTGATCTGCCTTCACTGATCGTCGTTCGGCCAGAATGGGTGTATTGTATCGCCGTTGCCCGAAGCACACCGCAGAGGAAGCAGCAAGCGATCAACCGTCAATGATCTTTCTGCGGTATCGACCTAGCAAGATGTTAGACATACTGCACCAATTTGAGGTGATCGTCTGTGAGGACAGGTGAACCGATGGAGGAAGCTGCATCTTGGAGGAAGGCATTCAGAACCCGGCTGGCGCGAATGCGGCCCTCGAAAGATTGCCGTGTCGGCGCGCGAGCGCGGAGAGTTGCTAACTCGGAACTGACTAGGTCAGCTGCTGCTGTGACACAATCTGAAGGGAAGAAGCCATCAGCTGACATGATAGCTTGTGCCAGTCCTAGCGTGGTGAGCCGACCCGCATAGATTAGCACGGCGCCGTCTGTCTCGCTCAGTCCGGAAAGTTCCTCCATCATAGCAGCATGGACTTGCGCCGCACCAAGAGACAGAAAAAGATCGGCTATCTCGTCACGTGTGGCTCTAGAGAGAAGGCAGCGGCCAAGATGCGACAGAAGCGCCTCGGTCGGACCTTCGAAGATGCGTAGAATGCGAGCGTCTCGATAGATTTTAGCCACGGGTGTTCCCTCGTCGTAACCCCGGCCACCTAACAGTTGGACGCACTGATCTGCGACGAGGCCGCACCATTCCGACGACAAAACCTTCGTTGCAGAAGCAAGGTGGACGTTGGGTGCGCCCTGCGCTGAGACAATTCTGCAGGATGCACCCAGCATTGCCTTCACTACTGCCCGCCGGAGTACCATCTGCTCCAATAGCTGCGCGATATAGCTGTTCTCAATCATGCGCAGCTTACCTAATCGACGATGGTTTGCATATGAGGCTGCGACCTGGAGAGCGCGCTCAAGGGCTCCAAGGCCCATGGCAGCCACACCGATACGTCCGCGGTTCATACTAGATGTTGCTGCCCCCCAGCCGTCTTGATCGCGAGAGAGCACGTAAGCACTCGGCACCTCGACATCCTGAAACTCCAGGGTATTTTGAATGATGCCGCGTAGACCGAGTGTGCGATGCTCGTGTGTGACCTTTAGGCCCGGAGCCTGTCTATCAACCAGTACGGCAACGAGCCGACCTTTCGCATCCGGACCGGAGGCTCGCGCAAAGCAAACGATCCAACGGGCCCAATCGGCAAGGCCGATCCAAATTTTGCGGCCGGAGATGCGAACTCTATCTTCGTGCATGAAAGCCGAGGTCTCGATATGCCGCGGGGCGGAGCCAGCTTGAGGCTCTGTCAATGCGAATGCGCAAAGATCGCCGCGTGTTGCACAGGACATGACGTGCCTCTGTTCAGGGATGTGCGGCGCCGCTTCGATGCAGGGCAATGCCAGGAAGTTATGAATGACGAGGGTAGAGGCAGCCGAGATGTCGAAGGACGCAGTAGCGGAGATGAGGTCGATGGCCTCTTGCAAGGGAAGAGCTATTCCGCCGTGCTCTGCTGGTGTGGTGAGCCCGAACAGTCCATGCCTTGCGAATATGCTGTGTAGTGTCGGAGGGAATGCTCGACGGTCATCCGCGTCTGCGAAATTCAACTGACTCAAATCATCGATCAAGCTGGAATATAGGCTAGGTGCGCGACGACCGTCAGGTGTGCGTTCCTTTGCTTTCCCGAATAGGCAGTGAACTTGAGTGGACATAGCCTCCCTCGAACTATCTAGATAGTATAAGGCCATATGACTTGCGCCCGCGATCGTGCCAGTCATCCTCGGGGATAACTCGATTACACACCGGTATAGCTGGATGCGAGCGTAGCGTAAGGTGCGCGTCCGAGGATAGCCGCACAACGGTTCCGCGCGCATAAGGGAGGGACTATGGTCGCTGAGACGTTCAAGGCGGCTGCGACGGGCTTCGTATCGGAGGGGTTTTCAACCGCGCGCAGGCGTTTTCCATTCCTCGGGAGGCAACTCTGCAGGTGGAACGCAGGCAGATCGGCGATGGGCGAGGACATCGGTGGGCCTGGCTTGCGGATCAACGTCGTTCAAGTGTGCGGTGGTGAGACGCGTCAGCAATAGCAGTGCGCTCCGCCCCGCGCTGAGGCAAAATCCAGTTGTGTCTTCCAATAGCGATGCCGCGCATGTTCGTTCCGCAGCGTTTATCGTTGCTGGTCAGGCAGAGTCTGCCGTCTTCAAGGGAGTGGGCTCGGCCCAGTGTTTGACGTCTAGTCGAACAGCTCTCGAAACTCAGAGGATCGCGAGAGCGCGGCGCGTCGAATCCTGTACCATTCGTGCAACTTACTTCCATCTGCAAACCTTAGTATAGGTTTTGCAACCCGTTCTATATCGCCTGCTTACCTCTGTAGAATTGAGCCACCCGTCTGGTTGTTTGTACGTTCGGAGTCGAAGCTGGATCTTCGAAGGTAGTCAGTAATCGGCAAAAGCCGTAAGCTAACTTGATTTTGTTGCGAGCCATTGAGGCGTGAGGACAGAGTTAAATGGAAACACGTGAGTCCGGGTCCGCGTTGGAGGTCCATCAGCGTATTGTTTCGTTCCTTCAGAAGCCAGATCCTGTGATCTTGGACATAGGCAGCTACGACGGAACTGACTCGTTACGTTTTCTTCAGCTTTGCCCAGAAGCTCATATCTACTGCTTTGAACCGGATCCCCGGGCGATCGCTCGGTTCAAGAAAAACATTGGTCTCTATCTCGAGAAGAGTCGTCTATCGGAGATCGCGATTAGCGACAAGAATGGTAGCGTCGACTTCCATCCAAGCAACGGAGATAGAGAGGCAAAGGATTGGGCTCTTTCTGGATCGATACGGCGACCAAAGAATCATCTTACCGAGTATGAATGGGTTCGGTTCGATAGCCCGATATCGGTTGAAACGCGACGCCTGGATGACTGGTGCGCCGAGGCCAATCTGAACAAAATTGATTTGATCTGGATGGATGTGCAAGGAGCGGAGGCTGATGTCTTCGCTGGCGGCAGGCAGACCTTAAACAATACGCGCTTCATCTACACCGAATACAGCGACAAGGAGCTTTACGAAGGTCAGCTGACCCTTCAGGCCATGCTGAAGCTTCTACCTTCATTCGAAATGGTCGCCCAATATCCTCGCGAAGTAGAGGGTGATGTGTTGCTCAGGAACAAGAGCCTTTAGAGCAACCGATTCCGCTTCCCTCACGCTACAGACCTTAGCCGCAGTCTCCGCATTGATGATAGGGCGGTGACTTGCCGAATTTGCATCGGTCTATTGAATGCGAGCGCCGCGATGGCATTTACCGAGCTTTTCATCAAACGTCCGGTACTGTCGATCGTTGTCAGTCTGCTGATCCTGCTGATTGGCCTTCGCGCGGCCGCCGTTCTGCCGATTCGGCAGTATCCCAAGCTGTCGAATACGCTCGTCACTATCACGACGTCTTATCCTGGTGCCTCCGCGGACATGATCCAGGGGTTCATCACCACTCCGCTGGAGCAGGCGGTCGCTTCGGCCGAGGGTGTCGACTACATTACGTCCTCATCGGTTCTCGGCACCTCGACGATCCAAGTCTACATCAAGCTCAATTTCGATTCCAACGAGGCGCTCACTGAAGTGCTCTCTAAGGTCAACTCGGTCAAATATCTGATCCCGAAGGAATCGAACGATCCTGTCGTCACGAAGTCTACTGGTCAGACCACCGCTGTCCTGTATATCGCCTTCTCCAGCGAAGAGCTGACGGCCAGCGCGATATCCGACTATCTCTCGCGGGTGGTACAGCCGATTATGTCAACCGTAGAAGGTGTCGCAGCGGCGGATATCCTGGGCGGCCAGACTTTTGCGATGCGGCTATGGCTCGATCCTGTAAGAATGGCAGGGCACGGAGTGTCGCCGGCTGAGGTTTCTGCTGCAATCGCCGCCAACAACTTCCAGGCCGCGGCCGGCCAGGCCAAGGGCTATTTTATTCTTTCTGATATCACGGTCGACACTGATCTGCGGAGTGTCGAGGACTTCAAGCGCATGATCGTCAAAGCCAACGACAGCGGCTTTGTGCGCATGGAGGACATTGCGGCGGTCGAGCTTGCCGCGCAGACCACAGACGTCAGCGTCGCCATGAATGGTGAGCACGCGATCTTCATCGGCGTGCAGCCAAGCCCGCAAGGAAATCCCCTGAACATCGTGCGAGGTGTTCGAGCGTTGTTTCCCGAACTGGAGCGCAATCTGCCACCGTCGCTGAAGATGAAAGTGGCCTACGACTCCACCAAGTTCATTCAATCATCGATCGATGAAGTGAAGAGCACGCTCATTGAGGCCGTCGTGATCGTGGTGCTGGTCGTCTTCCTCTTCCTGGCCTCGTTGCGGTCGGTCATCATTCCCGCCGTCACCATTCCGCTGTCGCTTGTTGGCGTCTGCAGCATGATGCTGGCGCTTGGATTTTCATTCAATCTCCTGACCCTCCTCGCGATGGTGCTTGCGATCGGACTCGTGGTGGACGACGCGATTGTCGTGGTGGAAAATATTCATCGCCATCTGGAGAAAGGCGCGCCGCCCATGCAGGCCGCCAAGATCGGCGCGCGCGAGATTGTTGGCCCCGTCGTCTCCATGACGATTACGTTGGCCGCCGTGTATGCGCCCATCGGCTTTCTCGGCGGCCTCACCGGTACGCTGTTCCGCGAATTCGCGCTTACGTTGGCGGGGTCGGTCATCGTATCTGGCGTGATCGCGTTGACGCTGTCGCCGATGATGTGCTCGGTCTTCCTGAAGCGCGCTGAGGAGGGGCGCTTTGCGACATTTGTGAACCGCGTGTTCGGCGACATGACACGCTGGTATGGCCGTAAGCTCGACCGCTCGCTCGACTATCGCCCGATTACCGGGCTGTTCGCGCTGACCATGCTGGGCCTCGTCGGCTTTCTCTATATGCATATTTCCAGGGAACTGGCACCTGAGGAAGACCAAGGCATCGTATTCGCAATATCCAAGGCGCCGAAATACGCCAACATCGACTACCTGGACTATTACGGCACCAAGGTTGACAACGCGTTCCAGAAATTTCCCGAGACCGATCTGCGCTTTGTTCTGAATGGCGTTAGCGGTCCGCAAGGCGGCATGGCGGGCATGTTGCTCAAGCCTTGGGACGAGCGCAAGCGGTCATCGATCGAGCTAAAGCCGTTGGTCCAGGCTGAGCTGTCAAAGATCGAAGGCATCAACTCATTTGCCTTCAGCTTGCCGCCGCTTCCGGGTGGGTCGGGTGGTTTGCCAGTGCAGATGGTAATCAACTCGACGCGTGGTTTCCAGGCTGTCTATGAGCAGATGTCGAAGCTGAAGGATGCCGCGCGCAACAGCGGTCTGTTCATGGTCAGCGACTCCGAACTTGAATTCAACCAGCCGGTGCTACGAATCAAAGTTGATCGCTCCAAGGCTAACAACCTTGGAATCACCATGCAGAACGTCGGTAGCGCGCTCGAGACCCTACTTGGCGGAAACTACGTCAATCGCTTCAATCTGCAGGGCCGCTCGTACCAGGTGATCCCGCAGGTGACGCGCGAGAAACGCCTGACGCCGGAATCACTGGGCAGTTATTTTCTGAAGACTGCGGCAGGTTCGATGCTGCCGCTGTCAACCGTGGTTTCCATTGAGACGGCAACTGATCCGAACGTGCTCACCCATTACAACCAACTCAATTCCGCGACCTTCCAGGCTGTACCGATGCCCGGCGTCACGATTGGTCAGGCTGTGGACTTCCTGGACGGGGAGGCAAAGAAGCTACCCGCAGGCTTCAGCCACGACTTCCTTGCCGACGCCCGCCAATATGTGCAGGAGGGCAATCAACTCGCCATCACCTTTGCATTTGCGCTCATCATCATTTTCCTGGTGCTTGCGGCGCAGTTCGAAAGTTTGCGCGATCCGCTCATCATCATGATCAGCGTACCGATGGCGATTGTTGGCGCCTTGATTCCACTTTTCTTTGGTGCTGCGACCATGAACATTTATACCCAGGTCGGACTGTTGACATTGGTCGGGCTGATTGCCAAGCACGGTATCCTGATGGTCGAGTTCGCGAATGAGCTGCAGCTCAAGGAGAGACTCGATCGCCGCTCGGCCATCGAGATGGCGGCGCGCGTCCGACTCCGTCCAATCTTGATGACCACGGCGGCGATGGTCATGGGGCTCTTACCCTTGTTGACCGCAACGGGGGCGGGCGCCGCGAGCCGTTTCTCGATCGGGCTCGTGCTCGTCGCCGGCTTGTCGATCGGCACGCTGTTCACGCTCTTCGTGCTGCCGGCGGTCTATGTCGCGATCGCGTCCGACCACCGTGCCGACGCGAGCGCCGACCACGCCGAGCTCGACCTCAGCGGGGCAGCTGATGCCCATCTGGCCAATCGATGACGCTAACGCTCCAAGCGCAGGAGCCGCGAACTACCCTTCCGGTTCGCCCGCGCCACGAATTGCTGCTGCCGCTCGACCGAGGGGCACTGGATTGCACCTCTACAGCGATCACTGAGGTCCAGCAGAACTCCTACTAGCCGGCCAGAGCCAGCGGCTGCAGTGCGCACGATCATATCCCGGACGGTGGCTCGGATGCGTCCTTTGAGAGAGTCGTTGCCAACGGTTCGTGGGAGTCGATCCTCCTGCTCGCGAAGGCGTTTGCAATTTGCAAGAAGCTCATCAGCAGCATGGAGCCATATTGGGTCAATATCGATTCCGGATGAAACTGTACGCCATAGGTTGGGTGATAGCGATGGGCGAGGGCCATGATCTCGGTTTCGTCGGAGTGCGCCGTTACCTTGAGATGTTGACTGGATGCTTCATCCAGCTCGACAACGAGCGAATGGTAGCGACCGACGCAAAGTGGAGACGGGAGTTCGCTGAACAGCCCACGGCGGTCATGCATGACGTAGGAGGACCGGCCATGCATAGGACGACGAGCGCGCACGACGCGCCCGCCGAAGACGCTGCCTATACACTGGTGTCCGAGACAAATACCGAGAATTGGGACGCGACCTGAAAGTTCGCGCACCACGGCGGTCGATATCCCAGCCTCCATTGGCGTGCAGGGACCGGGCGAAATGACCACTGCGCACGGTCTGAGGCCGACAACGTCGGCTAGGCTGAGCGCATCGTTACGGATCACCTCCGCTTCTTCACCAAGTTTACGGAAATGGCGCGCGATATTGAAGACGAACGAATCGTAATTGTCGATAATGACAATCATGATGCACCAGGTGTTGCGACCTGAAAGGCCTCAAAGATTCGCTGTGCTTTGGCGAGCGTCTCTTCGTATTCGGCCTCTGGATCCGACATCACCGTTATCCCGCCACCTGCATGAAACGCAGCCAGATCATTATCGATCGTCACAGTGCGGATCGCGATGTTTGTATCCATTTGCCCGTTGAAGCCGATGAAGCCGATCGACCCGCAATAGAGCTCTCGTGCTACTTGCTCGATATTCGCGATGATTTTCATCGCCTGCACTTTTGGAGCGCCGGTCACGGATCCTCCTGGAAAACAGGCGCGAAGCAGACTAACCGCGTCTTTGCCTGCCGCAAGTTCACCCCTCACGATCGAGACGAGATGGTGCACTGAGGCGTAGGACTCGAGGTCGCACAGCGCTGGAACGTCGACCGAATCCGCAGTGCAAACGCGCGATAGATCGTTGCGGAGGAGGTCGACGATCATGATGTTCTCGGCACGGTCTTTTTCGGATGCAAGGAGGATTTCACCGCGGCGCTGATCTTCCTTCGGGTCGGCGGAACGCGCGATCGTGCCCTTGATGGGGCGCGTTTCGACCTGCCGTCCATCAAATTTCAGGAATCGTTCCGGGGAGCTCGACGCAATGGTCAGCTCGCCATAGCGCAGGAGGGCTGCAAACGGCGCCGGGTTCACTGAGCGCAGTTGGCAGTAAAAGGAGAGCGGATCGAACAGGGGCGACACCCTGGCATTGAACCGTTGGGAAATGTTTGCCTGGAATACGTCCCCTGCTAGAATTAGATCGACGACGCGCTGGACCGCCGCGATGTAGCCTTCACGGCTGAAGTTCGAACGCCATGCGCCCGCCGTGGCAGGGATTATAATCCGCGGAACCTTTGGATTGGCAAGCAGCGCCGCAAACTCGTCGGCGCGACGACGCGCGCGCTCGGTTCGTCGAGCGGGGTCCTGCTCCGGCCATCCGGTGGAGACGATCCAGCACCTGTTGTGGTGGTGGTCGAAGCTGACGACCACGTCGTAGAAATGCAGAATCGAGTGGGGCAAGCACTGACCGGGATTTGGCGGCGCCGGCAATCGTTCCAACGTCCTGTTCAGATCGTAAGCAAAAAAGCCGGCCGCGCCTCCCTGGAAGGGCGGAAGATCAGGGCGATGTTCTTCCCGATATCTGGCGAGAAGCGTGCGAAGCACTACCCAAGGATCGCCCTGAATAGTCTCGCCATTCCAACTTGCATGTCCATCGGTAATCAAATAGGTGCTGAACGGTTCGCACGATAGATATGAATACCGCCCAAGCGCTTCATGCCGCGCTGCGCTATCAAGAAAGGCAAGGTGTGGCCGGCGCGCAAGGCATCGCAGCGCCTTGACGGGCTCGATCCACTGCAATTCACGGACGTCCATAGTGCTAGCGATCACCGATGGTTGGCGGGGGTCGAACCGATCGTCCAGAGAAAGGCCACGTTTCGTCCGAAACGGACGAACCCTTGAGGGCTGATCATCAAATTAGCCCGTGTCAGCCGGCCGGCTGCGCCGAGCAATTTGGCTTAACCCCGCCGCTCCAGCGAAATGGACGTCTGTTGATAGTTCATAATCGGCGGCAAAGCGCAGCTCCCGGAGTGGTCGTACGCGCCGGATCGCCTCCAGATACAGATTGTGCGTTTTGTACGCTGCGAGATCTCTCTCGCTGTCGAATTCACCATAGACAACGACATCGATATCATTGCCGAGTTGATCGCTCTTGCGGTTACGTGCAATTTCGAGTCGGCGTGCATGTGGAATTGTAGTGAGAACCGATAGACCGTCGATGATTTGGTCGATATCGGCCTTATCCTTGGCCGTGAAGAACACGATGTGACGGATCATGGTGACCGCAAAGATGACGCTGCAACTCGGCCGCATCCTTAGCTCGGGATCAGGCTCAGCGCAATGCTGGCGCGCCGCCTTACGGCAGAAGCAAGGGTTGCCGCTCGTCCGGCAGCGGGAGCCTGCGGCAGAAGCTCGCAAGAACCTTCTCTTTGATTAAAGCATTTGGACTATCAGGCGGCCAATGGTCCGAATGTGGCGCGCGAGCAGGTGGCACGGCTTAATCGACGTTGCGCGCTCGCAGCCCGCGTTTAGCATTAGGCGGCGACCCTGACTGAAAAGCGATAGCAAGCCGCTAGGGCGCTCGTTCGCGAGTACAAATGGAAGAATTTGCAAGCTCCGCCAAAGTTTGCGAGTAATCACGGCATCACGGTGGGCTGCACCAGGTGGAGAAAGGTGCGACTGCTGCTGGACGCCGCAGCATGATCAACGAACGCGTCGGAATCTTCAACGTCGAACCCGAGCGCGGTTTGCCGCCTATGTGATTGCGCACCATGGGACCGCACGATAGATCGGTCTCACCGTTTCACTTTAGCATTGTGACGAACCGCGGGATGTGGCCGCTCGCGCGAGAAAGACGATTTGCAAAGGCGGCAAATTGTTTGCGCCGGCCGCAGCGACCCGCAAAGCATCAAGTCGGGCTGAACATTTTCCGGGACTCCTGTTCATTTAGCATTTTTCGATAGGTGGTTCGCGGACCACCTACGAGTACGTAGCGTACTATTCTGCGACAATTAGGATACATCTTTCGGCTGTAAGCGCAGGTCGGTCCGCTTCGTACAGCGATGGCACGCCTACGGCGAGCGAAATCTGCCAGACAACTGGTACGATTGACGAATGGTTGGTCGCAAGTAGCTGTTCAACGTTAGATTTTAGCGCGCCGCCGGTCTGCGGATTTCAAGGACGCTCAATGTCGTCGAGGATGACGTCCATGCTCGACGTTCTGTTCGAGGAGATATGAGGTGAAGCTCGATGAGGCTGCAGCAGATCGTGGTGACTGGCACGGATACCGGAATTGGAACGACGATTTTCTGCGCGGGGCTCACCAATCTCCTCGGCGCGAGCTATTGGAAACCGATTCAGGCGGGTCTCGCGGGAGAGACCGATACAGAGCTGGTCGCAAGGCTCGGCAGTCTCACATCCGATCGCATCGTGCCGGAGCTTTACCGCCTGCGAACTCCCACTTCGCCCCATCAATCCGCCGAAGTCGACGAAGTTCGCATCGACACGGATTCGCTCAATGTGCCCGATACCGGGGAGCGGCAACTTGTGATCGAGGGGACCGGCGGGCTGATGGTGCCGCTTAGCGGCAGCACACTTTACATCGACATCTTTGAGCGATGGCGGCTTCCAATCGTGCTTTGCGCAAGCACTGCGTTGGGAGCAATTAACCAGTCGCTGCTCTCAATAGAGGCTCTCCGAAAGCGTCACATCGACATTCTCGGAATAGCATTCGTTGGTGAAAAGAACCCGGAAGCTGTGAGGGCAATTTGCGAGATGGGCCGGGTGCGTTGGTTAGGGCGCTTGCCCTGGATTGCTCCTCTATCGTCAGACACGCTGCAGGCCGCGTTCAATGCTTCATTCCGTCGAGATGATTTCAAGCCATGGCGCTAAAGAAGAGGTCGCCGATCTGGCATCCGTTCACACAACACGCACTGCAAGACGAACTGATCAAGATCGTGCGCGGAGATGGAGCTCATCTCTACACGTCAGAGGGGCGCCGCATCGTAGATGCAATCTCCTCCTGGTGGGTCGTAACCCATGGCCATTGCCATCCAAATATTGTCAGAGCAATCCAGGAGCAGGCTGGCAAGCTTAACCAGATCATCTTTGCCGGATATTCCCATGATCCGGCCGAGGAGGTCGCGGCGCTGCTATTGAAAGTCGTGCCGCGTGGTCTCGACCATGTCTTTTTCTCCGATGGCGGTTCAAGCAGTGTGGAAGTCGCCTTAAAAATGGCGCTCGGCTATTGGCATAATATTGGCAAGCAGCGCATACGCATTGTCGTGTTGCAACATTCCTATCACGGCGACACGGTTGGGGCGATGTCGGTTGGTGCCCGCGGTGTATTCAACGTGGCCTATGGGCCGCTGCTGTTCGACGTGGCCTCGGTTCCGTTCCCAGAAAGTGGCCGTGAACAGGTGACTCTTGATGCGCTTGAGGCCGTATGTCGAAACGAAATTCCAGCGGCGTTTATCGTCGAGCCTCTCGTGTTGGGGGCTGGCGGGATGCTAATGTACCCCGCCTGGGTGCTCAAGGAGATGAAACGGATCTGCGAAGCATCTGAGGTTCTGTTTATCGCCGATGAGGTCATGACCGGTTGGGGCCGCACCGGGTCTTTATTCGCCTGCGAGCAAGCCAACATCACACCAGATATCGTCTGCTATTCGAAGGGCATCACGGGAGGTGCGCTTCCCCTCGCGGTGACACTTTGCCGCAGTGATATTTTTGATGCGCACTACTCGAAAGATCGGACGCGTACCTTCTTTCACTCGAGTTCATATGCTGCGAATCCGGTGGCGTGCGCTGCAGCAAAGGCCAACCTGGATCTTTGGCAAGACAGCGCATCTCGTGATCGCCTGGCATCAGTCGCCACTATGCAGGAGCGGGCGATCGAGCCATTCCGTAGGGATCCGCGCTTTGCAAACGTCCGCCGGACTGGGACGATCGCCGCGCTCGATCTGAAGGTGAGGGATACGGGCTATCTCGCGAACATCGGTCCGAAGCTTCAGGCCTTCTTCGAGGCGCGAAATCTGCTGCTGCGCCCGCTTGGTAACACCATCTACGTGATGCCGCCGTACTGCATTACGGCTTCAGATCTCGACGACATTTACACGGGCATTCGCGAAGCAGCCGATGCGTTGATTTGAAGGCGCCATGCGCATCGCAACGCGGGCTCTCGCAATTCCAGCGATCGGACGATGATGACGTTTTGAATCTCATCTCGGTACTCGTTGCGGCAAATGCTCTGCGCCCGCGTCTGGACGGCGACGATCTCCAAGTGCGCCAATGCAGTCATGAGACGATTTGCTGGGCGCCGGATCCGCGGGCCTTTGCTGCGCTATTCTTTGATGACACGGGATTTTGTGAAGTCAATCTCGCCGCAAACGACGTAGTTATTTGTTCGGGACGAGCAAGTCGATTTTGGCGGCATCTCTATTTCTCATCGAGATACGCCCGGTAGGCGAGGGCGATGCCATCCTCGAGCGAGGTGGTGGCACGCCAGCCGAGCCGGGCCAACCGGCTGACGTCGAGCAGCTTGCGCGGCGTACCGTCCGGCCGCGACGTATCGAAGCTGATCTCACCACGGTAGCCGACCGCAGCGGCAACCATGAGGGCGAACTCGGCGATGGTGATGTCCTCGCCGGTGCCGATATTGACCAGTTCGGGCGAAGAATAGGTCTTCATCAGATGGACGCAGGCGTCGGCGAGATCGTCGACATAGAGGAATTCGCGGCGCGGCGTGCCGGTGCCCCATACCGCGACGTTGCCGGTGCCCGAAACCTTGGCCTCGTGGAAGCGGCGGATCAGCGCGGCGACGACGTGGCTGTATTCGGGGTGATAGTTGTCGCCGGGGCCGTAGAGATTGGTCGGCATCACGCTGATGAAATCGGCGCCGTACTGGCTGCGATAGGCGTCGGCCATCTTGATGCCGGCGATCTTGGCGATGGCATAGGGCTCGTTGGTCGGCTCCAGCGCGCCGGTCAGCATCGAATCCTCGCGCAGTGGCTGCGGCGCCAGGCGCGGATAGATGCAGGACGAGCCGAAGAACATCAGCTTCTCGCAGCCATTGACGTGCGCTGCCTGGATCACGTTGCTCGAGATCGCCAGATTGTCGTAGAGAAACTCGGCCCGCAGCGTGTTGTTGGCGACGATGCCGCCGACCTTGGCGGCGGCGAGGAACACGGCCTGCGGCCGTTTCGCGGCGAACCAGGCGTTCACCGCGCCCTGGTCGCGCAAATCGACCTCGCCGCGCGACACGGTCAGCAGATCGGCTTGCTCGCGCGCCAGCCGGCGCATTAGCGCCGAGCCGACCATGCCGCGATGGCCGGCGACGAAAACCGTCTTGCCCTTCAGCTCAAACGCCGTGCTTGCCATTGGCCGCATCCTGCCTGGCCTCGACGAGATCGCTGGCGACCATTTCCTTCACCAGTTGCGCGAACGGCGTCTTCGGCGCCCAGCCGAGCTTGGCCCGCGCCTTGCTGGCGTCGCCGATCAGTAGATCGACCTCGGTCGGGCGGAAATAGGCCGGGTCGATCTGCACCAGCGTGTTGCCGGACGCCTTGTCGACACCGATCTCCTCGACGCCCTTGCCGCGCCATTCGATGCTGCGGCTGACCTCGGCAAACGCCAGCTCGACGAACTCGCGCACCGAGCGCGTCTCGCCGGTCGCGAGCACGAAATCGCCGGGTTCGTCCACCTGCAGGATCCTGTGCATGCCCTCGACATAGTCGCGGGCGTGGCCCCAGTCGCGCTTGGCATCGAGATTGCCGAGATAGAGCTTGCGCTCGAGGCCTGCCTCGATGCGGGCGACGGCGCGGGTGATCTTGCGCGTCACGAAGGTCTCGCCGCGGATCGGGCTCTCATGGTTGAACAGGATGCCGTTGCTGGCGAACATGCCATAGGCCTCACGGTAGTTCACCGTAATCCAGTAGCCGTAGAGCTTGGCGACGCCATAGGGCGAGCGCGGATAGAACGGCGTGGTCTCCTTCTGCGGCACCTCCTGCACGAGCCCGTACAGCTCCGAGGTCGAGGCCTGGTAGAACCGGGTCTCCTTTTCCATGCCGAGAATGCGGATCGCCTCCAGCAGGCGCAGCACGCCGATGGCGTCGGCGTTGGCGGTGTATTCGGGGCTCTCGAAGCTGACCTGGACGTGGCTCTGGGCGGCCAGATTGTAGATCTCGGTCGGCCGGATCTGCTGCATCAGCCGGATCAGATTGGTCGAATCGGTCATGTCGCCGTAGTGCATCAGGAACGGCACATTGCCGGCGTGCGGATCCTGGTAGAGATGGTCGACCCGCGCGGTGTTGAACGAAGATGAGCGGCGCTTGATCCCATGCACGGTGTAGCCGAGGCCGAGCAGATATTCGGCGAGATACGCGCCGTCCTGCCCGGTGACGCCGGTGATCAGCGCAACGCGCCGCTTTGAATCGTGAGCCGTCATTGCCTTTCCAGTCGTGCGAACAGGCATCCTGGCATCGTCATTTGGAATTAATTTTCGAGAAGGTCCAGATAGGGCCCGCTATCACATTGAGGGGAGCGATACTTCACCTAACCATACACACCATATCCGCAAACACATCATATACATTGATTTATATGGCATTGCAGAGCCGGAACATTTGTTCAGACGTTAGGAGCTAGGACATCGCGGTTAGCGCGCCACAGGCAAGCATGCAACAAACGTATCTGAGTGCACATGCGTTCGAGGCCGTATCAAAGCGACGTGATCATGATGAAGAAAGCCTCTAATACGAAGTCGGCGTGTGGCGTTGTGTTCCGCCGCGGGCCACTGTCACCGGTATGCCGTTCGGCAGGATATGCTGCGGGCTGCACCTTGATGCATACGGACGTGCTGCTCTTCGATACATGCGCTAGCCATGGGACCCAAGTCATTTCCAGTCACAGGCTATCATAGCCATAGAATGTGGTCAGGGAGCTATCTGACCCGCCGTATCCGTCGTAGCGGCATTGTCGCGCGGCCAAATCCGCAGCAAAAAATTCTTCGGAATCGGGCGCGCGCCGGATTGTTTCGGCTTTTGCGGCCTGCGTCTGCATTCGGCGAGGAGTGCGTTCCTCAGAATCGGGTTGGGAGTAGTGGCGCGTCACTCCGGCAGTATGAAATGAAGTCTGCGAGACCGTCAAAAACAGCTTGAATCTCACGCAGCGTTAGGTTGTAGGCTTGAAATCATGCCTAAAGCGGCGCGCCGGCGACAATAATTCGTGGCGGGTCAACACGTCACGCCTCACTTGCGATCCGTACCTCGAGCGCAGCAAGCGACGGCCGTCGTAGCCAAGTTAAAGGGGCGAGTTGCTCTCGAGCGGTTGTTGCCTGCACCAGATGGTCGGAAGCGGATTGGGAGTTGCCACGCGAGAAGATCTCACTGGCGAAAGAAAGCTAGCGTGCTTCGTTATGTCGGGCCTCTGCTCGGTATGACGAATTGGTCAGAATCATGGAAGCCGTCTTGGCCGGCGCGGCGCGAAGGTAACAATCTCACGATCAGTGAGGCAGACCGCGATGAATGCATCGTCTGTTGCGGATGAACATCTCAAAACTGTGCTGCGCTAGCTCAGTGCCTATCAAGAGAAAACAGACCTTGCTCATTCATCGCGATTCGTTCTCATGCACCTTGTTGCTGGCTCTTATGGCGTCATTGTCGGCGTTTGGCGTTGACATGATTGCCCTAAGTCTGCCGGCGACAGGAATTAACCTCGGAGCGACGGCAAGCGACGTCGTTGTGGCGATGAGCGCCTATGTCATGAGTTTTGGAATGACGCTTCTCGTTTGCGGACCGATATCGGATTGCTTCGGCCGTAAGCCAATCGTTTTAGGCGGTTGCGTACTCGTGGTATTTGCCGGTGTGGGGTGCGCTCTCTCCAACTCCCTGTCACTATTCCTGTTCTTTCGCACGCTCCAGGGTATCGGTGCTTCTGTTACCGGGATTGCTGCGATCGCAATTGTGAGGGACCTCTTCAACGGCGAGACCGGAAGGGTACAGATGACCAACGTCGTTCTGGCAATCTCCGCTGTTCCGATGGTTGCACCAATGGTTGACATTGTCATTCCAGCACACGGTTTACGGTCCCTCTACGTCGTGCCTATCGCAGGAGCATTGATTCTGCTCGCGGCGATGTCGTGCTTCAGAGAAAGTGCCGCAGTCCATCCAAGCGTTGGATTCGATCCTGCGACGATCGTCCGAAATTATCGTCGCGTGCTGCGTCACCCGGTCTGCGTCGGAAACATCCTTTGCAATGCGGCTGCGGCTGGAGCCGTATTCGCCTCCGTCACTGGATCATCGCTGTTCTTCTCCAACGTTTTCGGTCCCAACGCTTATGGTACGATCGTTGGAGCAAGTTCGCTGTCGATCGTGATAGGTGCCTGGCTCAACAGGAGCTTCTGTGGCCGCGGTGCATCGTCCGCGCAGCTGCTTGCGGTCGGCCTCACACTCTCGACCATCATGGGAATATCTTTGCTTCTCATGGCATTGGTGGGAGACAAATCGACTGTTTTTGTGGTGTTGATGTTGGTGGGTGTCGGGTCTTCATTCGGCTTGATTTCGCCGTACGTTATCAGCGAGGCAATGCGGCCTATGCCAGAAATCGCAGGATCTACGAGCGCGGCACGAGCATTCGCACAGATGGCAGGCGCCGCATTGTCCAGCGCCTTGGTCGTCGGGCTCTTTGACGGGCATTCGCTGCTTTCGACGGCAGTGGTAATGCTTGCTTTTTCGTTATTGGCGGTAGCCGCCTACGTTGGTGTCGTTCTTCCCGCCAATGTGTCGCCGTGGTCGGCCCAAATGCAAGCTCGATTCAAGAGGAGAAACCGTGATCTCCCATAAGTTCAAACCGGTCTTGTTGGACCGCTACGGGTGTACGTTTGGGGCAGGTTGAGGTCTGACCAGCCGCCCGCGCAAGACCCGGCGCTCCTCCTGATCAATGGTTGGACAGGTGACCACGGCATCTTCTCGCTACAGCTCGTCCATTTCGCGCAGAGGCGGCGGTGGACCGTGGCGGTCAATCTTCGGACATGGCTTCAGTGACGCCCCGAGGTGTATACCGTCGCAGGGTTTGCCGACGATATCGCTTTGGCAATGCGCTGAACTTGAGCTGCTCAAGGCAGCGTTTGCGTGTGTCTGCGAGAAGTACACGGCCGGCGCCTTTCCGCTAGCAACGAGAAAGGGTCCTTAGGACGTGGCCCTCTTTTGCGCGGTAGCGTTGGCGTCGGTGGAAGCGGTTACAAACGCTCGTATAGTTCTTCAAACTTTTCGATATCGGGGCATTACCTCCGTACAATTGAGCCATCGTTCTCTCTTGACCTAGTCTCGCTCCTATCGAACTAACGCAGCTTGCATCAATCTTGGCATCACCCTCCTTAAGGGCTGGATCCTGCCAAAAAAGCGATTCAGATACGCATGACGAGACGCATAGCGGGTTGAGTCACGTCACTCAGCCGCAGAAGATATCCGGAGAGAAGATGAGAAGCGGATTGTTCTTGAGAGATCTGACGAGAGGACAATGAATGGCGCTTGACGGGGCACTGGGCAAGGTGAGGGGGGCTGCGATTATGAAGTTCTACAGCAGGATAAGCGGTTCGTCGCCCTCGATCGAGTCCCGTCCATCTCAAGGGCCAGCCGACTTGCAAGACGTATCCACGCAGCCTGTTCAATGCGACGATCACCATCTTCCTTCGCGAAGGGGCTGGTTACGCGCGTTCGTCAAGACTTGCCTGAACGTTCGGCTCACCTGGGATTCGCTTTCGTCTGCTGCCGTATCTCCGCTTAGCCAGCGGTGGGTCGCCAAGCAGCGGTGAAGCTGATTGAGCTTAGATGGCTAAAATGTTCGATCTAGCTCGCACTTTGCGTGACGCTGATGGATGGACGGAGAACATCCAGCCCTAGTCCATCCGCGCCAGGCCTCCACAGCGAATCCGCCATCAATTTATTGTTCTGTGGTTCTGAAATCATCGTCGTGGTTTGACGTGGGGGCGCATTGATCGGCATGTGTGGAGTTATTGGCATCCTAGGTCGTGGTCCGGTCGTCGGACATTTGGTCGAGTCACTCCAGCGGCTAGAATATCGCGGATATGACTCGGCAGGCATCGCCACACTCGAGAACGGCTACCTCGAGCGCAGGCGTGTCGAGGGCAAGCTGAAACGCCTTGCGGAGAGGTTGCATCGCGATCCACTGTCGGGTCACGCTGGCATTGGCCACACGCGCTGGGCCACCCATGGCAAGCCCACCGAGCGCAACGCACATCCACATATGGCGGACCACGTTGCAGTCGTTCATAATGGAATCATTGAGAATTTCCATGCGCTACGTGCCGAACTGAAACAGAACGGCGCGGACTTTGCTTCCGAGACCGATACCGAGGTGGTGGCACATCTCGTCGAATCCTACTTGAAGAATGGCTACTCGCCGCAGGACGCGGTGAAGGCTTCGTTGCCGCGGCTGCGCGGTTCCTTCGCACTGGCGTTTCTGTTCAAAGGCCACGAGGACCTCATGATCGGCGCGCGCAAGGGATCGCCGCTTGCGATTGGATATGGTGATGGCGAAGTGTATGTAGGGTCGGATGCTATTGCGCTTGCGCCATTCACCGACAGCATCATCTACCTTGAAGACGGCGATTGGGCCGTGCTTACCCGTGCCAACGGCGTCATTTATGACTCGAGCGGCAGCATCGTCCACCGCGAAGCGTCAAGCCATGGCACGTCGTCGCTCTTGGTCAATAAGGCGAATTATCGTCACTTCATGGCCAAGGAAATACACGAACAGCCGGAAGTGGTTGGGCAGACCCTGGCGCACTATGTCGATATGGCTCGCGGGCGCATAGAACTGCCTTTCGAATGGCCGTTCGACTTTACGGCCATACAGCGCATTTGGATCACGGCTTGTGGTACGGCGAGCTATGCCGGCCAAATTGCCAAATACTGGTTCGAGCGACTGGCGCGCGTGCCGGTCGAGATCGATGTGGCCTCGGAGTTCCGCTATCGCGAAGCGCCGTTACGCAAGGGGGATCTCGCGATCTTCATCTCGCAGTCCGGGGAGACCGCCGACACGCTAGCCGCGTTGCGCTACGCCAAGGCACAGGGGCTGCACACCATCTCTGTGGTCAACGTCCCGACGTCGACGATCGCGCGCGAGAGCGAAGTTGTGCTGCCGACCTTGGCGGGGCCGGAGATCGGCGTTGCTTCGACCAAAGCCTTTACTTGCCAGCTGATGGTGATCGCGGCGATTGCGGTCGCAGCGGGCAGAGAACGAGGCGAACTGTCCGAAATCGATGAAATCAAGCTAGTCAACGAACTGATGGAAGTTCCGCCGCTGATTGCGGCAACGCTGGCTATCGAGCCGCAGATCGAGAAGCTCGCGCATGATATCGCCAAATCGCGTGATGTGGTCTATCTCGGCCGCGGCACGTCGTCTCCGCTAGCGATGGAGGGCGCGCTCAAACTGAAGGAAATCTCCTACATTCATGCAGAGGGCTATGCCGCCGGCGAGCTCAAGCATGGTCCGATCGCGCTGATTGACGAGGCCGTGCCGGTGGTGGTGATCGCGCCTTACGATCGGCTCTTCGAAAAAACCGTCTCGAACATGCAAGAGGTTGCGGCTCGAGGGGGTAACATCATCCTGATAACCGATGCGAAGGGGGCTTCGGAAGCTGCAATGGGGTCTATCGCAACCATTGTTCTGCCCGACATGGCTGCAACCTTTACGCCGATGGTCTATGCTATTCCGCTGCAGCTTTTGGCCTACCACACGGCCATCCTGATGGGCGTGGACGTCGATCAGCCACGCAATCTCGCGAAATCGGTAACGGTCGAATAAGCAGATAGTCGCCGAAGTGCTCCTGGCGGTTTGTGCATGTCGCTCGGCGTGCATGCCGGCAAAGCGGCGCTCGATCAGATGCAGGATAGAGCTGACGGCTTGTTGGCTCAGCTGCCGCCGCCGCGGTGCTTCTGCAGTGCGGTATCAAGGCACTTGATCAACGTATGTGCGGTGAAAGGCTTCGCCAAGAACCCGACGGCCCCGGCACCCAGCGCAGCGGCACGAACCCGGTCATTTGGAAATGCCGTGATGAGGATGAAAGGCGCGTCGTAATTCTGAGCTCGCATCTCTGCGATCAGATCCAAGCCGTTCATCACCGACATCTGCACATCCGTAATTACACAGGACGTCTCGTCCAGCTGAGGCGATTCCAGGAACTCCTTGGCCGACGCAAATGTATGGACAATGTAGCCGCGCGACCTGAGCTGGTTCTCTATCGCAGCCCGGACTGAGGCGTCATCATCGACAACGGAAATCAAAGGCGTGGACAAGACCAGCCCTCCTGACCCTAGAAAGCGCTTGCCGATAGCATCAGCACCTTGGAAGATAAAGTGGGCATGTGGCGCGAGCTTGTAAAATCATACTTAGGTTTGTTCGCTGCGGTTGGCATGAAGTCCGAGCTTCTCAGCCATTCTGATCAAATCGGCGAGCGAGCGCGCACGCATCTTTCTCATTACGTGCCCCCGATAGATCTTGACGGTAATCTCGGCGAGCCCGAGCTCAGCAGCTATTTGCTTGTTCATCAGGCCAGTAGCGACCAGCTTCAATACCGCTTTCTCGCGTGGGCTTAAGGTCTCGAACAAAGATCGCAGATTCGCGACTGTCTGCTCGGCCTCACGTCTCTTGCGATCCCGTTCGGTCGCCGCCACCACCGCATCAAGAAGTTCCTGCTCGCGAAACGGCTTGGTGAGAAAATCGACCGCTCCCCCCTTCATAGCCCTGACGCTCATTGGAATGTCGCCATGGCCGGTGATGAAAATAATCGGAATGCGAATGTTCGACTTTGCCAGCTCAGCCTGGAACTCGAGCCCGCTTTGTCCCGGTAGTCGGATGTCAAGAACCAGACAGCTGACAACGTCCGGAACGTTGTTCTGCAGCATTTCGTGGGCTGATCCGAAAGTCACCACGTCCAGTCCAACTTGTTGAAAAAGGTTTGTGAGCGACCGACGCATCGAGGCGTCATCCTCGACAACGAACACGGTCGCACTTGTCGGCTCCGTAGCCGTCCTGCTTTCTCGCGGCGAATCAAAGCGCCCACTCACGATACAGCCTCCTTATGCAAGGGCAGAACAAATTGGAAGGTCGCGCCCGGCCCTTGCTTGCGGACGACTGACAGGCGCCCTCCATGGGCTTCCACAATGGAACGGCAGATCGACAGGCCCATTCCAAGACCACTCTCTTTGGTGGTGAAGAACGGATCCAAGATGCGGTTCGTATCATCCTCGGCGATCCCGACGCCGCAATCAGTCACCGAGAGTTGCACCCGGCCCATATCATCTAGGGATGACTGAATCGTGAGTTCGCGCGTGCGGTCATCAATCGTTTGCATGGCTTCGATCCCGTTCATCACGAGATTGATGATCACCTGCTGCAGCTGAACCCGGTCGGCCAGAATCGCGGGAAGCGTCGGCGCCAACTCAGTCCGCAAGGTGACTTGGTGATTGGCCAACTCGCGTATCACCAGCGCGATGGCGTCCTTGACGACGTCGTTGATATCGATTGTGACCATCTCGATCTCGCCTTTCTTCGCAAGTGCCCGGATGCGGCGGATCACTTCGCTTGCCCGGATCGCGTCTTCGATGATCCACTCCACCGAGCTGCGCGCAGCAGGAAGGTCAGGTGTCTTTCGACCCAGCCAACCGAGGCACGCATCGGCGTTGCTGATGATGGCGGCGAGCGGTTGGTTTACTTCGTGGGCGATGGAGGCTGTCAGCTCCCCAAGCGTCGTTACGCGCGTCACATGCGCTAGCTCCGCTTGGGCCTTCCTCAGCTCTTGTTCGGCCTGATCTGCCCGAATCATCGCGGTGATGTCGGTGCTGACACCCCTGTAGCCAAGAAAGTTGCCGCTTCCGTCAAAAAAGGGCTTGCCGCTGGTCCGGACGTAGGTCGGACAGCCGTGCCGGTTGACGGTACGGTAGATCAGATCTCGAAATGGGAGATGTGCGTCTAGCGTCGCCTGATGTTGTCGCCACTTCTCGGGTTCTTGTTCGACATCGCGCGCAATTTCTCGGCGGGGTAGGCCGATAACCCCTTTCGCCACGACGCCCGCGGTGCTGGCGTGCTCCAAGAATTGGGTAAGCAGGTGGTCTGGTCCGGTTTCCCATAACCAGTCGGACGCCGTTTCGGCGTAGTCGCGAAAGCGCTGCTCGCTTTCGCGCAGCGCGGCAAGGGTGTTTTCTAACCGTTCCCTGGCTGCGTGTTGCTCGGTGACGTCCATATGCGTTCCGATGAGCTCGACGGTGGAACCATCGCTTCCCACCACGGCGTGCGCAATTGCGTGTATGTGCCTTGTCGCGCCATCGGGAAGGAGGATTCGAAAATCATACTCGAAGTTCCCTGTCTTCTGTTCGATGGCCTGACGCTGCACTTCCTGATGCAGCGGCAAGTCGTCTGGATGGATACGCGACCGGATGGCCTCAAGCGATACAGGTTCGTCCGGGTCGAAGCCAAACAGACGGCTGACTTCGGCGGAGCGGTACGCAAAACAGCGACGGTTGCAGTCCCAGCACCAGGTGCCCATATGACTGAGCTGCTGTGCGTCGGCCAGATAGGCTTCGCTCCGGCGCAGCTGTTGTTCCGCCTGCTTTCTTGCCGTGATGTCCGTCGCCGCCCCGACAAACTCGATATCGCCAGACCCGGTTCGCGTGGCCCGTGCCAGCGCGTGAATGTGCTTTACCGACCCGTCGGGCATCAGCAGTCGGTATTCGTGCTCGAAATCCTGGCCTTGAGACGCTCGATTCAAAACGTCTTGAACGGAAGCCTTATCTTCGGGGTGGGCGCGGTCAAGGACGAACTGCGGCGTCGGTTTGGTCTCAGGGTCGTATTCGAAAATACGAAAATTCTCCCTGGACCAAAAGACCTCGCCGGTGGAGACGTTCCAGCCGAAGCTTCCGGTGTGGCTCAATTCCTGCGCCTGAGCCAGGTGGGCTTCGCTCCGCTGCAGAGCAAGTACAGTCCGCCTTCGTTCAGTGATATCTTCGCAAGCGATGAGGACGATGGGCTTGTCATCAGCCCACAGCATGGCTTTGGCGTTTTCGCGCGCCCACAGCACCGAGCCGTCCTTCCTCACCTTCTCGATATCCCAGGTGTGCGATTGGCCGATAATTGTAAGGCACTCTCCTATGCATTTGCGGACAGCCTCGCGATCTTCGTCCCGAAAGAACTTCAGCACGGATAGGCCGACTATTTCCTCGGGCGCGTAGCCGAGTTGTGTCGCACCGAAGGTGTTGACGTTGAGGACCGTTCCGGCTTCATCGACCATGAAGTACATGACCGGATTGTGCTCAAAGATCGCGCGCCATCGTTTCTCGCGGTCACGCAAATCGGCCTCGCTGTGCCGTAACTTGGCTGCGATCTCACGCGCAGTCTCCCTCTCGTGGCGAACCTTTCTGATCAGCTGCGTTCCGACAATTGATGCCGTAAGGAAAGCGACAAGCACAAGAAGGTCTTGGGGGTCGTCAATCCGGAGACTGAATGTTGGTGGCGTAAACAAGTAGGCCAAAGCCGCGACGGAGAAGATAGAGAGCGCGGACGATGCGATGAAGCTACCCATCAGCGAAAACAGCAATATCACCACCAGATAGGCAAACGCTGTCGCCGCGAAGTGGCTGTGAACGTATACGGAAGTTAGCGTCACCGCCGCCAGCGTAATGCTACCGAAAGCAAGCTGCGCTACTGAATGTCCGAACTTGGTGAGCTGGTTATACATCTTGCAGCCGTCCGCCATTCTCTGGCGGAAGAGGTTAACATATTGGGCAAAAATGCGGCAATTCCTTTCGCCCCGAACAGCACTTTGGGGGCGGTGCCGAGAACGGTCGGCGGTCACTGAACTCAGCATGAGCCGAAGGAAGGCGCATTACAAACGTTCGTATAGTTCCTTTAAACCTTTCAACATCGAAGCTAACAACCGCGCCCGAGCTATGCGCCTCGAGGTTTTTTGCCCGCATCTCCACTCCACTGCGATCGTTTGCTGGAGCGGATCGTCGTGGACTGGCCTGCTGTAAACGCGTGTTGTACAGGCGCCTAGGGCGTCGCGCAGATTGATGCTTCCGTCACAGCCGAGAGGAGTTGATCAGTTGGTCGCCGACTGGGCTTTGAGTGCTTCCGAGCGTGGCGAGGTTCCGACTACAATCCGAGACAACCATCCGAAGTCGCGCACAATGAAGCGAACGGTCATTGCGATGACAACGATTGACACCCCAAGCATGCCGGCAACGGAGATTCTGGTCGAGATATCCCATTGTTCTCCAAATCGAACGAAGTCCATGAGGCGAAAAACAGTGCCCTGGAGCAGGTAAAGAAGCAGCGTGCTCTGGCCAAGCTCCACCGCGATAAAACGAGCTATTCGATTTGAGGAACTGAGTTTCCAGAGCTGAGCGATTATTTCAAACGCGATCCAAGAGGCCGCTGCAGAGCCAGCGAACATCAGCAACACTTGCTCAGCCGAAGCAACGTCGTGAATCAGGGCGAGATTGTTGTAGACGTAAGTCTCTTTGCTCCAAGCAAGAAAGCACGCGCAAGCAATTGCAGCGGGAGCGAACATCAGGAGGATTTTGTTGCGTGGAAGAAGGCGTGTCTGACGTTCGGTCGACTGGGAGAGCAAGAATCCGAGGCAGAAGAATGGGTAAGTGTATCTAAGCAACGGCGCTATGGAAAAGGTGACGGGCATGACTGCGACAGCAAATGCAGACAGGCATACAATCCACATCGATAGGCGACGAAAGATCGTCAGAAGACCCTTTACGATAAGGAAAGAAGCAAAGGTCGCCCATATAAACCAGTAAGAACCAACTAGATCGTTCAAGAAGTCTCCGCCAACTATGCTGCCCGAGGGCAAAAGCACCGCAACTTTGACCGACTCCAAAAGGGCCCACCAAAACAGCGTTGGCAGCAACAATTGTATTGCGCGCTCTTTGACGCTACGAGCGAATGATTTTCCAAGGAGGGCTCTCGAAGACAGATATCCGCTTATCGCCATAAAGAGAGGCATATGAAACATGTAGATCGACTTGAAATACGGCGAATCCCAATAGCCATTGTCTCGGTAGATGACGTATTGCAGCAAATGTCCAATGATCACCAAGATAATGAGTATGCCTTTGGCAAAGTCAAAGCGTAGATCTCGCTTGTCTGGTCCGGCCGCGTGTGAGCCGTGGCCAGCCGATGGAGTTGCGTGATAAAGCATAAAGCCTCTAGTTTGGTTGCGCCGCAGTACCGTTCCGGGACTATCCGTTCCTTAAAGATAGTTGTGCGGCCTCTAGGCAGACGACTTTGCATCAAGGGGTTTACTCAGACCGTCTAGTGGTGTCCACGGCCTTGTAGGCCCGCGGGAAGCCAACGAAATCCTCGTGTGTCGCCCAAAACGTCAAGTCCGGCCGGCGCTGCGTCACGCTGCATCGTCTTAAATGATTGCGCCTGGCGAGTAGATGCGGCGCTCGCGTCGAACAGGCGAGGTCAATTGTGGTGGCGTCCTGATCGTCCAGGCGCGGATTACGCTTTCGTTTGTCTGCAGGTTGTCACCCATTCGATTGAACTAAATTGAGCATTCCGCCATGGGGCTGGATCGCTTCTTCCTGCCTGAATGTGCGTTCAAGGTTCCCGCCTTGCGCCGAGTAGGCCAATCGCATTCTCTTTCTCGGGCAGCAAAGCCACAGGGCTCGGTGGCCATCCACCGCGCATGAAGATAACCGCGATAGCGGCTCTACGAAGAGCTGGGGTGACCACCGAGCCGTTCCGAAATCAATTTTGGTCGTGCTTCAGGAGCCGCGTGGCGATTTGATCAAGGCGTGATCCATAGTCACGGATGTCCCTGAACGCGCTGCGTCGCTCCGTGCCCGGAGGAAGGCGAACCGTTACCTCGACTAGGGTAAGGAACTGCTCGAACAGGCTGTCTAGCTCGCGAAAGTTCACCTTCTATCCTTCTAAAGCTACGGGGAACACAGAGAGGTGCGGACGACCTCCGCACCTCATCCTTTCGTGGATTTACAAAAATCCGATGGAAATCCATGGCACTGCAGCCACCACAATCGTGCCGAGGAGCAAAGCCAATATGTATGCAACGATCGGGCCAATGCCTTCGTCAGGATGAATTCGGCTGATGGCGCACGCCGCGTAGTAGCCGACGCCAAATGGCGGCGCGAAAAGCCCAATTCCCATGGCGAGAACGACGACCATCGCGTAGTGGACCTCATGCACGCCGACTTGACGCGCAATGGGAAAAAGCAGCGGGCCAAACAGCACAATGGCAGGAATGCCTTCGAGTACGCTCCCCAAGGTAACGAAGGCAATGATTGTGACGATTAGGAAAACCGGCACACCACCCGGCAAGGAGGTCATGAGCTTCGCGAGCGAAGCCGAGAAGCCCGACTGGGTTAAAGCCCAGGCCATTCCTGTCGCCGCACCAATGATGAAGAGGATCGCGCCGGAGAGAGCCGCGGTCTCAACCAACATCGGATAGAGGCGACGCCAGTCAAACTGGCGATAGATGAGAAGCCCAGCCAGCACGGAATAGACAATGCCTATCGTCGAGACCTCAGTGGCAGTTGCGACCCCTTCGACAACCGCGGCGCGGATCACAAAGGGCAGGGCGATAGCGGGAATCGCAATCAGGAACGCACGACCAATTTCTCGGCTCGTCGCTCGCTGAACATGGGACAAGTCCTCCCCACGGTATCGCCACCACACGACCGCACACAGCCCGATTGCGAGCACGATTGCTGGTAGTAACCCGCCGGTGAACAGAGCCGCAATCGACACGCCGGTCACCGATCCGATCGTGATCAGCACCAAGGACGGCGGGATCGTCTCGGTTTGAGCGCCGGTGGCCGCCAGGAGCGCGACGAGGTCGCCACGCTTTGCGCCGCGCTTGGTCATTTCGGGGAAAAGCACGGGCGCCACTGCCGCCATGTCGGCTGCCTTGGATCCCGAGATACCTGAGACCAAGTACATCGCACCGACCAGCACATACTGGAGGCCACCCCGAACGTGGCCGAGCAGGCTGGCAAGGAACCCGACCATGGCGCGGGCCATGCCGGTCATTTCGATCAACAAGCCGAGAAACACGAACAGCGGGACCGCGAGCAGAATGAGATGGCTCATGCCTTCGTCCATGCGGCCGATCACGACCACGTCGGGCGTGCTCGTGGTAAGTGTTATGTATCCGATGGTCGCCAAGCCGAACGCGAAGGCGATCGGCACCGCCGCGAAAACCATAGCGCCGACGATGAACACGAAGAAGATCAGCAAGTTGAGATTGCCGAGCGGCTTTAAAACCGGCGCCATGAACGCGAGAACCCCGATCAGCGCGGCGACGGCGGCCACGGCCGCCATGAGATGCTTGACATTGGCCGTGGCCACCAATCTCAGGGTCGCGACGATCAGCATTAGCCCAATTCCGACGGGAAGGGCGGCGGCGCGCCAAGTGTTGACAATTCCCAGAGCGGGAGTGGTCACATACACCTCGTCGGCCGCGAACTCGTATGCCGGGTGGACGACCAGCAGCAGGAATGCCAACGATGCGGCCGTCGCGAAGACGTCCAGGAATAGCCTCGCTTCCGGACGGATCATGCCGATGATCGCTGTCATCCGCATGTGTTCGGCTCGTTGGAAAGCAATGACCGATCCCAGCATCGCGAGCCATAGGAACAGGATGCCGGCAAGTTCGTCCGACCAGACGATCGGCGCGTGGAGCATGTAGCGGGAGATGATGCCGACAAAGAGGACGATCACTTCCGCAACGACGAGGAGTGCGGCAGGGATGGCGACGACAGGCTTGAGCGCCCGGTTCACGCTCACGACAACTTTTCGCCATCCGGAGGCTGGTTCTGGCAGGGCTAGGGTCGCCCCTTCTATGTGTCCGTGTTCCATGGCGCTCACCCAAGCTTGCCAGCGGCTTTCTCGAGTTGCGCCCAGGCTTCTTCACCGAACTTGGCTTTCCAGTCGGCATAGAAGCTCGTCTTAGCCAGCGCCTGGCGGAAGACCGATTGGTCGACTTCGATGAATTGCATCCCCTTTGCGGTCAGATCGGTGCGCAGCGACTCACTGAGCTTTGCGATGTCAGCTCGCTCATCTTCGGCCGAGCGATCGAACTCGCGCGTCACGATTGCCTGCACGTCCTTTGGAAGCTTCTCGAAGGCGCGTTTGTTGCCGAGGATCCAGTAGTTGTCCCAAACATGACCCGTCAGACTGCAAGTTTTCTGCACCTCGTACAGCCGCGCGGTTGCGATGATGGGAAGGGGATTCTCCTGACCGTCGACGACCTTGGTCTGCAACGCGGAATAGACCTCATTGAAGTTAATTGGCGCCGGTCCTGCCCCGAGCGCAAGGAACAGCGAGGTCAGATTGGGGGCGGCGGGTACCCTGAGCTTGAAACCCTTGAGGTCCTCCGGCGTCTTGATCTCTCGACCCGACGACGTGATATGGCGGAAGCCGTTGTCCCAGGGCTTGGAGACCGTCATGATCGGTGTCTTGGCGATCTGCGCCCGGATGTAAGCACCGAGCTCAGCATCCATGGCTTTCCAGACCGCATCGTAGTTCGGAAAGAGGAAGCCCAGATTCACGATCCCGGCGGCCGGCACGAGGGTGGCGAGGATTAGGGAAGACAGGTTGAAGAACTCAACGCTACCGTTGCGGACCTGCGTCAGCAGATCCGTATCCGAGCCGAGCTGATTGGCCGGAAAGAGATTGATTTCCAAGCGCCCGCCTGTCGCTTCCTTGATGCGATCGGCAGCCTCCTTGGCTCGAACATTCACCGGATGTGTCGGATCCTGCCCGGTCGCCAGCTTGTAGGTAAACTCCGCCGCCGCAGCCGGGCGGCTGAGTACGGCGCACAACGGAACGGCAGCGCCGGCCAGGAGCAGCTTGCGACGAGTTATGGCAATCGGTTTGCGTTGGGTCATTGCTTCCTCCCTGTTATGAATCGGTGTCCCATCGGCAGCGGCACTTGTCTGCAGCTTCGGATGGTTCTCGGGCACCGGCCGTCAGGCATTAGCCATCGTTCTCCGCAGTGATGCCGCGTAGGCGATGTTTCCTCAGGCGAACTTGACGAATGGCGCTGCGCGCTTAGCGCAGCCAGCCCTTGATCTGCCTTGCAACTTCGGCAGTGGAAATGCCGTAACGATCATGCAGCGTAGGAAGCGCCCCAGCGGCAAGAAATTCGTCGGGCAATGCGATCTGGCGGAAGGTCGGATGGACGCCGGAGCGCATCAAAAATGCCGCAACTGCCTCTCCGAGGCCGCCGATGACGGTATGGTTCTCCGCGACGACGACGAGGCGGGCGGGCTTGCCCGCTTCGCGCAAGATCGCCTCGTGATCGAGAGGCTTGATCGTCGGTACGTGCAGCACGGCCGCATCCACGCCGTCGCTGGCGAGCTCCTTTGCGGCTTCCAGCGCCCTCATGGTCATGATTCCAGAGGAGATGATCAGGACTTCCCGACCGTCGCGGATGAGGGATGCCTTGCCGAGCTTGAATCGATAGTTGTACTGGTCCAGCACAAGCGGCACCTGACCGCGCAGCAGCCGCATGTACACCGGCCCATGATGCGCGGCGATGGCGGGAACAATCTGTTCGATTTCATGAGCATCGCAGGGATCGATCACGGTCATGTTCGGCATGGCGCGAAACAGGGCGAGGTCTTCCGCCGCCTGGTGGCTCGGGCCGTAGCCTGAGGTGAGGCCGGGCAACGCGCAGACGATTTTCACGTTGCGGTCTTCTTCCGCAATCGTCTGATGGATGAAATCGTACGCGCGACGGGACGCGAACACCGCATAGGTCGTAGCAAAAGGCATGAATCCTTCAGCCGCCATGCCCGAAGCTGCACCGTAAAGCAGCTGTTCCGCCATACCCATCTGATAGTAGCGATCGGGGAACTCTTTCGCAAAAATGTGCAGATCAGTGTACTTGCCGAGGTCGGCTGTGAGTCCCACGACCTCGGGGCGGCTTCGGGCCAGCTCGACGAGTGCGTGACCGAACGGTGCCGGCTTCGTCTTTTGGCCCTCGGCCGCGATCGACGCGATCATCGCAGAGGTGGTAAGCCGCGGTTTCCCCGGGGAAGCTGAGATTGACGAATTCATGACCTGTCTCCCGCATCAAGTTCTGCCAGCGCCAGTTTCCACTCGTGCGCCTCGACCCGAATGAAATGGTTCTTTTCGCGCTGCTCCAGGAATGGAACTCCCTTTCCCATCAGTGTGTCAGCGACGATCACGCGCGGTTGCGGTTCGGTGTGCGAACTCGCCGCGTCAAAGGCCGCCACAACGGCGTCGAGGTCATTGCCGTCGACCCGGCGTACAAACCAGCCGAACGCCTCTAGCTTTTCGACCAACGGCTCGAATCCCATCATCTGCTTCGAGGGACCGTCAGCTTGCTGGTTGTTGACGTCGATGATCGCGATCAGATTGTCGAGCTTGTGGTGTGCAGCTGACATCATCGCCTCCCACTTTGAACCCTCGTCGAGCTCTCCGTCCGAGAACAGCGTGAAGACGCGGCTTTTGGAGCCCTTCCGCTTCAACCCGAGGCCCATGCCGACCGCAATACTCAGTCCGAGCCCCAGGGATCCGCCGGACATTTCCATGCCGGGCGTGTAGGAGGCCATGCCAGACATCGGAAGACGGCTTTCGTCGAAGCCGTAGGTCTCGAGTTCGGCTTCGGGGATGATGCCGGCCTCGATCAGCGCGGCGTAAAGTGCGATGGCGTAGTGGCCGTTGGAAAGAAGGAAACGGTCGCGATCTTCCCAAGTGGGTTCCTCGGGCCGGTAGCGCATCCCGTGAAAGTATGCGACCGCCAGCACGTCGGAGATGTCGAGCGCCTGCGCGATATAACCTTGGCCTTGAACTTCGCCCATGCGTAGGGCATTGCGGCGAATGTTGCGCGCGCGCTGCAAAAGGGTCGGCGCAGTAACAAGCGTATTCGTGGACATCATTCTCTCCGTCGCTGCCCTTAGTGAATGAGCATCCCGCCATTGACATCGATGACGGCGCCGGTGACGTAAGCGGAAAGATCCGAAGCGAGAAACGTGTAGATTCCCGCGACATCCTTCGCTTCCCCCAGCCTTCCGAGTGGAATGCCTTCCAGAATCTTCGCTTTCATTTCGTCTGTGAGCTTGCCGGACGTGATGTCGGTGCCGATCAACCCCGGTGTGACGCAGTTGACGCGAATTCCATCGGCGCCAAATTCCCGCGCCATAGCCTTGGCAAGCCCAAGGACGCCCGCCTTTGCCGCCGAGTAGTGTGGACCACCGAAAATGCCGCCACCGCGCTGGGCCGATACTGATGACATGCACGCAATCGATCCGGCCTTGCGCTTCTGCATGTGCGGAATCACGGCCTGAGAGAGGAACAGTATGCCCTTGAGGTTGACGTCCTGGATTCGGTCCCAGTCGCCCGGCTTGATGTCGAGGAATTTCACCGGCTGGGTAATGCCGGCGTTGTTGATCAAGATGTCGATCTGACCGAAGTCGCCGGCGACGATTTCGACTGCCTTCAGGCAAGAGGCCTGGTCGGCGACGTTGCAAGCAACTCCGATATGGGCGTCGCCAAGGCCTTGCGCGGCGGCTTGTGCGGCGGACCCGTCGATATCGAGGATGGCTACCCGAGCGCCCTCTTCGGCAAACCGTTTGGCGGTCGCGAGCCCAATCCCGCGGAGCGAAGCCGCACCTGTAATAATAGCTGTTTTGCCGCGAAGCAGCATTCGATCCTCCCTGTATCTATTCTTCCAGGCGCTGCGATAGGCAGACAGTCCTCTTGATCCAATTCCTAGGTCGGAGGCGCTTTCGGGACAAACGCGCTGTTGTCTTGGATATGTGAATCTGGTTCACTTATGGGCATGTTGTTGTCGAGTATCCCGATCTCGGCTATCCGAGCCTTCGAAGCGGCTGCGCGCACCGGCTCCTTCAGCAACGCGGCCGACGAATTGCATCTGACGCCGAGTGCAGTCAGTCATGCGATCCGTAAGCTGGAAAGCACGATGAGCACTACGCTCTTCGAGCGAAGTGCACGTTCTGTTCGGCTAACGCCAGCAGGCGAGAACCTGATGCGTCATGCGGGAGCGGCTTTTGACAATCTGCGGCGTGGGATCGAAGAGGTTGCCGGCCGGGGGCCGCAGCTTTTGAGGGTGCATTGTGCTCCAAGTTTTGCAGCTCAATGGCTAGCCCCACGCCTGACGAAGTTTCTCGCCGCCGAACCGCAGCTTGAAGTGCGGCTTGCCGCCAATACCGAATATGCTCGTTTCACCAACGACGACTTCGATCTCGACATCGTCTACGGACCGCCTCGTAGCGAGGGTGTCGATGTGATCCCGCTCGGCGAAGAGACTGTCACCCCGCTTTGCGCCCCTCAGGTTGCCAAGAAGATCCGCAAGCCAAAGGATCTATTGAGCCAGGTGCTCATCCGCTCGGACGTGAAGCAAGTGCAGTGGCATCAATGGTTCACTGCGAACGGGCTCGAGCCGCCTGCCATTCACGGGATGCGCTTTGATCGTAGTTTCCTGGCAATAGCTATGGCTTGTGGCGGCGTCGGCGTAACCTTGGAATCAACTCGTTTGGCCGAACGTGAAATAGAATCTCGTCGCTTGGTGGCGCCGCTGGTCGGTCGTTCTACTGATATCCGCTATGTCGGCCACCATCTCGTCTTTCCTCGCGCCGGGCGTCAACGTCGCGCCCTCCGCACCTTCGTGGATTGGATCACGTCAGAGCTCGCGCAGACGGACAACAAGGGTTAATTCGAACTGAGCTCCCGATACCGCCAGCATGCTGCGTTCTCGTTGTCCAATCCGGCGATTTCGGTTCTGGCCCGTCGAACCAATAGGCGGCCTTTCAGAGCTCCCGCGCCGAAATGAAGGGGCTGAGCGGGCGACCGCTAGTAAGCTGTCGGCCCTTATTCCGAGTCCGTATTTGTCGATGGAATGAAATGCTTGAAGGGAAAGGTCTGGCTTTTTTCGGCTTGGCGTCCTTGAGTTCATGCTTATTGCCACACACAGATGCCCATGACCTACCACCTCTTATGTTTGTCATGCTGCGCTCTTTTCTTCCGCTTTGGCGGCTGTATTCTCGAGAACGAAGGGCGCGCGCACGCCCGCGCTGAATGCTTCTGCACATTCGAGCGCCTCTTTCACGCGCGCGGATGGGTCAGTCCATTCGCGAGTTGAGCGAAGCGAGCCGAGCGCGATCAGGTCGCCGCAGCCGCAGGCGTCAAAGCCGTGTGACGACTCCGCGACTTGAAAGTCATCCAAAATACGGAAAAGGCGGCCAGAATACCCCACCAAAAAGCTGCCGCCCTTCTCTGCCCCCTCTCTAGTGCGCGCAAATCCGCCCTCTTTCATCCGCGCGCGGGCGGCGTCGATAAAGTCAGTGACCATATAGGTCATCACGTCGATACCGACGCGCCGTGCCGGCGGATGAAATTTGAATGCGAGAAGTTGGCCATGCGGAACGACGACGTGAAGCCCATCACGAAATCGCCATTGCGAAAAACCTTGCGGTCATTGCGGACCACAAGCGCAAGACGCTCCGCGTTGACGCCAGCGCTATCCCCGCCGATGAAGACTTGGCCTTTGTCAACAAGGCCGACGATGCAGGTCATTCAAAGCCCCCAGCTAGGTGTAGTGGGTGCGTGCGCTAAACGGATAAGCATGCTTGAGTTTGAGGGGTTCTTCAACCGTTTCGCTCCAATAAGCTGATCGGTCTTCGCCCGTGTACTGGACTTGAACGATCTTCCCATTCTGATTTTGTGAGCCGAAGCTCCGCGCTATCCTGTCCCACATGGTTTGGGGCTCGCCTCCCCCCTTGAAATGGTAGTAGCGCGGTTCGCGTGATTGAGTATCCAGACGTGGCGTACAACAGCGCGAGCCGTCGCCATGCCAGGCGGTTGGTAGCAAGCCACAAACGGCACAGCGCCGCCCGCTTAAAATACTACGGACGGCGCTGGCACCGCGCACCAGGAGGGAGAGCAAAATCCTGGCCCATTTGATGGCGCTCAAATCACGGAAAGGATTCGGAAACGCTATTCCGTATGACTCCGGGACGCGAAACGCGCGATCGAAGCGGCGGCAGCGTGGAGATGCGCCTGTCCGATATCGAGCCGAAGTTCAGATGCACAGTCTGTGGTCAGTGAGGTGCGAGCATTCGATCGGTTGACGTGCCGAATGCCTCGTGAGGGCATGATGCGGCAGGCACCGGCGCCGGTAGTCGAAAATCCTGATCTTCCTATGGTCATTCATGCGGTCTAGTGATCATTCATGATCATCCCGGTACATTACGAGGCTCTGCGCCACCTGAACTCCCTTGCCATCAGCTTGACCAGCGTCCGCACCCACGGCGACGGAGGACTCGGGAGCAAGGTCAAGGCAAGCTTCCGCGCCAGCGACCGCACCTACGGTGCACGCCGGGTCTTTCGTGACCTGCTTCCCCCCAACAGACGACGCCCGCATCTTGTCCTGGCGGTGCTCGGAACAGCGTCGTCGTCAGGTTCTCGACAGCTATCGTCCATAACTGGATCTCCAAAAAGGGAGCATAGCTGCCGATCGCAAGGAAGGAACATGGAGGGCGGTTGGGGTGCTCGGATGCGGCATGTTGGGACGTTCACAGCGTTTTCTGATGGGGCTGTGACGCTGCCGACTCGATTCCCAAGCAAATCACAGGTTTCAGATAGGCCTATATTCCGAAAGTGAGAACGAATGGAGTTCCGGTCAACCAACTGGACGCGTCAGCAATCGGGCAGCGCCGGTCCGCAAGAGAGCTCACGGGGGGGCTCCGTCCGCAGATTCGGCGGCCTTTGAGCAGCAGCT
>NZ_LGHK01000070.1 GCF_001908235.1 Bradyrhizobium sp. NAS96.2
TCCGTCCGCGAGTCGTATCTTGGTGAGAGCCCCCACCCGGATCGCATCTGACGATGCGATCCGACCTCCCCCGCAAGCGGGAGAGGTGAAACGAGCCGGCGGCGAGACTGCTTCAACCTCGATTGTTCGCGCGGTCGCGCTGCTGGCGCTGCTCGCCGGCCTCGGCGGTGCGCGGGCCGAGGAGGCGTTCGTCACCAACCAGCTCAGCGACGATCTCACGGTGGTCGATCTCGCGACCGCAAAGCCGGTCGCGACGATTGCGATCGGCGGCAAGCCCGCGGGCGTTGCCGTCAGCCATGACGGCCGCTTCGCCTATGTGACGAGCCCGGATGCCAAGGCGGTCACGGTGGTCGATGCGTCGGCGCGCAAGGTGGTCGGCCGGGTCGATGTCGGCGGCGGGCCGCTCGGCATCGCGGTGGCACCCGATGGCGCCACGATCTATGTCGCCGACTGGTACGCCGCCGCGGTGCGGGTGATCGATGCGAGGGAGCAGCGGGTCGTCGCCAGCCTCGCAGTCGGCGCATCGCCATCAGGGCTTGCGGTGACGCCGGACGGGCGGCTGCTGCTCTCGGCCGACCGCGACGACGACAGCGTCTCCATAACAGACACATCAACGCATGAGCGAAGGGGGATCGTGAAGGTCGGGACCCGTCCGTTCGGCGTCACCATCGATGCGGAGGGCAAGCGCGCCTACACCGCCAATGTCGGCTCCAACGACGTCTCCGTGATCGACATCGCGACTATCAGCGAGATCGGCCGCGTCCATGTCGGCCTGCGCCCCTACGCGGTGGCGCTGGCGCAGGGCCGCGGCTTCGTCACCGACCAGTATGACGGCAAGGTCAGCGTGTTCGATCTCGCGACCTTGCAGCCCGTGAAGCGGATCACCGTCGGCGATTACCCCGAGGGCATCGAGGCGACGGCCGACGGCAAGTGGGTCGTGGTCGCGAACTGGGAGAGCAACACGCTCAGCCTGATCGACGCCGCCGAGTTGAAGGTCACCGGCGAGGTCAAGGTCGGCGACGGCCCGCGCGCGTTCGGGGCGTTCCTCAGGCGGACCGAGTAGGTGAGAAGCGTGGGGTGTTCCAAAATATCGAAAACAACCCCATGCAAAGGAGCAGGCTGCCGCCACACTCGGAAACGCGACTTGACACGTCGGGCAAATCAGCGATACGTTTCTATTATTCCGAAATTGTGCCTCCGCCGGTGCGATAACCAATCCCTGCTATGGCCTGTCGCCGAGCGCCCATTGGCTCACCATGGCGGTAGGCATATATTGTCGGGCAAATACGAGGAAAACAGGGAGGATGCCATGCATCATACCTTGGTGCCCAGTGACCGGGTCGAGCATGTCTGCGTCTTCGGGCGCGACGGTTCAAAGCTCGGTTTGATCGAGCGGCTGATGCTCGACAAGGTGAGCGGAACGGTGGCCTACGCCATCATCAAGACCGGCGGCGTGCTGAGCAGCCATCACCACTATCCCGTCAGATGGACCGCGCTGCACTTCGATCCGGTGCGGCAGGCCTTCGAGGCCGAGGTGACGCTGGAGGATCTGCGCGCCGGGCCGTCCGAATTCGACGGCGACGAATTCGACTGGGGCGACCGCTCGCAGTCGTACACGCACCCGAATTATTGGGCGGTGTAGCGCGGAGGTGAGGGCGCTGTCGTCGCGGTTGTCGTAGCCCGCATGAGCGAAGCGACATGCGGGAGCGGTCGATGTGTCCGCCCGGTGATCCTGGATATCGCTTTGCTCATCCGGGCTACGTACTTATTCAATGGCAGATACATGACCCAATTCAAGCCCGTCGGCTGGCCTTCCGTCATCCCGAGAATTATTACGCACGACCTCGCCGGTTTGACTACGTTTCTGAGAGACGTCTTCGATGCGGAAGGCGAAGTCCGCTCCGGTGCGCCAACGGAGATCCGGATCGGAGACTCGATCATCCTGATCAGCGACGGCGGGGGCATGCGCGAGGCGATGCCGGCCCTTCTCTATGTCTATGTTGAGAACGCGGACGAGACCTATCGGCGCGCGATTGCGGCAGGCGCTGAATCGATCGAGACCCCCGCGGATACGCCCTACGGCGACAGACGAGCGATGGTCCGGGATGCCTGGGCGAACGTCTGGCAGATCGCCACGTACCGCGGCACTCCGTAGGATGGGTGGAGCGAAGCGATACACATCCTACGCGCTAGTCCTTGCTCGTCACGAATGGTCTTGGGTATAAGCCGGCAGGACAGGAAATCCAGCAATGCCGGTCGATCCAATCCAGCTCAGCAAATTCTTGAGCTTCGTGCTCCGGCACAAGCCTAGTGAAATCGGCTTGACGCTCACGTCCGAAGGCTGGGCCAATATCGACGAGTTGATCGAGAGGGCCAATGCGGCGGGGACGAAGTTCGGCCGGGCCGATCTGCTCGATGTCGTTGCGACCAGTGACAAGAAGCGGTTTTCGATCTCGGCCGACGGCCTCAGCATCCGTGCCGCGCAGGGACATTCGGTCACGGTGGAGCTTGGCTTGTCGCCGCAGGAGTCGCCGTCAATCCTGTATCACGGGACCGCGACGCGGTTTGTCGACGCGATCCTCGTCGAAGGTCTGAAGCCGCAAGCGCGGCAGCAGGTGCATCTGTCGCTCGATGAAGCGACGGCGCTGCGGGTCGGTCAGCGGCATGGCAAGCCGCATATCTTCACGGTCGATGCCGGCGGCATGCACCGGAAGGGGTTCAAGTTCTACCGCGCAGACAACGGCGTCTGGCTGATCGACCACGTGCCGCCGGAGTTTCTTGCGTAGCGGACATGGGGCGAACTGGACAGAGACAAATGAAACCTATCGATCCGATACAATACCCGCTGTTCAACCGGATGGTCGTAGGTCTTTTTCAAGGTGTCGGTCGAAGCTTTTCCTCAGAAGACCAACTGCCGGCGTTCTTGCTCGAATTCTTCCACGAAAGCGAAATTGAGAGGCTGCTGACTGAACTGCAACAAATTGCATCGAAGAACCTCAGCGACCGAGAATGGGAGAAGTTCTGGTATCGTGGTCCGGCTTACAGCTTTCCCAAGAATGCCGAGTCCAGCAATCGGTTGGTGCGGCTCGTCGTGAAAGAGATCCTTGATCGTCGAACGCGCAAGGCGGGTTAGCGGTGGCCGAAATGCGCTGCCCCCGGTGGCAATAGGGCGGATTACGCTTCGCTAGTCCGCCCTACGATCTCTTTAGTGCAAGCGCTTACTCCGCCGCCTCGCTCGCCGAGCTCTTCCTCGGCTTGCTGTTCGCCTTCTTCAGCACCGGCGCCAGGAATTTGCCGGTATAGCTGCGCGGCGCCTTGACGATGTCTTCCGGCGGGCCCCAGGCGACGATCTCGCCGCCGCCGTCGCCGCCTTCGGGGCCAAGGTCGATCACCCAGTCGGCGGTCTTGATGACTTCGAGATTGTGCTCGATCACCACGACCGTGTTACCCTGCGCGACCAGCTCGTGCAGCACCTCCAGGAGCTTTGCGACGTCGTGGAAGTGCAGGCCGGTGGTCGGCTCGTCCAGGATGTAGAGCGTGCGGCCGGTGGCGCGCTTCGACAATTCCTTTGCCAGCTTGACGCGCTGGGCTTCGCCGCCGGACAGCGTCGTCGCCTGTTGGCCGACATGGATGTAATCGAGGCCGACCCGATGCAGGGTCTGGAACGTCTCGCGCACGCGCGGCACCGCCTTGAAGAACTCGGCGGCTTCCTCGACCGTCATGTCGAGCACGTCGGCGATGCTCTTGCCCTTGAACAGCACCTCCAGCGTCTCGCGGTTGTAGCGCTTGCCCTTGCAGGTGTCGCAGGTGACGTAGACGTCGGGCAGGAAGTGCATCTCGATCTTGATGACGCCGTCGCCCTGGCAGGCCTCGCAGCGGCCGCCCTTGACGTTGAAGGAGAAGCGCCCGGGCTCGTAGCCGCGCGCCTTCGCTTCCGGCAGGCCGGCGAACCATTCGCGGATCGGCGTGAAGGCGCCGGTATAGGTCGCGGGGTTGGAGCGCGGCGTGCGGCCGATCGGCGACTGGTCGATGTCGATGATCTTGTCGATGTGCTCGAGGCCCTCGATGCGGTCGTGCGGCGCCGCGCCCTCGCTGGCGTTGTTCAGCTTGCGCGCGATCGACTTGTAGAGCGTGTCGATCAGGAGCGTCGACTTGCCGCCGCCGGAGACGCCGGTGACGCAGGTGAACAGGCCGAGCGGGATCTCGGCCGAGACGTTCTTCAGATTGTTGCCGCGGGCATTGATGACCTTGATGGTGCGCCGGTGGTTCGGCGGCCGCCGGTCGGGAATCGGGACCGAAAGCTCGCCGGTGAGGTACTTGCCGGTCAGCGACTTCGGGTTGCGCATGATCTGGTCGGGCGTGCCTTCGGCGACGATGTGGCCGCCATGCATGCCGGCCCCGGGGCCGATATCGAGCACGTAATCGGCGAGCCGGATCGCATCCTCGTCATGCTCGACCACGACCACGGTGTTGCCGAGGTCGCGCAGCCGCTTCAGCGTGTCGAGCAGCCGGGCATTGTCGCGCTGGTGCAGGCCGATCGAGGGCTCGTCCAGCACGTAGAGCACGCCGGTCAGTCCCGAGCCGATCTGCGAGGCGAGGCGGATGCGCTGGCTCTCGCCGCCGGACAGCGTGCCCGAGGAGCGCGACAGCGTCAGGTAGTTCAGGCCGACGTCGAGCAGGAAGGTCAGGCGCTCGCGGATCTCCTTCAGGATACGCGTCGCGATCTCGTTCTGCTGCGCGTTCAGCGCCTCCGGCACCGTCTCGAACCATTCGCCGGCGCGCTTGACGGAGAGCTCCGAGATCTCGCCGATATGCTTGCCGCCGATCTTGACGCACAGCGCCTCGGGCTTCAGCCGGTGGCCGTGGCAGCCGGCGCAGGGCACGTCGGAGAAATACTTGCCGAGCTCCTCGCGCGCCCATTCGCTCTCGGTCTCGCGGTAGCGGCGGTTGATGTTGGTGATGACGCCCTCGAACGGCTTCTTGGTGTCGTAGGAGCGGACGCCGTCCTCATAGGAGAACTTGATCTCGTCGTCGCCGGAGCCGTGCAGCAGCGCGGCCTGCACCTTCTTGGTGAGGTCCTTCCACTTGGTGTCGAGCGTGAACTTGTAGTGCTTGCCGAGCGCGGTCAGGGTCTGGATGTAATAGGGCGAGGACGACTTCGCCCAAGGCGCGATCGCGCCCTTGCGCAGGGTCAGCTCCTTGTCGGGGATGACCAGGTCCTCGTCGATATGCTGCTCGACGCCGAGACCACCGCAGGCCGGACACGCGCCATAGGGATTGTTGAACGAGAACAGGCGCGGTTCGATCTCGGGGATCGTGAAGCCGGACACCGGGCAGGCGAACTTCTCCGAGAACAGGATGCGCTCGGGCCCGCTCTTGTCGTGGATTTTTGCCGTTTTCTTCTTGTCCTCTTTCTTCTCGTCCTGCGCGGCCGCGGCGGGCGCGTCCGCATACTCGATCACCGCAAGACCCTCGGCGAGCTTCAGCGCGGTCTCAAAACTTTCGGCAAGACGCTGGGCGAGGTCGGGACGCACCACGATGCGGTCGACCACGACGTCGATGTCGTGCGGGAATTTCTTGTCGAGCGCCGGCGCCTCCGACAGCTCATAGAAGGTGCCGTCGATCTTGACGCGCTGAAAGCCCTTCTTGAGGTATTCGGCGAGCTCCTTCTTGTACTCGCCCTTGCGGCCACGCACGACCGGCGCCAGCAGATAGAGGCGGGTGCCTTCCGGCAGCGCCAGCACGCGGTCGACCATCTGCGAGACGATCTGGCTCTCGATCGGCAGGCCCGTGGCGGGCGAATAGGGCACGCCGACGCGCGCCCACAACAGGCGCATGTAGTCGTAGATCTCGGTGACGGTGCCGACCGTGGAGCGCGGGTTCTTGGAGGTGGTCTTCTGCTCGATCGAGATCGCCGGCGACAGGCCGTCGATCTGGTCGACGTCCGGCTTCTGCATCATCTCCAAAAATTGCCGCGCATAGGCCGACAGCGACTCGACATAGCGGCGCTGGCCCTCGGCATAGATAGTGTCGAACGCGAGCGAGGACTTGCCGGAGCCGGACAGGCCGGTGAACACCACGAGCTTGTCCCGCGGAATCTCGACGTCGATGTTCTTCAGATTGTGTTCGCGCGCGCCACGGATCGTGATGGCGCGCGATGAGGAGCCGGCGTTCTGTTGGCGCTTCGCCTTGAGCACTTCATCCATTGCGACAATTCCGGGCGCATGCTTGGGCGCCTTTTGGGCGCGCATCGCCGGTGATGCCGGGAGCTTGCGCCGATGGGGTGTGAGGACTGGAACGTAGGAAGAACGGCCGACAATTTCCAGTACTGAATGGCGTCCATCAACGGATAGTTTGCCTGATGGCAGCAGCCGTCAGCAGGGCCCGGTTCCGAAACGCAAAAAGGCCGGCGCGAGGCCGGCCTTTCCATGCGATCTGCTCGCAGTTTGGCTCAGTATTTGGCGACGATCGGGCCGCCGAAGTGATAGTTCACGCCGAACTGGACGCTGTGCAGGTTGATGTCGGCCGACGGAACGCCGAAATAGGTCTCGCCGCCGAGGCTGCGATACAGGTATTCGCCCTTGATCGACCACTGCGGCGCGATGAACGCTTCGATGCCGGCGCCGACGGTCCAGCCCGAGTGGAAGTTGCTCTGCGATGCGCTCACGCCGCCCGCGCTGAGGGTCAGCTTGTTATCGACCCAGGCGTAGCCGCCGGTGCCGTAGAACAGCACCTTGTCGACCGCGAAGCCGATGCGGCCGCGCGCGGTGCCGAGCGCGTCGATCTTGCTCGTCGCGGTGATGCCGAACGCGGTGGCGGAGGCGTTGACGTCAGCCCAGCCGCCGTCGGCCTCGATGCCGTACACGATGTTGCCGGCCTGCCAGTTGTAGCCGACGGTGCCGCCGGCGAAGCCGCCTTCCATCTTCGGATTGCCGGAATCCTCGCTGGCGTAGCCGCCGAAGCCGCCGATGTAGAAGCCGGTCCAGTTGTAGATCGCGGCCGGCGGCGGAGCCTTGACGTAGGGGCCGCGTCCGGCGAGATCGGCGGCCATTGCCGGTGCAATTGCGCTGAGGGCAAACATGCCGGCCGAGGCCAGCAGAACATTCCTGATTTTCAAAGTCCCAGTCCCATTTTCTTGTTGTCCCTTCAAACGCTGAAGGGAACGTCACAGCAGTGTCGTGTGACGCTCGCGTGCTTCTACATAGAAATCTTGGAAGTTGTGTATCCGCGAAACCACAATGCACCGAAAACGGCCCGCTGAAGCGCGCGCTCGCGCGCAACGAAGAAAGCCGGCGCGAAGTCGGTTCTTGATGTAAACGCAGCAACGCGTGATCAGCGGCAGGCTCAGTATTTCGCTGACACCACCGGGCTCGCTGCGTTGAAGTGGTAATTGATGTCGAGCTTGACGGTGTGGAACGTGTCCTTCCACTCCGAGCGATCGTTCAATGCCGGCGTGTACCGGATCGGCGCGACCCGGCCGAGATCGATGTAGTTGTATTCGAGCTTCGCCGACCAGTTGGCGGCGAACATGTATTCGACGCCGGCGTCGGCGGTCCAGCCCTAGCGTGTGTCGCTGGCCGAGCGCGCAAACAAAAAGGCCGGCGCGAAGCCGGCCTTTCGTCTGGATCAAACCCGGATCGCGCGATCAGTACCGCGCAACCACCGGGCCACCCCACTTGTAGTTCACGCGGACGGTGACGATGTCGACGTCCTGGCGATCGCGGATGCTGCTGAACAGCGCGCCGGTGGGGGTGGTGAGGTTGTAGGTCTTGTCCTGCATGAACAGGTGGTCGTATTCGACACCAGCGGTCCAGTTCGGCGCGAAGCCGACTTCGATGCCGGCGCCGATGGTGCCGCCCCAGCGGGTGTCGCTGGCGCTGCCGGCGAGCACGCCGGTCGGCGTGAAGTAGGTGTTGAAGCGGTTGTCGGTGAGCGCCGCACCGCCCTTGGCGTAGAGCAGCACGTTGTTGACGGCGTAGCCGACCTGGCCGGTGAACAGCCCGAACGCGTCGATCTTGCTCTGGTTGGTGAAGAGGCCCGGGAACAGCGCGCTGTTGTTGCTGCCCTTCAGGTCAGCCCAGTCGCCCTGCGCTTCGAGGCCGAACACCCAGGCGCCGGCCTGCCAGCGATAGCCGATCTGGCCGCCGGCGACGCCGCCGGTTGCGTCATGGCAACCATCCGATCCGATGAACACGCCACCCGGGACCTGGTCCCAGCAATTGTGGCTCGAGCCCCAGCCGCCGTTGGCGCCGATGTAGAAGCCGCTCCAGTCATAGACGGCGGCAATCATCGGCGGTGCCTTGGTGTAGGGCCGCGCCGCGAGGTCGGCGGCCGCAGCAGGCGCGGCGAACGCAATCAGGGCAACCGTACCGAGCAAAAACTTCTTCATCATCAATCTCCCAGCTCCCCGATCGGCTTCCAATATTGTCCCGAAGCGCGATCTCAGACGCGAGCGCCCGCGTCATGGGTGGTAGCTATACGCTGATTCAACCTGAAACGCCGTCTCCCAAAAGCCACACTTGCGGAAGAAGTGGGGCCGAGGCAAGTGATTGATTTGTCTTGTGTTTTCCAAAGTCGATCAGGCCGACAGGCGGCCGGGATCGAAATCGGCTGCCGTTCCATCGTCACTCGCCGGCTCTACGGCTGGTTGTGGCGAACAAAACTGGAACATGGTCGGCTGCGGTGCTATATCTCGAATATCGTGGATAACCGCGCGAGGGCAAAGGCGGCGAGCCGGCGCCGGCGTATAGGGTCATCCACGACGCCTGCAAAGTAAGTGGCGAAGGTTGAGAGCGGCGGCCGATGTCCGGACGCCCGGTTTTTGAGTGGAGATGATGCGATGGCAGGAAGCGTGAACAAGGTGATCTTGGTTGGAAACCTCGGCAAGGATCCGGAAATCCGGCGGACGCAGGACGGCCGTCCGATCGCAAACCTTTCGATCGCTACCTCGGAGACCTGGCGCGACAAGGGCACCGGCGAGCGCAAGGAAAAGACCGAGTGGCACCGCGTCGTGATCTTCAACGAGGGCCTCTGCAAGGTCGCCGAGCAGTATCTGAAGAAGGGCGCCAAGGTGTACATCGAGGGTCAGCTGCAGACCCGCAAATGGACCGACCAGTCCGGCGTCGAGAAGTACTCGACCGAGGTCGTGCTGCAGGGCTTCAACTCCAACCTGACGATGCTCGACGGGCGTGGCGGCGGAGGCGGCAGCTTCTCCGATGACGGCGGCAGCGATTTCGGCTCGTCCGGTCCGGTCAGCTCGGCGCCGCGGCGCGCGGTCGCCGCCGGCGGCGGCAGCCGCAACAGCGACATGGACGACGATATCCCGTTCTGATCGAACGCCACTTGCGGGCGCTCATGCCGCCGCTCCGTGAAGATCATTTCCCGGAGCGGCGTTGCGATGCGTGATGGCAAGTTCCTCGTGTGAATTATGAGGATAACTCTATAGTCGCTTGCTGGATCACGGATCTCTGGAGACGGCGAGGGCGAGTTCCCCTGACTTTGACACAGGCTGATGTGAATGATATTTACATCGGCCTGCGGCGGGCGATGTCTGGCCGCCAGTTCAATTCAAGGGCCGCCACCATGAGCCTCGCGCCATTGCTCGACGCTGCGCCTGCGATCCCGCTCCATGCCTTCGCCGCGATGGCCGCCTTCGTGCTCGGCTCCATCCAGCTCGCCGCACCGAAGGGCACGCTGCCGCACCGGACGCTGGGCTGGATCTGGGTGATCCTGATGCTGGTGGTCGCCGGGAGCTCGTTCTGGGTCCATCAGATCCGCCTGGTCGGCCCGTGGAGCCCGATCCACCTGCTGTCGATCTTCTCGCTGGTCATGCTGGTGCTCGGCGTGATGGCTGCGCGGAGCCACAATGTCCGCAGCCACAAGTTCACGATGATCGGCATTTTCTTCGGCGCGCTGGTCATTGCCGGGCTGTTCACCTTCATGCCCGGGCGGATCATGCATGCCGTGATTTTCGGCCACTGATTGGGCGATTGAGGGCGTCGCGGGGCCGGTTCCATCGGGTCCCGGCCGGCTTGTGATCGCGATGCAAAGCAGGCTCGCGGCAAGCCCGCAATGCGGCTGGTAAGTGTATGAAAAAACGAAGGGAAAAACGGCTTGCCGGAGCCGCTCAGGGGTGGTTATCAGGCCCCCGATGGGCTATATGATTCCCCAGTAAAACTGACCGGATTTCCCCTTTGTCCGATAACGAAGATGACAAGCCCGGCGAGCCGCCGGCGCCCTCAGATATTCGTCCCGTTTCCATTCTCGACGAGATGAAGAAGTCCTACCTCGATTACGCGATGAGCGTGATCGTGTCGCGTGCGCTGCCCGATGCGCGCGACGGGCTCAAGCCGGTGCACCGGCGCATCCTGTATTCGATGCATGAGCAGGGGCATACGCCGGACAAGAAATACGTGAAATCCGCGCGCGTCGTCGGTGACGTGATCGGTAAATACCATCCGCATGGCGACCAGTCGATTTACGACGCGATGGTCCGCATGGCGCAGGATTTCTCGCTGCGCGTGCCGCTGATCGACGGCCAGGGCAATTTCGGCTCGATCGACGGCGATCCGCCGGCGGCCTACCGATATACCGAAGCGCGCCTGACCAAGGCGGCGCTCGCCGTTCTCGCCGACATCGACATGGAAACTGTCGATTTCCAGCCGAACTACGACAATTCCGAGCAGGAGCCGTCGGTCCTGCCGGCCCGGTTCCCGAACCTGCTGGTCAATGGCGCCGGCGGCATCGCCGTCGGCATGGCGACCAACATCCCGCCGCATAATCTCGGCGAGGTGGTCGACGCCTGCGTGGCGCTGATCGACAACCCGGCGCTCACGATCGACGAACTGATCGACATCATTCCGGGCCCGGATTTCCCGACCGGCGGCATCATCCTCGGCCGCCAGGGCATCCGCTCGGCCTATCATCTCGGCCGCGGCTCGATCGTGATGCGTGGCAAGGTGACGATCGACACCATCCGCAAGGACCGCGAAGCGATCATCATCACCGAGATTCCCTACCAGGTGAACAAGGCCACGATGGTCGAGCGCATCGCCGATCTCGTGAAGGAGAAGAAGATCGAGGGCATCGGCGACCTCCGCGACGAGTCCGACCGCGACGGTTATCGCGTCGTGATCGAGCTGAAGCGCGAGGCGGTGCCCGATGTGGTGCTGAATCAGCTCTACCGGTTCACGCCGCTGCAGACGAACTTCCCGGCCAACATCCTTGCGCTGGATTCCGGCCGTCCGCAGACGATGACCCTGAAGGATCTGCTCACCATCTTCGTCGCGTTCCGCGAGCAGGTGGTGACCCGCCGGACCAAGTTCCTGCTCGGCAAGGCCCGTGATCGCGCCCACATCCTGGTCGGCCTTGCCATCGCGGTTGCCAATATCGACGAGATGATCCGGGTGATCCGGACCTCGCCCGATCCGAACACCGCGCGCGACACCCTGATGTCGCGCGACTGGCCGGCGCGGGACGTCGAGGCGATGATCACGCTGATCGACGATCCCCGGCATCGCATCAACGATGACGGCACGCTTCGGCTGTCGATGGAGCAGGCGAGGGCCATCCTCGACCTGCGGCTGCAACGCTTGACTGCGCTCGGGCGGGACGAGATTTCCGACGAGCTCGACAAGCTTGCCGCCGAGATCGCCGACTATCTCGACATCCTGCGCTCGCGCGCGCGGGTACAGGGCATCGTCAAGACTGAGCTCGCCGAGGTGAAGCAGCAGTTCGCGACGCCGCGCAAGACCCAGATCATCGAGCAGGAAGGCGAGGTCGAGGACGAGGACCTGATCCAGCGCGAGGACATGGTCGTCACCGTCTCGCATGCCGGCTACGTCAAGCGCGTGCCGCTGTCGACCTACCGGGCGCAACGCCGCGGCGGCAAGGGCCGCGCCGGCATGCAGACCCGCGACGAGGATTTCGTCTCGCGGCTGTTCGTGGCCTCCACGCACACGCCGGTGCTGTTCTTCTCGTCGCGCGGCCAGGTCTACAAGGAGAAGGTCTGGCGGCTGCCGATGGCCGCTCCCAACGCGCGCGGCAAGGCGCTGATCAACATCCTGCCGCTGGAGCAGGGCGAGCGCATCACCACGATCATGCCGCTGCCGGAGGATGAGTCCTCCTGGGGCAATCTCGACGTGATGTTCGCGACCACCAGCGGCACCGTTCGCCGCAACAAGCTGTCCGACTTCGTCGACGTCCGCCGCTCCGGCATCATCGCGATGAAGCTCGGGGAGGGCGAGGCGATCGTCGACGTGCAGATCTGCACCGAGCGCGACGACGTGCTGCTGACCGCCGCCGGCGGCCAGTGCATCCGCTTCCCGGTCCCCGATGTGCGCGTCTTCACCGGCCGCACCTCGATGGGCGTGCGCGGCATCGCGCTGGCCGAGGCCGACAGGCTGATCTCGCTGGCGATCCTGCGCCATGTCGACACCACCTCGGACGAGCGGTCGGCCTACCTGAAGATGCGCCGCGCGGTGGCTGGCGAAGCCGCTACCGAGGAGCCGGTCGAGACCGAGGGCGAGGAGACGGCAAGCGACTCGATCCAGCTGTCGCAGGAGCGCTATGCCGAGCTGTCGGCGGCCGAGCAGGTGGTGCTGACCGTCTCCGTCAACGGCTTCGGCAAGCGGACCTCGTCCTACGAGTACCGCACCACCGGCCGCGGCGGTAAGGGCATCGTCGCGATGAGCGTCAACAACCGCAACGGCAATTTGGTGGCGTCGTTCCCGGTCGAGGACGCCGACCAGATCATGCTGGTCACCGACAAGGGTCAGCTGATCCGCTGCCCGGTCGCCGACATCCGCGTCGCCGGCCGCTCGACCCAGGGCGTGATCGTGTTCGACACCGCCGAGGACGAGCACGTGGTCTCGGTCGAGCACATTCCGGAAGAGGAAAACGGCGAGAACGGCAACGGCGGCTAGCGCCGCCGTAGTCCCGTAGCCCGGATGAAGCGTAGCGAAATCCGGGGGCTCTCGATCCGGCACTTCCATCCCGGATTACGCTTCGCTGCATCCGGGCTACGAAAAGGCTTATGCCGCCTTTCTAGTCGGCTGCGGCGCGCCGTGCTCTGCGCTTACGTTCCATCGCTCGTTGAGAAGATGAGCTCGGCGTCCGCCATGATATAGCGGACGTACCGGTAGTCGCGGATGAACGTAATTTCGTCGCCGCGCCACTCGAGCCACATGAAGTAGCTCGGCCTGGCTTCCATATCGCCCTCGAACACCGCGATGACTTCCCGGCCTTCCAGCCAGGCGGGCGCCAGCCGTACCCGGTCATGTTTCGCGTAGATGCTGAAGAACATCCCGACGTTCGTCCGTCCTGTCCGGACGGCGTGAGCCGATTGATTGAGTTTCACGTCATCCGCCAGCATCGCGCGCAACCCGTCCCAATCTCTCTGGTTAAACAGGGTGACATACCGCATGACCGCTGCGGAGGGCGATCTGACGTCCGGCGGCCGGGATGCGGCCGCGTTGATCTCGCGAAGACGCGCACGCCCCCGCGCAAGATGCGCTTTCACGGCATCGACGCTGAGATCAAGCAGTGCGGCGATGTCGGCGAGCGGCTCATCGAGGACATCCTTCAGGATGATCACGCTGCGTTGCAGAATTGGCAGCTCCGCAAAGCGCGATACCGCTGTCCGCAGCGCTTCCTGATGCATCAACTGCTCCACAGGATCAGGGCTTGCTCCGTCGATAACATCGTACGCCGCCTCGATCGGTTCGGCCGCGCGGATGGCTTTGCTGCGCAAGACATCTAGGGCACGGTTATGAGCGATACGGAACAGCCACGCGCGAAGTTGCGGCAATTCGGTCATTGCTTCCAGGGCGACGAAGGCCTTGGCGAAGGTGTCCTGCACGACGTCCTCGCCCTCGATCACCGAGCCCACCAGACGCGAACAATAGCGGTGAAGCTCGGGCCGCAATTCCTCAGCGAGTGCGAGAAGCGCGGCCCACCGATTGGTGCTCGAATGGTCTTCGCCGCCGGTCAAGCTGCCGCTCCCTCCATGACGGTCACGCCGGCATCGCCGTTGAGTCCGAACACGATGCCGTCGGCGTATTGCGGGTCCTTCAAGATCGAGATCACCAGATCGCCGAATTTCCGGGGAGGCATGGGTGCGCCGAAGCGCGCGACAAACTGTTCGGGCGTAATCCGCATCGATCCCGCATAGGCACCGGCCGCGGCATCTCCGATCCCGGTCCCCAGGATCATCTGCCGCGGCACGATGGCCTGAAAACGGATACCGAGATTCAACTCCTGCGAAACACCATTGGCATACTTGGCCATGAACCATAGCATTCGCTTCGAGCCCCCGTAACCGCCCGACATTTGCGACCCGGTCACAGCGGCGCCGCTCGACCCCACGAGAACCGTGCTGCCCGGCTTCAAGGGGAGATTGAGGGCTGCCTGAAGCCAGAACAGGCCCGCTTTGACGTCGGTTTCCCAGGCGGCGGAAAAGTCCTCCCAGCTCAATTGGTCCAGTCGGCCCATCCGCGGCGTGACGCCCGCGTTGAGCGCCAGAATATCCGGCTTGATGTCGGAGAGGATGCGATTGGCGGCGGCGCGATCGGTCACGTCAGCGGGGATCGTCGCTACGCCGAGCCGGTCGCGGACGGCCTTGAGCGAGCCCGTTCCGCGTGCAACGACCGTGACTTTCGCTCCCTCGGCAACAAGCGCTTCAACCAGGCCAAGGCCGAGACCGCGGCTCCCACCGGTGACGACGGCGACTTTTTTTCTCGAGGCTCATCTGTTGGCTCCATGTCTGTGTGAAGCCAAGACGATCGACGCCTGCGAAAAGAGTCAGGCCAAATAGCACCAGAGCTCCAGCGTTTGAGCTGAAGTGGCGGATCGTGGGACGCGCGCGTAAAGCCATTTGTGGCCCAGGTTGAGCGCGCTCCTTCTGGGTTACGTGGCCCTTAGATTGTCAACGTTAGGAAAAACGACGTGAAGGCTAGCCACAACAGCATCGCGGCGAGACCGAGTCTCACGACCAGGCGCCAGAAACCGGCGGATGCGCCGCCGGCTCAAATGAGCTGCTCATGCATGTCCAGTCCTAAATCTCGATCTCCGTGCCGAACTCCACGACCTGGCCGGTCGGCACGCCGAAGAAGGCTGCCGATCGTTCGGCGTTGCGTTGCAGGAAGGCGAACAGCGATTCCCGCCACACCCACATGCCCGGAACGTCCTCGCGCGGGATGATGGTCTCGCGGCCGATGTAATAGGTCACGTCGGAGAGGTCGATGCCGGGCAGCTTGCCCTGCCGGCAGGCGAGCTGCAGCCCCTCATAGATCGTCGGGTACTGCATGAAGCCGTAGTGCAGGAGTATCCTTGTGATGCCCGGGCTGATCTCGTGCACGTCGGCGCGTTCCTCGTCGGGAATCCTCGGCCGCTCCTCGATCTGCACGGTGACCAGCAGCACGCGCTCGTGCAGCACGTGGTTGTGCTTGACGAATTGCGTCAGCGCGAGCGGCACCCCATTGGGCGCCGAGGCCAGGAACACGGCGGTGCCGGGCAGGCGAGCGCTGCATTTGTTGACCGCGGTCTCGATCAGATCCTCTTCAGGCTGGCGCAGCTTGGCGCGCGCCTTCTCGACCAGCTTCACGCCGCCGCGCCAGGTCATCATCAGGAACGCCACCGCAGCGGCGAGCAGCAGCGGGAACCAGCCGCCTTCAAACAGTTTCTCGGTATTTGCTGCAAAGAAGATCGCGTCGATGATGAAGAAGAAGCCGTTCACCGCGATCACGAGGATCGGCGAATAGCCCCACTGGATCGCGACCAGCGCCGCGAGCAGCGTGGTGATCGCCATCAAAAGCGACACCGCAATGCCGTAGGCGCCGGCGAGTGCGTCCGAGGTGCCGAAGGCGAGCACCGCGCCGAGCGTTCCCGCTGCAAGCAGCCAGTTCACCAGCGGCACGTAGATCTGGCCGATCGCATCGCTCGTGGTGTGCTGGATGTGCATGCGCGGCAGGAAGCCGAGCTGGATCGACTGCTGGGTCAGCGAGAACACACCGGAGATGATCGCCTGCGATGCGATCACGGTGGCGACGGTCGCGAGCAATACCATCGGGTAATGCGCCCAGTCGGGGGCGAGCTGGAAGAACGGGTTGTCGATCGAGTTCGGATCGTTGATCAGTTCGCCGGCCTGGCCGAAATAATTCAGCACCAGCGCGGGCAGGCAGACTGCGAACCAGGCGAGCCGGATCGGAAAGCGGCCGAAATGCCCCATGTCGGCATACATCGCCTCACCGCCGGTGACCGCGAGGAATGCGGCGCCGAGGATCGCAAAGCTGACGTGAAAATCCTGGTGGATCAGGAAATCGAACGCATAGAACGGGCTCAGCGCGACCAGCACGCCGGGCGCCTTGACGATACCATGAATGCCGAGGGCCGCGAGCACGGCGAACCAGAACAGCATCACCGGGCCGAAGATCTTGCCGATGAAGCCCGTGCCCTGCTTCTGCATGAAGAACAAGCCGATCAGAATCACGACGGTGAGCGGCACCACCGCCGGCGTCAGCGAAGGCGCGTCGACCTTCAGGCCTTCGATCGCCGACAGCACCGAGATTGCCGGCGTGATCGCACCGTCGCCATAGAGCAGGGCGGCGCCGATGAGGCCGACGACCAGAAGATGGGAGCGCCAGGTGCCCGGCGCCGCGTTGCGCGCCGACAGCAGCGCCAGCAATGCGACGATGCCGCCTTCGCCGCGGTTGTCCGCGCGCAGGATCAGCATGGCGTATTTGACGGAAATGATGAGGATCAGCGCCCACAGGATCAGCGAGACCACGCCGAGCACTGCGCTGTGGGTGAGTGGACCGCCATGGGCGGCGGCCTTGGCGGCTTCCTTGAGAGCGTAGAGCGGGCTGGTGCCGATGTCGCCATAAACGACACCCAGGGCACCCAGTGTGACGGCAACCGGGATCGGACTGCTTGGAGGATGGCCAGAAGAAACGATGGCGGGCGTACTGGTCACGGCAATCCCCCGATGGCTTGCGCCCGCCGGATCATCCGGTCGGGCGCGTTAGACGATAGTCTGCGACGGGTCGTCGCAAATTACCATGGGATTTGCGTGACAGCCTGACCTTACGCAAGGCTGAACGATTTGCTGCTGCGCGCGGTCTCCGCGCGAACCGGTATCCGTCTCGCCTGGAAATTTCTTCTACGGGGTGCGGTCGGCCGTGACGAGACGGGCCTCGCGGACCACCGTCTTGTTGCCGGCGCTGCGCAGGCAGGACGCTTCGAAATTCGGCCAGGCCTGCTGCGAACAGTCCTTGCCGACCGGGTGGATGTCGAGACGGTCCGCCTTGGCCAGCGGCTGCGGGGTGGAGGCTTCGACCTGCGGCGCAAAGCCCGGCAGAACGGTGAGCGCGGCGGCAATGAACGCGGCAACGGTGATAGCGGAAAGTGCCTTGATCATGACGGTCCCCATATGAACGAGCCCCCCGGGCCCGTCGTTTCGTTGTCCAATGTCTACCGGCCGCACGTTTCTTGGCGTCTTCGCCGGGATTGAAAATGGTTTCATCGCGGGCCGGCTTTGTTTCGTCCGCCAGCGGCCGACGAAACATTCACCCTCGTAGACGCTGGCATCCCAGGACTCGTTCAGTGGGCCAGTGGAAATTTATTTCACGCCGTGGCCGGAACCCGGGCGGCTTGCCGGGGCGAGCCGGGCGGGTTAGGAGGGACCATGTCCCGTATCGCGATCTATCCCGGCTCCTTCGATCCCGTCACCAACGGCCATCTGGACGTGGTGAGACAGGCCGTCTTCCTCTGCGACCGCCTGATCGTCGCCATCGGCGTTCATCCCGGCAAGAAGCCGCTGTTCTCCACCGAGGAACGGCTGGCCATGGTCCATGAGGTATTCGGACCCATCGCCCAGAAGGCGGGCTGCGCCTTCGAAAGCGCGACCTATGACAACCTCACGGTCGCGGCGGCGCGCGCGGCGAAGGCGACGCTGATGATTCGCGGCCTGCGCGACGGCACCGATCTCGACTACGAGATGCAGCTGGCCGGCATGAACGAGGCCATGGCGCCCGAGGTGCATACCGTGTTCGTTCCGGCATCGGTCACGGTCCGCCCGATCACCGCCACACTGGTGCGCCAAATCGCCCAGATGGGCGGCGACTTCTCTGCATTCGTGCCGTCATCAGTCGCCGCTAGCCTGAAGGCCAAGTTCGCCGGCTGATCCCGGCGGCCTGCCACACCCCGAACGTTACAGAGATCCGGAGTTTCCATGATCCGCATTCTTGCATTCGTTGCCGCGCTGCTCTGCGTCGTGCCTGCGGTCGCGCAGCCGCTGCCCGCCAATCTCGACAAGGCCAATGCGATCGTGATCGACACCACCAAGGGCCGCATCGTCATCAAGCTGCGCACCGACATCGCGCCGAACCACGCCGAGCGCATCAAGCAGCTGGCGCGCGAGGGCTTCTACAACAACGTGCCGTTCCATCGCGTGATGGACGGCTTCATGGCGCAGACCGGCGACGGCCAGAACTTCAACGGCACCGGCGGCTCGAAATATCCGAACCTGAAGCAGGAATTCTCGCAGGTGCCGTTCAAGCGCGGCATCGTCGGCATGGCCCGGCGCGGCGACAGCGTCGACAGCGCCAATTCGCAGTTCTTCATCATGTTCGCCGATGGCTCCAGCCTGAACGGGCAATACACCGTGGTCGGCGAAGTGGTGTCGGGCATGGACGTGGTCGACAAGCTGAAGAAGGCCTCCGCGGGCTCGCCCGGCGGCGCCGTCACCGATCCCGACAAGATGGTGAAGGTGCAGGTCGCATCCGACATCAAGTGATCCGCGATGGCGGCGCGCAGCAAACCATTTGCCTGGTCCGCCGCGCCGCTGGCGGTGTGGCTCGCGCTGTCCGGACCGGCAGCTGCCGAGCCGGAGCAACTCAACACGATCAGGGACGTTGTTCTTGCCATCCACCGTTGCTGGCGGCCGCCGCCGCCGGACAAGGCAGGCCCGATCGACATTACCGTCATTGTCAGCTTCAACCGTGAGGGCGCGATCCTCGGGCATCCCAGGATCAGCTATGAATCGCAGGAAGCGACCGACAACGACCGGATTGCATACCGGGTCGCGGTGATGGAGGCGTTGCAACGCTGCACGCCGATGCCATTTACCGAAAGCCTGGGCGGCGCAGTGGCTGGCCGCCCATTCGCAATCCCGTTCAGGAATAAGAAATATCCACCCCGAAGCCAGGAGAAGCGAGCATGGCTGCTACCGAAAATACTCTGATCCTCGAAACCACCCAGGGCCCGGTCACGATCGAGATGCGTCCGGATCTCGCGCCCGGCCACGTCGCACGGATCAAGGAGCTGGTGCGCGAAGGCTTCTACGACGGCATCGTGTTCCACCGCGTGATCGACGGCTTCATGGCGCAGACCGGCTGCCCGCAGGGCACCGGCATGGGCGGCTCCGGCAAGAAGCTGAAGGCCGAGTTCAACAAGGAGCCGCATGTCCGCGGCACCGCGTCGATGGCCCGCGCCGCCAATCCGGATTCCGGCGACAGCCAGTTCTTCATCTGCTTCGACGACGCCTCCTTCCTCAACGGCCAGTACACGGTGTGGGGCAAGGTCACCGAGGGCATGGAGAACGTCGACAAGATCAAACGCGGCGAGCCGGTGAAGGATCCGGACAAGATCGTCAAAGCGCGCATGGCCGCCGACGCGGCCTGAGTTGAACACACCGTCGTCACGGGATCACGCTGTGCGTGATCCCGTGACGGCAACGTTGAAGTAACAATCGCGCCATGCGCACCGATCTCTTCGATTTCGAACTGCCGCCCGAGAGCATCGCGCTCCGGCCCGCGAGCCCACGCGATTCCGCGCGGATGCTGGTGGTGCATCCGGACGGCGTGCTGCGCGACGCGACGATTGCCGATCTGCCGCATTGGCTCGAGCCCGGCGACCAGATCGTCGTCAACGACACCAAGGTGATCGCAGCGCAGCTCAAGGGCCGTCGCATCGGGCGCGAGACCGAGCCGAAGATCGAGGCGACCTTGATCAAGCGGCTCGACGGCTCGCGCTGGCAGGCGCTGGTCAAGCCGGCGAAGAAGCTTAGCCCCGGCGACACCATCCGCTTCGGCAATGAGGGCAAGGTCTGCCTGCTCGGCAATCTCGATGCAGAAGTCGAAGCCAAGGGGCAGGAGGGCGAGGTGACGCTGTCATTCTCGTTCCATGGCCCGGTGCTCGACCAGGCCATCGCCGATGTCGGCGCCACGCCGCTGCCGCCCTACATCGCCTCCAAGCGCACGCCCGACGACCAGGACGTCAGCGACTACCAGACCATGTTCGCCGCCAATGAAGGCGCGGTCGCGGCGCCCACGGCGGGACTTCATTTCACGCCGGCGCTGGAGGCCACGCTGAAGGGCCGCGGCGTCGCGCTGCATCGCCTGACACTGCATGTCGGGGCAGGGACGTTCCTGCCGGTGAAGGTCGACGAAACCTCCGAACACAAGATGCACGCCGAATGGGGCTGCATCACCGCCGAGACCGCCGCGGCCTTGAATGCCGCCCGCGCAAACGGCGGCCGGATCGTCGCGATCGGCACCACGTCACTGCGGCTGCTGGAAAGCGCAACGACACCGGACGGCGAGGTCCAGCCGTTCGCGGCGGAAACCTCGATCTTCATCACGCCCGGCTACCGCTTCCGCACGGTCGATGTCCTGCTGACCAATTTCCATCTGCCGCGCTCGACGCTGTTCATGCTGGTCTCGGCCTTCTCCGGCCTCGAGACGATGCAAGGCGCGTACGCGCACGCGATCAGGAACGGCTACCGGTTCTATTCGTATGGCGATGCGTGCCTGCTGTTTCGGGCAATCGGGTAGTTCAGCGAGCACAATTCGATAACCGTCACCCTGAGGTGGCCGCTTCTTCAGCGGCCCTCGAAGGGCGACGGCCCGATTGGGGCCGATGCATCCTTCGAGGCTCGCTCTGCTCGCACCTCAGGATGACGGGTCAGAGAGCTTCGTGCCGCTACCTCACGCCATCGCGCGTTCGGGCAGCAGCTCCGCGATCTGCACCGCGTTCAGCGCGGCGCCCTTGAGCAGCTGATCGGCGGCGACGAACATCGAGATCGAGTGCCCCGAGGGATCGCTGAGATCCTTGCGGATGCGGCCGACCAGCACGTCGTCCTGGCCGGAGGCGTCGATCGGCATCGGGAAGTAGTTCTTGACGCGATCGTCGACGATCTTGACGCCCGGCGCCTGCGCCATGATGGCGCGGACCTGGTCCTCGGTGATCGGCTTCTCGCATTCGAAGGTGATCGCCTCGCAATGCGCGCGCAGCACCGGCACCCGCACGCAGGTGACGCCGATCGCGATCTTCTCGTCTTCGAAGATCTTGCGGGTCTCCTTGATGACCTTGGTCTCTTCGTCGTTGTAGCCGGTCTCCGGATCGACCGCCGTGTTGTGGTTGAACAGATTGAAGGCGTAGGGGTGCGGCATCACCTTCGGGGTGTAGACCTGTCCGTTGAGATTGGCGCGGGTCGATTCGACCAGTTCCTCCATCGCGGCTGCTCCCGCGCCGCTCGCGGCCTGGTAGGTCGAAATGATCACGCGCTTGATGCGGTTCTTCTGATGGATCGGCCACAGCGGCACCAGCGCGGTGATGGCGGCGCAGTTCGGGTTGGCGATGATGCCCTTGTGATCGCGGATGCGGTTGGCGTTGATCTCGGGGATCACCAGCGGCACGTTCGGATCCATCCGGAACGCCGAGGAGTTGTCGACCACGACGGCACCGGACTTCACCGCTACGGGCGCGAACTTCTTCGAGATGCCGCTGCCGGCCGAGAACAGTGCGATGTCGACGCCCTCGAAGGCGCGCTCGGTCAGTTCCTCGATCACGACCGGCTTGCCGCGGAAGCTGACGGTCTTGCCGGCCGAGCGGGCGCTCGCCAGCGCCTTCAGCTTGCCGACGCGGAAGCCGCGCTTGTCCATGGTGGCGATGAATTCGGCGCCGACTGCGCCGGTGACGCCGACAATCGCGACGACGGGATCGTTACTCACTTTGTCCTCCATTCGAGTCTCGGTTGAGCATGATCTGATCGGAAAACCGGTTCCCACTTTTCCGGATCATGCGGTTGTGCTGCAGGCAACAAAAAAGCCCCGGACCTTCATCAGGCGGGGCTTCGGGTAGAGATGATGCGGTACGACCGGCTACGCGCGCACGCCTCCCGAGGCCCCGGAGGGCTTGGTGGTTTTGGTGGTGCGTTTGGTCGCGGTGATCATGGTGCGGACTTATGCGGGACGGATCGGCGTCCGTCAACGGCTTTTGGGCGAAAATCTGGCAGCGCCCATACGGCTCTCAGCGCCTGCGTGCGCCCGGCGGTTCGAGGATGACCTCTTTCAGATCGCTGCCGGCGAGCACCACGATGACGAAATTGAGCTTGCCGCGCTCGCGCATCAGGCCGCCGCTGATCGCCTTGCCCGAGGTGGTGCGTTCGGCAACCCGCACCGCATCGGCGAGGCGATGACGGAGCGCCCTGAGCACGGCGAGGTTGTCACGGTCTTCGGCACCGAGGGATGCCAGTGACGAAGGCGCCTCGCCACCGATCACTTCGCCGGTCGAGGCGTCAATCGAATGCTGCCAGATGCGGTCCCGCTGCATAGTCTTGACCCGGTAGATCGCGGGCTCCGTCGCACCGTCGAAGCTGACGTCGGCGGTGATCGCGCCGGAGTGCAGCGCCTCCGCAATCGCCATCGCCTTGCGCAGCGAGATCTGGGCGGCCTGGAAGCTGTCGAGCTCGCGACGCACCGCGTGCATGTCGAACGCGCTGTCATTGTCGGGCGGAGTGAGAGCTGCGGCCGCCGAACCCGTGACCGCATGAGCCGGCGACGCCAAGGGAAGGCTCAGGGGCAGGGCCAGCAGCACGGCCGCAAGCAGCCGCGTTCCGAATGCCCAATGCCGCAGTGCGTGTGATCGTCCCATCGTCATGTCGCATCCGTCGCGTCGAACCGCCGCCCAGGCAAAGAAAGATGCGGCCGACCCTTGTTAGTCAGAGGTCGGCCGCCGAACGTTCAGATGAAGCGATGGCGGCTGCTCCATCGTGACGATCGAAGTTACAAGGTGACGCAAAACCGTTGGGGGCTGAACTTGGGTTTCGCGTCTCTTTGCAACTAAACAATACGGTTTCGTTCCGTTTGTTCAAGGCTCATCACGGCAACGTGTAAGACGATCGAACGATCCTAAAAAAGGTCAGCGGGCCGGACGGCGGCGCGCTTTGGCCGCCCCCTTGGCGGTGTCGCGCAGCCGATCCCGCGGCCCGACGGCGCCGGCCAGGAACAGCCGGATCGAGACCTCCATCCGCGTCTCGGCCGCCTTCATGTCGATCGGAATTCCGAATGTCGCCATCCGGTGGGTGTGGCCGACCACCATGTTGAGGAAGGTCTCGGCCGCGATCGTGGTGTCCTCGAGATCGAGCACGCCCTTGTCGGCCAGATGGTCGAAGAAATCAGCGGTCGTGGAGACGGCCTTCGACCAGCCCTCGTCGACGGCCAGCTTGGCGACCTCGGGGAAATTGATCGCCTGCGCGGTCAGGATGCGGCTGAAGGCGATGGAGTCGGCGCTGCAATTCAGCACCAATAGCTGGCGCCCGAGCTCGATCAGCCGTTCCTCGGCCGAGCCATCGCAGGTGCCGTCGCCCTGCGCTTCGGCCGCGGCGGCGGCGAGCGGAGCGAGCCAGCGGGCAATTTCGCGCCGGAGCACCGCCGTGAACAGGCCGCGCTTGTCGCCATACTGGCCGTACACGGTGGGTTTGCTGACGCGGGCAGCCTCGGCTACCGCGTCGATCGACGTCGCATCGAAGCCGCGCTCGAGGAACAGGCGGGTGGCGACCTCGATCAGCCGCTGGTCGCGCTCGATCGCAGCGTCCCGGGTCGGCCGGCCGCCGCGTGACTTGATCACGCCGCGCTTGGCCGCCTTGTTGGCCGCCTTGGCCTTGGTAGCCGTCAATCCCATTTGCCCATTCATCTCGTTGTGCGCCGGACGGGTTCGTCCGGTCTATAACCCGCGCGGTGCGGATTCGTCCATTCGGCGGTACCGGGGGGCGGGGAGCCGCTCAGGGCGGCGTCGCGGTCCAGGCCTGCCCCGCTGCGGCCTTGTCGTAGCCGTACCGGTAGAGCGCGCGCATATAGGCGGTGTCGAAGCCCTGGGTTTCCGCGGCCGGGTAGTCGCGCTCGATATAGGACAGATGGAAGCCGAGGCGGTTGCGCCGGGCGAAATCATAGGTCGAGAGAATGACGGAGCGGGTTTGCGCCTGCGTGATCGCGGAAATGCTGCGCGAGGCGACGTCGATCGTCGAATTCGACACCAGCTCGAAATTGCCCTCGAGCTTCTTGTTGACGAGGATGTAGATGTTCATGCGGCCATTGGCTGGCCAGGCACGCTCGCGGAACATCAATGCGTCCGGCAGCGTCAGCACGGGCGCAGTCACGCCGCCGTCGACATGCATCTCCTGGAAGCGCCGGCCCTGGCCCTCGGCGTCGATCAAGATCGGCGGAAACACCAGCGGGATGCTGGCCGAGGCGGCCATCACGTCGCGAAACAGCTGCAGCGCCTCGGGCGTGCCGACGGCAGCGATCCGTCCCATGTCCCAGATCACGGTGCGCTGGGTGTCGAGATCGGTGGTGACGATCAGGAGCTTTCGGCCCTTGGCGTTCTCGCGCGCCACCTCGCTCAGGATGTCCTCGCCGACGTAGCGCGCCACCAGCTGGCGCAGCCGCTTGTTGCCGAACAGGCCGGAGCCGAACAGCACCCGCATCAGGCTCGGGTCCTGCAGCAGGCTTTCGGCGATGCCCGACGTGTAGACCTCCTTCAGCGTCTCGTCGTAGCGCGAGCCGAGGAACGCAAACGGTGCAATCAGCCCGCCGGTACTGACACCGGAGACGACCGAGAAGCTCGGCCGGTTGCCGGCCGCGGTCCAGCCGTTGAGCACACCCACGCCATAGGCGCCGTCGGCGCCGCCGCCGGAGAGGGCGAGATAGGTCTTGATCGGGGCGAGGGTGTCTTTCTCGAGCTTGAACTTGGATGCCGGCTCGTCGGCATAGCGGCGCAGGCCGTCGAGATCGAGCACCCGCGAATTGACGGCGTCGGCAGCCGTGTAGGGCGTCCGCGGCAGCGAGCTGCAGGCCGCAAGGGTGAACGCGAGCCCGCACAGCAGGGCCACTTGGCCCATCGCATGGGCGACTGCCGTCCGATGGCGGGCGCCGTCAGGCCGGGCTGTGAAGAGGGGGAACATCTCGGTCTGGTTTCGCGCGGATTGAAGTCGCGGCGGGGAGGTCCGTCGCCCTATTGTTGACATAAAACGATACGGTTTCGTTTTGTTTAACGGAGGTTCCGTTGCAGGGCAAGCGTCCGTCGGTCGGTTCGCGTTCACGAAGTCGCGCGGAAGCCGTTATCGGACGGGTTGATCGGGCTTCAGTGACACGCAATAAGCAGCCGCATGAATCTTCCCAATCATTTCGAGTTGCTGGCAACTGACGGCGCCGCCCGCACCGGACGCCTGGCCACGCCGCATGGTCTCGTCCGGACGCCCGCATTCATGCCCGTCGGCACTGCGGGGGCGATGAAGGGCATGCATTGGCGCGAGGTGCGTGATGCCGGCGCCGACATCGTGCTCGGCAATACCTATCACCTGATGCTGCGGCCGGGCGCCGAGCGGATCGCAGGGCTTGGCGGCCTGCAGCGCTTCACCGGCTGGGGCGGCCCGATGCTGACGGATTCCGGCGGCTTCCAGGTGATGTCGCTCTCGGAGCTGCGCAAGGTGACCGAGAAGGCCGTGACCTTCCGCTCGCATATCGACGGCGCCAAGGTCGAACTGTCGCCGGAGCGCTCGATCGAGGTGCAGCGGCTGCTCGGCTCGGACATCGCGATGCAGATGGATGAATGCGTGCGGCTGCCGGCCGAGCGCGCCGACATCGAGCGTGCGATGCAGCTCTCGCTGCGCTGGGCCGAACGCTCCAAGCGCGCCTTCGAGAGCGCACCCGACGGCTACATGCTGTTCGGCATCGTGCAGGGCGGCGATATCCCCGATCTCCGTTACGCCAGCGCGCGCTCCCTGACGGACATCGGCTTTCACGGCTACGCGATCGGCGGGCTGGCCGTCGGCGAGCCGCAGGCGGTGATGCTGTCGATGATCGAGGAGACCGCGCCGGCGCTGCCGGCCGATCGGCCGCGCTATCTGATGGGCGTCGGTACGCCGGACGACATTCTTGAGGCGGTCGCGCGCGGCGTCGACATGTTCGATTGTGTGATGCCGACACGGAACGGGCGCCACGGCATGGCGTTCACCCGGTTCGGGCAGATCAATTTGCGCAACGCCCGTCACATCGACGATCCGCGTCCGCTCGATGAAGCGAGTCCATGGCCGGCGGCACGCGACTATTCGCGCGCCTATCTGCACCATCTGGTACGAGCAGGCGAAACCCTTGGGGCAATGCTGCTGTCCGAAATCAACGTCGCCTATTACCAGGAGCTGATGCAGGGCATCCGTGCAGCGGTGGCCAACGGCACGTTCGAGGACTTCAGAACGAAAACGCGCGCCGGATGGGCGCGCGGTGACATCGCTCCGAGATGAGCTTATGTGATCAGTTGCACACGATCGGGATCGGTTTCACCGAGTGCTTGGTCACGAACCCGTAACCGCAATTGTCGCAGGTCCAGAGATAGCTGATCAGATTGTCGAACAGGTACGCGGACGCTTCCGCCGCGACCATTGAGTCAGCACACACCGGACAGGTCGGCAAATCGCTACCGCGCGGATCGGGCCTGGACGCGACCGTCGACAGAACTTCAGCAAGTGCCGGCATTGTGCGCCTCCCTTTGCGTTCTGAGCTGCACCTGACGAAAGTATATAAGCCCATTTGTTTGACCTTGTCGCAACACAAATGCGTAGCTTTTACGTTATTTGTGCGGGTTCTGATTTTTGCGATGCAGCGAAGATGCAACGAATGTGCGTCGCAGCGGTTTCTCACTTGCGCGTCATGACGCGCTGCTCCACATGAGAGAAGACCGCATATTCCCTGCATATCCCGCAACAGGAGCCGCCTGATGGACGCGCCGTCGACAACGAGTGCAGTGCAACCCGGACGCGGCCGCGTCTTTGACTCGATCGTCGATGCGATCGGCTCGACCCCGATCGTGCGGCTGCAGCGACTGCCGCAGGCGAACGGCGTCAACGCGACGATCCTCGCCAAGCTGGAATACTTCAACCCGGCGGCCAGCGTGAAGGATCGCATCGGGGCGGCGATGATCGTGGCGATGGAGAAGGCCGGCATCATCAACGCCGACACCGTGCTGATCGAGCCGACCTCGGGCAACACCGGCATTGCGCTGGCCTATGTCGCGGCATCGCGAGGCTATCGGTTGAAGCTCGTGATGCCGGAGTCGATGTCGATCGAGCGGCGGCGGATGCTGGCCTTCCTAGGCGCGGAGATCGTGCTGACCCCGGCGGCGCAGGGCATGAAGGGGTCGATCGCGACCGCCGAAGAACTCGTGCGCACGACACCCAACGCGGTCATGCCGCAGCAGTTCAAGAACCTCGCCAATCCGGAAATTCATCGCCGCACCACGGCGGAGGAGATCTGGAACGACACCGGCGGCAATATCGATTATTTCGTCGCCGGCGTCGGCACCGGCGGCACCATCACCGGCGTCGGGCAGGTGCTGAAGCCGCGCAAGCCGTCGTTGCGGATCGTCGCGGTGGAGCCGGAGGAGAGCCCGGTGCTGTCGGGCGGTCAGCACACGCCGCACAAGATCCAGGGTATCGGGGCTGGCTTCATTCCCGACATCCTCGACCGCTCCGTGATCGACGAGATCGTCAAGGTCAACAGCGCAACTGCGATCGAGACCGCGCGCGCGTTGGCGCGCAACGAAGGAATTCCCGGCGGTATTTCGTCGGGCGCGGCCATCGCGGCCGCCTTGCAGATCGGCAAGCGGCCGGAAGCTGCGGGCAAGACCATCCTGGCGATTGTGCCGTCATTCTCGGAGCGCTATCTCTCCACAGTGTTGTTTGAAGGAATCTGAGACACAGGATCCAAGATATGGCCGATCAGCCGAGGCGCCCGCGAACCCTGAACGATGCCCGTAGCGAAGCCGAGGCGGCGTTCAAACGCGCCACCACCAAGGTCGCTGACGCGGTGCCAAAGACCGTGGCCGTCCCCGGCGTCCGGGAGCAGGTCACGCTGCGGATCGATCAGGATGTGCTGGCATATTTCCAGGAGGGCGGTCCCGGCTGGCAGGACCGCATCAATGCGGCGCTGCGCAAGGCCGCCGGCAAGTAACGCGCGTCGCAGGCAAAGGAGCCCGGGATGGTCCCCGGGCTTTTTGCTGTGATGGAGCGGCAGCGTTGCAGGCGGCGCTCATCTTGCGCGCGCCGGCCTTGTTGCGCCGGGTTTCAGGTTCAGCAGATTGCCGGCCAGGATCATGGCCGCGCCGAGGACTGTGTAGGCGTCAAGCCGCTCGGCATAAATCAGCCACCCGGCGATCGCGGTGAGCGGGACGCGGACGAAATCCATCGGGATCACGACGGTCGCGTCGGCGTGGAGCAAAGCGCGCGCCATGCAGTAATGCGAGAACGTGCCGCAGAATGCGATCACCGCGAGCCAGCCCCAGGTCGAAAGCGGCGGCCAGGTCCAGACATAGAGCGCCGGCCCGATACTGGCGAGCGACTGCACCACCAGCATCCAGAACATGATCGTCAGCGTCTGCTCGGTCCGCGTCAGCGACTTGACCACGGCGACCGAGATGCCGAAGCCGACGGCTGCGGCGAGCGCGATCAGCTGGCCCGGATTGATCGCACCGGTGGCCGGCCGGACGATCACGACCACGCCGATCACGCCCAGCACGATCGCGACGATCTTCCAGGATGTCATCCGTTCGCCGAGGAAGCTCGCCGCAAGGATCGCGGTCCAGATCGGCATCGTGAACTCGATCGCGACCACCTGGCCGATCGGGATCAATGTCAGCGCATAGAACCAGCCGAGCTGAGCGCAGAAATGGATCAGGTTGCGCGCGATGTGGACGTGGACGCGCGCGGTCTTCACGATCGCAAGCCCGCCATTGATGTGGATCAGCGGATACAGCATCACGAAGCCGAGCACGCCGCGCACGGCCATCAGCTGGAAGACGTTGACCTCGCGCGTCGCCTCGCGGCCGGCCACCGCCACGATCAGCATCAGCGCGAGCCAGCCGGACATCCACAGTGCTGCGCGGGTCTTTGAGGGCGTGCGATCCATGACGGGGAACAAGGTGAGAAAGGACGCCCGGTATCAGCGAGCTGATACGAATTTGCAACGCGCAATTCTGCCGACGCGGTGATGCGCCGGACGTGCGATCGATGCTAAGCAGGTCGGGAATAATCACATCAGGAGGATCTGTTCATGCGTGTCTTGCAACCGGCCGAGTGGTCGAAACCCCGCGGCTTCTCGCACGGGGTCGCGTTCGACGCCCCGGGAAAATGGATCGTGCTGGCGGGGCAGACCGGCGGCGACGAGAAGGGCGAGTATGCGCCCGACATGGCCGCGCAGGTCGGCACCGCGCTGAAGCGCATCATCAAGCTCCTGAACGAAGCCGGCGCCGGTCCCGAGCACATCGTCCGCCTGACCTGGTACCTGACCAGCCGTAGCGAATACGAGGCGGCGGGCGCCGGTATCGGTGCGGCCTGGAAGGAGACGCTCGGGCGCAATTTCCCGCCGTCCACGCTGCTCTACATCGACGGGCTGGTCGATCAGCGCGCCAAGGTCGAGATCGAGGTCACGGCGTTCGTTCCCGCAGCATAGGACCTTCAGCGATGAACAAGAGCAACATGCGAAAGGCGCCTGACCTCCTCACGGGGTTCGCGACCGGCTGGCCGGAGCAACAGCCGGATATCATGGTGATCTCCATGACGACGGACAAAGACGTGCACGACTTTGCGGTCACCAAGGAGCAGGCGCTGTTGATCGCCCGCACCATCCAGCAGACCGCCGAGAATCTTGGCAAGCCACGCACGGCATAGCGAGTGCATGGCCAACGAAAAACGCCCTCGAGACTTGGGTCTCGGGGGCGTTGTTGTCTGAAGGCCGGTTACCTCGTCAGCGTGATGTTGGCGCCGCGGAACTGGCTGTCGGCCCTGATCGTGACGGACTGCTTGTTGCCGGCGGTACGCATCGCGATGTCGGCGTTGAAGCCGGGGGCGCTGGCAACGACCTGGAAGTTGCCGCCGCCGCCGCGACCCCGCAGGTCGCCGCTGACATTGCGGCTCGCCTCGCTCCAGTTGCCGGCGACCGCGCTGCCTTCAGCCTGCACGTCGGCCGCCAGGTTGAACTTGTAGGCGTCGCTGGCGCAGGTCAGGTTCATGGTCATCCTGGGCCCGCCGACGTGATAGGTCGCACGGCAGCGAATCCGCTCGCTGGAGCCGTCGTCGAGGATGACCGAACCGGCACCCGACCAGGTGCCCGCCATGCCGGCGAACGGGCCGGACTGGGCATGGCCGGCGGTGCTCGCGAGTGCGGTCACGAAAAACGCGGCGGCTGCAAATGCTGGCCGCCGCGCGATGGCGAAGAAACGCGATACGCTGGTGATCTTACTGACGGGACGCTTCCCATCGGCCGCTGCACGGTACGCCAGCTGATGCCCCATTCCACTTCCCCGATCCGGAGTTGCCACTGAGTTGTCCGTTCGCATATGCACCATTGATCGAGACTCGCACAAGGCCCCCGCTGCCGACGGTGCCGGAGATCGCCGCGCCCTGCGCCGAGATCTTTCCTTCAGCGACGGTCACGGTCGAGCTCTGCGACGGCTCGCAGCTGCCGGTCTTAGTGACCACGGTGACGTTCCAAAGGCCGTCATAAGGCTGCTGGGCGGAGGCGGGAGCTGCGGTGAGCGCGGCAGCCGAAGCGACCGAGGTGACCAAAATCAGGTCGCGAATGCGGATCGAACGCATGAATCAAATCCCTGTCATTTCGTGTGATGACGCGGCTTATCCTGTCACAATGTGTTCAAAATTTGCTGCGTCGCGGGAGTCCCCAAATGTTCCTGTGAACTCAAACACATCATGGTGAATTCGGTTCCGGCTAGGGAACGAAGAATCCGATCCCTGTCAGTTGAGCTTCGGTAATTTAATACCGAAATTCGGATCAGTGCTTGCCCGGGCTCAGATTGGGCGCCTTGGTCGCAAACTGCTCGTCCTGCGGCTTGGCCGGCAACGCGCCGTTGACCTTGCCGTAGTCGATGACTTCGCCGAGCAGGCGCAGGCCGAGCGGCGCGAGCGCACGCTCCCACAATTCGCGTGCGGTCTCGCCCTTCTTGACGAATACCCAGTCCTGCGCGGCGATGGCGCCGGCGTCCATGCGGTCGGCGAGGTGATAGATGCTGCCGCCGGCGATCGGATCGCCTTCCTTGATGGTCCATTCCACCGCCGCGATGCCGCGATGGCGGGGTAGCAGTGACGGGTGGTAGCCGATGCCGCCAAACTTGGCCACGGCAAGCGCCTCTCTGCTGACGCGGGCATGGCTGTGGGCGGTCACGATCAGGTCGGTGCCGGGTGCGATCTCGTCGGCGGTCACCAGCTTGGGATCGGCCTGGACGACGACGTCGATGCCGGCCGCTCTTGCCGCCGCCGCCAGCCGGTCCTCGCCGTCATGGACGACCACCCTGACCAGCGTAACGTGGTGCGCGCGCAGCATGTTCAGGGTCGTCACGCCGAAATGGCGGGAACCGACAAGGGTAATGCGCATGGGGATCTATTCCGTGGGGTTTACTCGGAGGGATTTCAGCGGCCGTTATGCGGATAGCACACAGCGGCCGCCTGTTTCGCTGTCCTGCCCGTTATCAACAGGCCGGCCGGCTGGCAATGTCAGGCCGCAGGCTTGCTCGCCAAAACCTTGTCGATGCGCCGGCCGTCGAGGTCGACGATCTCGAAGTCCCAGCCCTGCGCGGTGGTCTTCGCGCCGGTATCGGGGATCGCGCCGAACGCATGCAGCAGGAAGCCGGCTGCGGTCTGGTAGGGCCGCGGCGAGGGCAGCGCGATGCCAAGCAGTTCGCTGAACTCGAGCGCCGGCATCCAACCCGAGATCAGATAGGAGCCGTCGTCGCGCCTGACATAGGCGGGCTCGGCAGGGCCCTCCTCGGTATGGAAGGCGCCGACGATGGCCTCGAGAATGTCGGCGCTGGTCACGACGCCCTGGAAGGTGCCGTATTCATCGTGCACGAGGCCGATATGCACCGCGGAGTCGCGCAGGATCGCGACCACGTCGCGGGCGTCGACGGTCTCGGGAACGATCGGCGCATTACGCGTCAGCGCGCGGATGTCGGGCGTCTGGCCGGCGAGGTAGACGTCGAGCACGTCCTTGGCCTGCACGATGCCGAGCGCATGATCGCGGTTGCCGTCGAACACCACGCAGCGCGAGTGATTGCTCTTCTGCAGCGCCGCCAGGATCTCAGGCGTCGGATCTGACAGGTCGATGAAGCTGACCTCGTGGCGCGGCGTCATCACGGCGCCGACCGGAAGATCGCCGAGCCGCATCACGCCGGCGATCATCTCCTTTTCGCCGGGCTCGAGCACGCCGGCGTTCTCGGCCTCCACCACCAGCGTCTTGATCTCGTCCTCGCTGACGCGGTCCTGCGCGTCCTCGCGATGACCGAGCACCCACAGCAAGAACTTGCCGGAACGGTCGAGCAGCCACACCAGCGGCAGCGACAGCCGCGCCATCATGGTCATCGCAGGGGCGACCCGCACGGCGACCGACTCCGGGTCGCGCAGTGCGATCTGCTTCGGCACCAGTTCGCCGACGATCAGCGAGGCATAGGTGATCACGCCGACGACGATGCCGACACCGGCCGCATCGGCGACGTTTGCAGACAGCCCGAGCTCGAACAGCCATTGCGAGAGCCGCTGGCCGAGCGTGGCACCCGAAAACGCGCCCGACAGCACGCCGATCAGCGTGATGCCGATTTGCACGGTGGAGAGGAATTTTCCGGGATCGGAGGCCAGCGCCAGCGCGCGGCGTGAACCGCTGACGCCGCGTTCGACCAGCGCCGCGAGCCGCGCCGGACGGGAGGAGACGATCGCAAGCTCCGACATCGACAACAGACCGTTGACGACGATCAAGACCGCCACGATCGCAAGTTCCAGATATAACACGGAAGTCCCTAAGCTTTGGCGGCGTTGGCCGCTTGACGACGCCCAATATAGGCATGCCGGCGCGGTTTTGCTGTGCCTCGTCGTGCGTATCTGCACAAGCAGAGGGTGCGTATGGCGCGCATGCAGCACGAGATCGCGGCATTTTGGCGCGCAGGCGTTCGTGACACGGATGCGGCCGCAAATGCCGGCAAGCGCCAGCTTCGCGCGGGCGCGCTTCTAGGCGAGGATCCGCAGCTCAGGCTTGGCGAATATCTTGCCCGATGCCGCGGGCTGATTCAGCATTTGCTTGGAAGCGGCCTGCAGCTGCACGCGCAGATCGGCGTTGCACTGCTTCATCTGGTTGCGCAGTTCGCGGCGGGAGAACGCGGTGAGCGAGGGGTCCGCAAGCTGCTGCCAGGCGTTGCGGAGCCATTCCTGCAGCTCGCGAATGTTCTGATCCAAAACCTTCTGATCCACGCCGGGCTGGGTCATGCAGCCAAATCCCACGAAGTGATCAGTTGCAAAGTAACGCTGATTCGCGTCGCTTCACCTAGCGCTATGTTGCTTCAGGCGCGTGTACGACGGGGGAGAGATCGGACGCGGCAGGCTGCCACTGCGCCGCACGCGTCGGTGCACAGCAATCCAGTGCAATCGGGTGCGAGGCCGTCGATCGGCTTCGCACGTCACGGCGATCGATCCGGCCGGCGAGCCGGAGAGCAACGATCCCGCTTGCGCCGGGTGGTGGCCGCGGCGATTGAGAAATCGGATGGGCGGTGGAGGCTCACCTGCCGCCCGCAAGCGGCCTAGCGAGGCTGGTTGCCTTCGGGCTTGCCTTCCCGCGGAAGCTTGACCGGGACGTGCGGCGAAGTGCTCACCACGCGCGGGCTTCCGTCGGAATGGGTCTGACCGTTGAGCAATGTCTCGAGAACCAAAAAGAACTTTTCAGAAAGCATGGGCGTAGCCCTCGTCGTCTAATGTCCTTATGTCGCGGCGCTCCGCGGAAAATTCGATCAACTAAATGCGAGTCGCACCGCTATGGCGATGCTGCGGCGCAGGGTCTTCAATACGCAATCCGGACGATTACCGGTGCCGGCGCCGTCAACGCACCAAGGCTTGCGCGAAATAGTTGCCAAGTTCCTAACGATTGCCGGCACAGCACGTGACGGCACTCACCGTTCCTTCAAGGATGCACGTTAACGAGAGGGGTATGGATCGCGACCAGGACATCGACGAAGGATTCGGATCGGCTCTTCGCCGCAACTACGGGCGACTGGCCTGGTGGATCGTACGGCTCAATCGCGTGTTCGAGCCGCCGCGGATGGCCGATCCGCCGCGTACCGAGCTGCCGTCGCGCACCGCCGTTCCGCCACGGCGGCCGCTGCCCCCGCGCCCCGAATAAACCTTACCATAATACCTGCGTCTCCTGTATCGGCCACCCGGCCGGACTGCTATTCCTGCGCCATCCGCGGACCCCACGGGTTCGTCGTTTTTGAGGATGCGGCCGTGCGGCCGCGCTAGCTGCGAGGAACGAACGCAATGATTGAGACGGTTGGCATTATCGGCGCCGGGACCATGGGCAACGGCATCGCGCAGATCTGCGCGGCCGCAGGACTGAACGTGACCATGGTGGATATCTCGGACGCGGCGGTGCAACGCGGCCTGAAGACGGTCGGGAGCAGTCTCGATCGCCTGGTCTCCAAGGACAAGATGACCGCCGCCGATCGCGACGCGACGCTCGCGCGGATCACCGCGACCACCGACAAGTCCAAGCTTGCCGCCTGCGATCTCGTCATCGAGGCCGCGACCGAGAACGAGGAGCTCAAGGTCAAGATCCTCAGGGATCTCTGCGCCGGGCTGAAGCCGAGCGCGCTGGTCGCGACCAACACCTCGTCGATCTCGATCACCCGCCTTGCGGCCTCGACCGATCGTCCCGACCGATTCATCGGGATGCACTTCTTCAATCCGGTCCCGGTGATGGCGCTGCTCGAGCTGATCCGCGGACTGCAGACTTCGGACGACACGGTCGCCAAGGCCGAAGCGTTCGCCAAGCGCGTCGGCAAGGTCGCGATCACCGCGAAGAACAGCCCGGGCTTTGCGGTCAACCGTATCCTGTGCCCGATGATCAACGAGGCGATCTTCGCGCTGCAGGAAGGCATTGCGACGGCGGAGGAGATCGATGCCGGCATGAAGCTCGGCTGCAACCATCCGATCGGACCGCTCGCGCTCGCCGACCTGATCGGGCTCGACACCATGCTGTCGGTGATGGAGGTGTTCTATACCGGCTTCAACGATCCCAAATATCGGCCGGCGCCGCTGCTGAAGGAGATGGTCGATGCCGGCCATCTCGGCCGCAAGACCGGGCAGGGGTTCTACAGCTACAGCAAGTGATGTCCGCGCGCGGCTGATCCCCGTAGTCATCCGGGATGGATCGCGCGCGCAAGCTCGCGTAACCACAACACCTGATCCGCCACGAGGCGGGGGACATCAGACACGAGGCCCGGTCTCCTAGGCACACCGGGCCTCGTGTTTTTTTGTATGGTCCCGATCCCATCCGGGCGCCTTTGTCCTCCCTGCGCGCGGTCACGCCCGGGTCACAGCTTCTTGAGGCCGTGAGCAGAAACCTCGCAGATCTCGCCGGCGTACCTACATCGACGGCTGGATGCAGATCGACGAAGGAAGCAGGATCATGCGCAGGACGAGTTGGGCGATTGTCGCGTTCGCGGCGCTCGGGATGAGCTGGATGGCCGGCTCCGTGCAGCCGGCGGCGGCCGATCCCTACGATTATCCCTGGTGCATCCAGGGCCGGGACGAGGGATATCCCGGTTATTGCGGCTATCAGACCTACGAGCAGTGCCAGGCGTCGGCGTCAGGCCGTGATGCCTATTGCGGCATCAATCCGCGCGTTGCGTTCAGTCAGCAGCGGACGGCGCCGCGGGCACCCCGGTAGGCGCCGCGCGCATGTCGGCCGGGCAGCCATCAGGCACGATGGTTGCATCGCCGATGGTCGAATAATTCCCCCCTGCGTTGGAGAGCACATGGGCGAGATCATCAGGTTCATCTCGAAGTCGGAACTGGAGCGCGCGCGTCTGATCCGCGAGGCCCGGGCCAATTACGAGCGCATCTTCCCATCGGCCGATCCGGCTGATCCGCAGGGCGCCGCGGTCGAGAGCGACGGCAGCGAGGCGACGGCAAAGCCGTAGCCGTATTGCCCTGGGGACAAGGCGGACGCGGTAATGTGGAAACGGTTGTGGCAGCGGTTGTGGCAAACCTGGACCATCGACAAGCCGGCCGCGTTTGGCGACTGGCTCTGGCTGGTCCTGGTCGTTGAGCTCGCCGCCTTGCTCGACCGGTTGACGCTCCGGAAGCTGATTGCGCTGATCCCGGTCGTCATCCTGATCGTCGCCTACCTGCACCGGATTCCGCTTCCTCCCGAATTGATGCTGGTTGGCGATGTGCTGGCCTATATCGACGTCTTTTCGATGGTCTTCCTGATCGGCTTGTTCGCGCGCGTTGCGACCGTGATGGCCATCGTCAGCCAGGCCATCGCGTTCGTTCGCGACATCGCGGGGCGTGTGCCGGCGGCGCTGCAAAGGTTTGACATGCGTCATCGTCGCGCAACGGACAGCGCGCGCCGCAGGCGGCTCACGCGTGCCGGGAATGACGACGATGACGGCGCCGTCGTCGCAGGCCTGGCCTGGGCTTAGGCTCTGTGGCGATGAGAAACGCGATTGCACGGCCTATCGGGACTGGTGGTCCGCTTGATCGCCGTGATCGGCCTCGAGCCGGGCAGGGCTGCGCGCGGACGAGGTGTCCTGGCTGCGCCGGTGCGAGCTCGACAGATCGGTCGGGCCCTGCCGGGAGCGATGAAACGCGAAGCCCATCTGGACACTCCAGATACCGAACAGCAGCGCGCCTGCCACGCACGCCGCCACGAAGACCCAATCGCGTTTCCTCATCTGGTTCAACAAAGCCAACTCAGCGCCGCGCCGCCGCCATCCTCGCGAAGATGCCCCCGCACTCCGGTCGAGAGTTGCTGCGTCCGAAGCAAGACTCACGCATACTGAAGCGATCGGGTGCGCTTGTCGATCAGCCCGGCGCGGCTTCCGCGCGCGTCCGCGCCCGGTGCGCAGCCGCGCTGGTCACGGAGCGGTGATTATCAAATCATGCGTCCAGCAACACTCCGACCAGATAGTCCGGCGTTCGCAACAATCTTGCCAAACTTTCACTAGGCCGTTGGCGCAGTGAGTTCGAAAATGCCGAACGGAATCGGACGAATCGAAATGACCGAACTCGAGGAGCTTCGATACTTCGAGCACCAGTGCCTGGAGATGGCCAAGCAGTCGACACTGCCGGATGCTCGACATGCGCTCCAGATCCTCGCCCGCAACTACGCCACCGCGGCCGAGATGCTCGAACGGCGCGCGCAATCCGCCAACACGGCGCTCGCCCAATTGGTTCGATGCCTGAAGCTGTGAGCCGCGACGTCCGCTACGGCTGACGTAGATCAAAGCGTGCTCGGAAGAACTCCCGCGCTTCGGCGCACGGCCAAATGAAAGGGGCCGCGTCACGCCACAGCCCCACCGGCAAATCTGGAAACTGCGGACCGAACGGAACCAGTCCCGGTTCCCGGCTGGTAGCGCGGTTTGCGACTAAAGCGGGATCCGGGGAAACACGGGATCGCAAACGGCTCTTACGGTCTTCCTCCGCGCGCCCCTACCGTGGCGTCGAACTCGCCATGATGTTGAACAGGCGTTCACGAAAGTTCCGAACGTGTTCCTGCAACATGCGCGGACGTCAGCCGTTAGCACCGGGTACTGCAAAGGAGGATGTCATGACGAAGCTTACTTACGCTCTTGCCGCAGCGGCGGCGCTTTCGATAGCGGCACCCACCATTGCTAGCGCGCAGGGCGTGGGCGTCTATATCGGCAGCAGCCCCGGCTATTACGGCTATCGATATGACGGCCCGCGCGTATACCGGGAGTACGATCGCGGCTGGCACCACGGCTGGTACCATCATCGCGATTACTACCGCGACCGTGGCGTCGTCATCCGTGGTCGTGACTGGGACGACGACTAGCGAGCGCCGGACGGATCTCGTGCAATCAAAGGGGGCCTCGCTTCGGCGAGGCCTTTTTTGTCGGCATTGTTGGCGAGCTCCGCGAGGCGATGCGCCGTCGCGCGACAACGTTTCATTAACCCGACTCACGCAACGCTCATGTTGGGCCGTCTGGGTGGGCCGCTGTGCAGAAGGCCGTCACGAGTAGCTCCGTGGCGGCCTTTTGCGCTCCGAGAGTGCTGAGGGAGACGACCGATGGACTACGGCGCCTTCACCGACGCCAGCCTGAAGATGATGTACGAAGCCGTCCGCGGCGCGCTCAAGGCCGACGATGAATTCGAGGTCAACGGCGAGGAGCCGAAATTCCGCGTCCGCTCGACGCCCGAGTGGAAGCGGCACGCCGGCAGTCTTGAGGCCGAGATGCTGAAGCGAGGACTCCAGGTCGATATCATCGACTGGACGGGCGGGCAGGGCGAGCTGCCGTTGTCATCGTGAACAACTTGAACTTCGGTCGACGCTGATCTGGCCGCTGTGCTGGACGCGGTGCTGGAGCATGCCCGATTGCTTCCGCAGCTCTCAGCCTATCCCTTGGGAATCGGTTTCCCTCCCGCAGGGCTTATCGGCTTGGGACCCGCCAGGGGCGGAGGGCTAATGGATGGAAACGGGATCTGATCTGTTTCGTTGGTTGATTTTGCCGGTCGTGTCCTGGGACGAACCTCATCGTCCAATGACGGACAAGTCTTCTCCCAGCCGGGACCATAGGCCGTGTCCAGAAAATCGACCTGATCTGTCGCGAAGGTCTGCACGATCCGCTGTCTGCTGCAGGCGGAGACGATTGCGCTTCTCGGCTCCTTGCCCAGGGGACCTGTCAGCGAATAGCGCAATGTTACCGGCGCGCCGCAGCGATTGACGACGGTCCATGTCTGCAACGTGCCGTCCTTCGTTTTGATGGGGCCCGTGAGGCAGCTTTGTGCATTGGCAGCTGCGGAAAATACGCAAGGCGCGAGCCAAACCGCGATGGCCCTGGCAAGTTTCATGTGCTGGCTCCTGGCATCGCATTTTGCAGTATCGTCACGGAAATCAAGGGTTGGAACACCGTTCACGCACGGAGAACCACGGAAACAATCCGTGTGCGCATATTTGCGCGGATTGCTGGCGCTGTTGCGGCGACGATACAGAGGTACAAGCGCAACGATGCTAACCAGCGTGCATCTGAACCAGGATGGGGTTGTGTCGTGTCGGGATCTGATCAGTGGAACGGTACGAATAGTCTTTACCCGTCTGCCCAAGCGTCGCAGTTGCGCGATGAGCAGCAGCAGTTCGACCACTATCACAAGTTCGACGACGCCATCTCGCGATCGACGCAGAGTGGCTCGAGAACCGTAATCTGGGATCGCTACAACCCGCCGGTTCGTTGATCTGGCCAGCGGCCGGGTGGCTTTGCGCAAGCTATTTTTGGTGAGCGCGGAGGGACTCGAACCCTCGACCCATGATTAAAAGTTACAGGCGGCACACAGGCTAAGTCCTTTCATCGCCGCATAAATCTCAAAAATCACCTTAAGTCACTGAATAGGCGTAGATTCTGCCTGCGACCGCGAGGACTGCTTCGAAGACGACGAGCCTACCTTGGAAGCGCTGAACGGCCCATCCAGCTCCATTGGGCGGCCGGCGGCGCCGACGACCTGGAGGAGGACAACGACAGCGGGATAGGCGATTGGGATGGCCTGCTCGAGCAAGTCGGCCCCCAGGATTGGCAGCAGGGGGCGATGGCCTAATGCGCCTGATCCGAGCTTTGCTGATGCGCTACAGGCTCAAGTTCGAGCGGTGGCGATTGTCCAGGCGGTAGGCTGGCGCGGCACGGTTGTTCGGGCTCGTGCCCGGGCGGCGAGAGTTCCGGTCGCGCAAATCTTGCGGCCCACCGCTGCGCGATCTTTCGTTCAACGTCCAGAGGGACAGTACCCATGGCTCGACCTCGGTTTTGGACCTGCCCCGGTGCTGCGCCTCAACTTACAACTTGTGCAAAAGCTCCTATTGACCTGCCTCAAATCCCAGAAAAAGACGCCGCCGGTCTCACAAATACACGCCCGGCGGCGGTTTCTTCCTGAACTGGGACACTGAAATCCCCAGCACCGATAGAACTGCACGGTCTGTGCCGAACCGTTCGGCACCGCGGGCAGCTTCCGGGTTACTGATTGGGAGCCTGACGGCACGTCGTTACGAATGCAGCCTTGCTGCATTGCCATTCATCACCGAGCTCGACGTTTGAGACGGCACGCGGCGCGGCCAATGCAAACAGAACGGCGGCGCAGGCCAGCAGATTTGCGATCACCAGCACGCGTACTTTGCGAACACGCTGTGAATCCATCATGGCCGTCGCTCCGTTGGCGAAGAGAGGAGCTACGGTAGGCACTGTTCTGTTTCAGGCCTATTTCGTGAGGCTGTCAAAATGGTTTCATTGGGAACAAGCGACACCGCAATCCGGCGAGGGTCTGCGGCAGTTCGTTGACGATCTGGGTGAGCAGCCACGCAAGCCCGGCGCCGATCGCAGCCGCCAAATACCCGTACCAATTCGGTGTCCAGCGCCAATGAATGTTCGACGCGACTACCGCGAAGGTCACGAGCAACTGGAATAGGTACCACATGGCGACATCCTATCCCGCCTCACCGAAGCTGTTGACCTTGGCGATCAACGCGACCGCGGCGAGCAAAGGCATGAACAGCACCACAGTGCGAGAGCGATCATGGCCGCCCCTCGTTATGAGGGATGGGCGAGAGAACGGAGGGAAAACCGGCCGTTAGGCCGCTAGTCGAAATATAACCTAAGTGCTCGATTTTGTTTGGTGAGCGCGGAGGGACTCGAACCCTCGACCCCATGATTAAAAGTCACGTGCTCTACCGCCTGAGCTACGCGCTCACTCACCTGAACATCGGATCCGGACCGAGCGGTGAAACCGCTCCGGATCATGCTCCAGCCCGCGCTGTGTAGGGGGCAGGGCCCATCGGGTCAATAGCCGAGGGGCGGTCAATTGTGCGCCGTTGGGGCGGATTTGCCGTTCCGATGCCTGTGTTTAGGGCCGTTTCTTGAAGTAGCTCAGTTGTCGCGGCCGATTTCCGAGCCGACCGGCTGCGACGGGGCGGTGACCGAGGGCAGGCTGACCGGGCGTAGTCCGATCAGTTCCGCGGTGCGGATCGCGCTGTTGCGCCAGAACGCGAACTCGTTGATCCGCGAATTCTCCAGGATCGCGATAGAGACCGCCGCCAGGAATGGCAGGCTCTGCAACACCAGGACGCCGGCGAAGATGTAGATCTCGCGCACCTGCTTGTAGCCGTTGGTGACGACCAGCACGATGGCGCCGATCAACAGCAGCACGCCGATCACGGCTTCCCAGAACGCCTGGAATTCGATCGACATCCGCGACAGGCCGCCCTTCGAGGTGCGGGCGAAGGCGAGGTGCTCGGTGATCAGGCCCTGCGCCACGGCGCGCGACACCGTCCACTGCACGCTCATCGCCGCGATCATGGCGCCCAGCATCTGGCCGGCCTTGATGTTCACGCGCAGCCGGTAGAGCGCGACGAAATGCACCAGGGAGACGACGAAGGAGGCGATGATCGGCAGCGTCAGGATCTTGTCGGGGATCGCGATGTCGGCGAAGGCGACGATCGGAACCCAGATCAGGTTGAGGATCGCGACCACCACGCCGAGGCTTTCGGCCCCGAGCCAGTTGAGCCAGCCGAGCGAGAATTCGCGGCGCTGGTCCGGTGTCAGCCGGCTTGCGCCCGGCAGGAAGCGCCGCCAGTGCTTCTTGACGATCTGGAAACCGCCATAGGCCCAGCGGTGGCGCTGCTTCTTGAACGCCTCATAGGTGTCGGGCAGCAGGCCTTCGCCGTAGCGCACATTGGTGTAGTGCGTGAGCCAGCCCTGCTGCTGGATCGAGAGGCCGAGATCGGTGTCCTCGCAGATCGTGTCAGAGGACCAGCCGCCGGCCTTGTCCATCGCGGCGCGGCGGATCAGGCACATCGTGCCGTGCACGATGATGGCGTTGAACTCGTTACGCTGGACCATGCCGATGTCGAAGAAACCGGCATACTCGCCGTTCATGATGTAGTGCATCAGCGAGCGGTCGCCGTCGCGATGCTCCTGCGGCGCCTGCACCAGGCCGACGCGCGGATCGGCGAACGCCGGCACGAGGTCCTTCAGCCAGTCCGGATGCACGACATAGTCGGCATCGATGATGCCGATGATCTCGGCGTCCGCCGCGGTCCGCTCCATCGCAATCCGCAGCGCGCCGGCCTTGAAGCCCTGCACCTTCTCGGCGTTGATGAACTTGAAGCGCTCGCCGAGCTGCCGGCAGTGGTCCTGGATCGGCCGCCAGAAATCGGGATCGGGCGTGTTGTTGATGATGCAGACGCACTCGAAATTCGGATAGTCGAGCCGTGACACCGCATCGAGCGTCTGCTTCAGCATCTCGACCGGTTCGAAATAGGCCGGGATGTGGATCGAGACCTTGGGGAATTTGACGTCCTCGCCGATCGTGGCGGGTGCCAGCGGCTCGCTCCTTGCGATCAGCCGGCGCGGGCCGTGGCCGAACGCCACCGCCGCGATCTCCTCGATCCGTGCCATCGCGATCAGCACCAGCGGCACCAGCAGCACGAGGCCGAGGCTGAGCGCGAAGGCCGAGCCCCAGACGAAATAGTGCGTCGTCCAATATGAAAATACGGTGGCCACCCAGGCGCCGACGCCGTTGGCCGCGGCCGACAGCAGCAGCGCCTGCATCACGGTCGGCTGGTCCAGCCGCAGGATCGGCAGCGACATGAAGAGGCCGACGAGGACCGCGACCAGCGCGATCTTCCAGTAGTTCAGATCGGTAACCGGACCGGTCCAGGCGAACTTCGCCTCACGATCGGCATTGAGGATGCCCCAGTAGGGACCGACGCCGCCTTCGAAGAACTTCCACGGCTGATCGATGGCTTCGACGATGTTGTAGTCCATGCCGATGGCTTCGGCGCGGGTGACGAAGTTGCGCAGCACCGTGGCCTGCTGGAACGGACCGGGCTCGGCGCTGCGCAGATTGTAGCCCTGGCTCGGCCAGCCGAATTCGGCAATCAGGATGCGTTTGCCGGGGAAGGAGTCGCGCAACAAATTGTAGCGGTCGACCGCCTGGTCCACCGCCTGCTTGTCGGTGAAGTTTTCCCAGTACGGCAGCACGTGCGCGGCGATGAAGTCGGACGAATTGGCGAGCTGCGGATGGTCGCGCCAGATGTTCCAGATTTCACCTGTCGTGACGGGAACGTTGACCGACTTCTTGACGCGCTGGATCACCTTGATCAGCCGGTGCACGTTGCTTTCGGCAATCGCCCATTTGACCGCTTCGGCGCGCTTGTCCTCGGGCTGCATTTCCGCGTCGTGCAGGCGCTGCGCTTCCTCGCGAAGGATCCGTTCGGATTCCTCAGGCGGCACCCCGACCTCCGGAACCGAGCCGAGGTTTTCGAGCGGCACCTGCTCGCCGCGGAACACGGTCTCGTTGCCGACCACGATGCCGATGACGTTGCTGTTGCGCTTGGCAAGGTTGATCGCGGCTTCGAGCTCGCGATTGTTGCGGTTGGCGTCCTTGTCGATCCAGGCGCCGACCGTGACCTTCATGCCGAACTCGGCGGCAACCTGCGGCACCAGCTCGTTGCCTTCCGTCGACGAATAGAGACGGACCGCCTTGGTCAGCGTGGAGAGCTTCCTGAGGTCGGTGCGCACTTTCTCGGTGTCAGCAGCAACGTCGGCGACGGTGTGGCCCGACTCGAACGGAGCGTAGGACAGGCTAGGCAACGTGCCACGGAAATCGGGCGCTGCCTGTTTCTCCTGGAAGAGACCCCACAGGGCGGCGTGAGCGGCGGTGACAAGCAACAGGACGGCGACGACGGCGCGCATCGCGGTTAAACCATACGGGGCCTGAGATTGAGGACTAAGCGAACCCGTCCCCTGGGTTCGACCAACGTGGCGGCGGAGCGAAAGATATCTCCGCCATCCGATTTAACAACTGGTGTGCCGCGATGGCGTTTTAAGGGCGCAAGCCGTTCCAGCCGCGAAAAAAATCGCGGCCGGACCAGATCGGGCGAGGCGCTTATTTCGACGCCGGCGTTGACGATGCCGACGGGGTCGGCGCAGGCGAGGGCGACGCTGCCGGCGCGGGCGCGGCATTGCCGGCC
>NZ_LGHK01000071.1 GCF_001908235.1 Bradyrhizobium sp. NAS96.2
CGTCGATCACCCGCACCGCACTGTCCGCTGCGATCACCTCGTCCAGCGTCTCGGGATACAGCGTCGCCTGATACCGCGATCGCCCAATGACGTGTCCCATCGTCCCCCCGAATCAATCTCAGCCGCCAAAATCCACCATCAGAGCGTGGTTTTTGCACGGCCTGCTTCGCCAGGACGACACCGGGGATGGCTCCCGCTCCAAGATGACGCACAACGCGGTGTCATCACCGCGTGTGCGGGTGATCCAGCATTCCAGAGACAGCCGTGCTTAGACCGAGCGGTACAGCGATGAAGCACGTCATCAGCCAGGCAAACCCGCCCGCCGTAACGCATCCGCATACTTCGCCACGTCGTCGGGGTTCCGGTACGGACCCAGCACGGTGGTCAGGGTCGAAGGGCGTAGCGCCGGGTCGATCTCGTGCAATCGCGCTGCCAGTCTCCTTGCCTCGTCGCAGCGTCCGGCAAGCACGCCGCTTGCGGCACCGATACGCAGCGCGGCGTGGCTATCCGGCCGGCTTCGCAACGCCGTCGCCGCCCAGGCGAACGCTTCGTCGTAGCGGCCGGCAAAGAAATGAGCATGGGCTGTGCCTTCCTGCGGCCAGAACTTACCCGGATCGACGGGGCTCAGCCGCATGGCGCGTGCAAAGTGCTCAATGGCGAGGTCTGCATCTCCGAGCCACAGCCGCGGCCAGCCGCTATGTGCCCACGCGGCGCCGAGGTTCGGGTTCAGCGCCAGTGCGCGATCAATCATGGCGACGCCGTCATCGAGGTCTTTGGCGACGTAGCCCAACGCATGCCCGATGTGCACGAATGCAATCGCGTCGTTCTTGCCCAGTTGCATCACGCAGCGGGCCAGCCTTCTGACTTCAGCGATCTCCTGATCACGATCGACGATCCAGCCGAACCCCTTGCGCACGGCTAAGCGCATCGCCGCAGCGCCATAAGGCGTCGGGAATTCGGGATCAAGTTCAATCGCCCTGTAGAACAGGCGGAGCGCCGCTTCATTCCCCTCCTTGGTCCATTTGTAGGTTTCCGCCATTCCGCGAAGATAGAGATCGTAAGCGCCCAGATTCTCCGTCGGCTTGCGCTTGGCATGCTCGAGCTCCGCCACATACACATGGTCGGCGAGCACGGCGACGATGGTACGCGCCACCTCCTCCTGGACCGCAAAGATGTCCTCCAACTCGCGATCGTAGCGCTCTGCCCAACGATGCGCCCCGGTCAGGGCATCGATCAGCTGTGCCGTGATCCGTACCTGCGCTCCGTCACGCCGAATACTGCCTTCAAGCAGGTAGCGCACACCAAGCTCCCGGCCGATCTGACGGATGTCGACGGCCTTGCCCTTGTACGTGAAGGACGAGTTGCGGGCGATGACGAACAGCTCAGAGAAGCGTGACAGCTCGGTGATGATATCTTCGGTGATGCCGTCGCTGAAATAGTCCTGCTCCTTGTCCCCTGACAGATTGGCAAACGGCAGCACCGCGACGGACGGCAGGCTGCCTGGAGCGCCGGACGGCGCGTCCACCTCGCTCCGGATCTCGCGGTGGGGCAGCCATTCCGGACCAACGAGTGGACTTGCGTTCTTGCCGTCCAGAGCCGTGGCTGGCGAACCGGCCGGAGCATCCTGCGCCCGTTGCACGACGCCCACAAAGCGGAAGCCTTGCCGCGGCAGCGTCCTGATCAGGCGTTGCGCTTGCCCGGAATCGCCGATTGCGTGCCGGGCAACGTTCAGCCGCGTCGTCACCGCCGCATCGGAAACGGCGCGTCCATCCCAGATCGCGTCGACAAGATCGTCCTTGCTGACGACGCGATCGCTGTTGCGGATCAAATAATCAAGCAGCGCGAAAACTTGCCGCGTCGTCGGGACAACCTCGAACCCGCGTCGCAGCTCGCGCCGCTCGGTATCCAGCGAATAATCTTCGAAGAAATAGCGCAAGGCACCATTCCCCAAATGGCCGTCCGCTCGCCCTTGGGGCGCTCTCGTGCGGGCCGGCGCTGAAAGAGTAAGCCGCCGGTGAGGAAAATGTAAGCGAGATGTCAAGCGGACCTGCCGGCGTCCTGCCACCGTGATGCAGAGACAAGCCGCCGGGAGATGTCCAATGGATACGCCCTACAATGTCGCCGGATCGCCGCAAGCGATTGCGCCGGCACGTTCGCGCTTTGCAGTCATCGGCAGGTACTGGGCCGCCCTCCTGGATTGGGAGCTCCGCGTGCAGTTACGGGACCGCCTGACCAATCTCAGCGACCGTGAGCTCAGGGATATCGGGATTGCGCGCGGTGAGATCGACTACGTCGCCTCGCATCGCGCGACCGACCCGCGGGGTGCCGTCTATCCCCCATGAGCAGCGATGCCCGGCTTCGGGCAACGTCAGCGATCAGCATTGCAAAGAGGCCGCATCATGCCGGCACCAAAGAGCCCTGGCGGGATGAACGAACAGACAGTGGGCGCATTCCAGGTCCAGCCTGACTGGTATGAGGAATACTGGCTGCGGCCGACGACGGCCACGCCGTCCGGTCCAGCGAGTTGGCTGAGTCCAACGTCTTGGCTTCTTGTTCACTCTTGTCGGAAAGCTTTGGCGGCAATGCGGATGATCTTCGTCAGCCTCAGCAGCTCAGTGTCGCCATGACGGCCGCCTGTAAGGTTGGCGAGCCCTTGGATCGCCAACTCGATCCAAGTCATGTCGATCCAAGTACAGAATAGCCCGGGGCGGTGGGGTGACGTGCGCCCCCTCTGCCCTCGTCGGCTTCTTCGACGTGCTCACATCGCAGGTACTTCGGGGGCGCGGCCCGCGTGCCTGCACCGCCGAGCCGGAACTGTCGAATCCACCCCCGCGTTGTCGTTCTGCGGGGCGATTTCATGAATATCTGCGCGAGGTTCCGATCAATGAAGAATCTGCCGATGCGGTGTTTTCGCCCAGGTCATCGAATTGATGACGCGGGCGCTGGAATTGTCGGTTGCGACGTTGTCCGATCCGGTCAACACGTCCCACATCAACCTGATCACCGAGTCGATCCTGCGCACCGCAAACGATGGCGAGCGCGAGGTCGCCGCGTTGCAACGGCTTGCGCTGCTGGAGCTCGCACTGGTGGCGCGCGATTGAAGCCGCTCCGGGTTTGCCGGTTGTCCGCTGAGCCGTCGCAGCTAGACTGATTCCGGAGGCTCGTTGCCGGTATCCCCAGCCCCAACTTCCGATGTTCTAGCGACCCGCCTCACTTGCAATCCTCGCCCCTTGGCATCCACATTTATCTCGACCTGCAGTGTTTCACCGACAGCGATTGCCGCCCGATCCTCCTCAGGTAGGATTGAGACGTGGAAGAAGGCATCGCGACTCAAGCTGGGCACATAAACAAATCCGTACCCTCTCTCCTCGAACATTTTCACGACCACCGCATCCATTAGCTTAGTAGAGGGAGTATCAGCCTTGTGAACCTGGGAAACTGCAATTCCTTTCTGATTTCTCGACACATCGACAATCAGTGCATCGCCGTCATGAACAGTTTCAAGACCAGATTTTTCAAGAACAGATACGTGCAGAAATGCCGACTGCCCCAGATCCTCCACATTTACAAAGCCGTATCCCTTTACGTGATCAAACCAGTCGACAACGCCATTCGCTCGCGTTGCGACGATTCCGGCTCGTGCACTAGCCGCGACCGCGTCACGACTTGAAAGCTCAGCTTCCGAAGTCCCACCCGAAAACTTTCTAATATCAGCTGAAATTGCCTTCTGCACACGGTACTGAACAGAGTCGGGAACGCGTCCGAACCTCTCATCTTCCTCAAGAAGAAACGAAGCAAAGGCTTCACGCACTCTCCGCAATTTAAATGTTCGCGCTTCTGGTGCTTCATAAATGGAACGCACTTGCTTCGCAGCATCCGCATTAGCCATCAGCGCGGTCAGAGCCAACTCGCCGAAGAAGACCGGATTATAAAGAGCCAATTCTAGATGCGTCAGTCCACTATGAGTAATCGCAACACGTTGCGCCAACGCTAAACCACCTATTGACGGATCGTGAGGCTCAATGAGGGAAGCCTCCATTAGCGCCGAAAGTGCGCCATCGACGGCTGTCTCCGCATACCCTATTCCATCGAAATATTGCGATATAGAGGCCACGGACAAATACCTGCTATCGTCCGACGACCTCGCATCGTGAGTAGCCTTCAACAAAGCAAGCATCCTAACCTGGGTAAGCGGAGATTGAGCGATGTCAGCGCTGACATCAAAAATCGGGAAGATAGAATGTGAATCGCCGCGCTTGTAGAAATTATAATCGCCCAAAATCAATGCACGTATGAATTTGTCAGCCGACAACGGCTCCTGTTTGCCTGCAACATACGACCTAAGAAGATCCTCAATGTTTAGGGCCGCGGAAGTAATTACCCGTCGTGCTAACCCAAGCGTTTTGCGTATGTTGTAGTTCGCAAGGCTTCCTAGCCGACCGGAGATATAGTCTTGAAGAACAAAATTATCCTCGATTGCCGAGGCGAATGCCTCCAGACTTTCAAGCCTTATTCGCAAACTGCCCGCTTCATAATACCCAGTCGTCTTACCGGCCGGTTTCAATTTAGCCCGGAGATAGGCAAGGCGTTTTCGGAATATCTCTCGTGGCGGGGGCGTAGGAAGGAAGTACGATCTCGAGGAATAAATATTGAATATCTCAGTCTTCGAGAAAGACCATGCTGACCGATCCGTCAAGGGAAACAGAAGCAAGCAATGGGTTACATGGCGTCGCAGGGCCTGAAAGTACTGAAACAACGCTTCCTTGTACGACAGTGAGAATTCATCCGTATTGTCGACAACGAAGATGGGCAGACATTTTCTACTCTCAACGATATCGATCAGCAGCCTTCTGAGATAGCCTTCTCGGTCTTTCTCGACTTGCTCATCCATATACTCGCCGAACTTGCGCTTAAAGGCTTCCTTGTCTTGCCTGTAAAGCTCTGCATCAACTCCTTCGCTCCGGCGGCGATAGTCGAAGAAGTATAATCCGAGAAGCTGGTCCCAGTCCGGATATCCTTTTGGATATAACTGAGCCTCGATCTTGGCGATCGCATTGTTAGTAAACCAACCCAGCGACGCACCCGCGTCGCCGGTGGCGTCTAGAGCGTTTACGTTAATGACGATACATCGCTCTCTAATAGCTTTCGGAAGTGTTGATCGAAAGAATCTTTCTAAAAAGGTCGTCTTCCCTGCTCCGGATGGGCCAACGATAAAAACTGTATCGCCGTGCTTGTCAGAAATGGTGCTCGCGATCAATTGCTCGAGACTCTCGTCCACCTCGCGGTCTGGCGGATTGATGTTACCAAGTACGTACGTGGCTAGCTTCTCAAGAGCAAAATCAGCGATCCTGCTCTCCTTTGTCTCAACGAAGCATTCAACCAACATGTCGGGATCAGCATCTCCGACCAAGCCAGTAAAAAACGAACTAAAGATATTGTCCAAGTCGAAAGCGATCTTCGACTTGTACTCAGGGTGGACGTCAGATTCTCCGTAGAGAGCGTGCAATCCCGTCGTTAGGAGCAGGCGCGGATCATGTATCTTGTCGAATATGTGCTTGTAATGAGCTTCCCGAATGCCCGCTTTCGAAACCAATTCAAAGAATGTTGCAAAATCTGAGATGATTGATTGAAGGCCAGGAAAGACGATAGCTTCCTTCGACTTGTAATTCTCGCCAGGAATAAACGGCTTGAAGAATATCCAAGTGTTGCCGTCGGTCACGACCGCCAGCTGTATACCTTCCGGAGCACAATAAGAAGCCGCCTGCTCGATCGCGCCCAAGCAAGGTTTCAGAGCCGGCCCGGAAATCTTGTATATTTGCTTGCTTGTCGCACTGGTGGCGAGTTCGAGCTTTCCTTGGCGCTTTGCTTCTACTAGGAAGACTGGCCGGCTCGCATCACAAACCAAATAGTCTGAATAACCGTTATCGTTCTTCCGCTCGGCTGGGAGATCAGCATGATCCCAACCTAGGATCTCGGTGAGAAATCGAACAATCAGCTGAAGCTTGGCGTCTTCCTCGGTTTGTATATTCGACAACCGCGGTTCGATATCTGCAATCAGCGCGGCAGCGCGAGCGAAGGATGCATCCAGAGACGACGTCATCGGACCTAGCCTTAGAAGAAGGGTCGCCAACAGAGCAGCATTTGACCAATAGTTTCCGCAAGTTGCAAGGCCACAGCAGAGACTACTTCGCTGGAAGTAGTGGGCAATTCTCCAGACCCCCGGTGCGAATCGATATCGCCGGTCTCCGCGCCTTCACTTGCTACTTGCGCTGGTTTGGCCAACTTGTGCCGTCGCGCACTCGCTAGGTAGCGCGTTGCAGCGAACTGCGCTGATGCAGCTCGCGGCGACACCGCCCGATTGAAGCAGCTCAAGGTTTACGCAGATTGAGCGAGAAGCGCAGGTTGAGCGGCTGTAACATCTCGGGCGGCGGTGCCTCGCCGACATTGCCGCGCTTTAGGATGGTGCGCAGATCCTCGGTCGCGCCGGCGTCGTTGAAGGCGGGAAAATTGACGCGCTCGACGGTGCCGTCCGGGTTGAGCCAGGCACGCACCACGAGCGTCGGCGGCGGCCCGTTCTCCTTGCCGGAATGCTCGATCACCCAGTTGCGGAAGCGATTGGCGACCGTCTCGTCGGCCGCGATCCATTCCTCGAACCGGTATTTGACCAGCTTGGCGAACTGCGCCCATGACGGCGGCGCCTGTTCGGGATTGCGAAAGTCTTCAGCATGGCCTGGCGCCGGGGAGAAGACCAGCAGGCCGAACGAGAGCACGAGCGTGCCCCGCAGAATGAGCATGGTTCTGGACAAGGGTTGACCGCAGACAGCAGGCTGACAGGACGACGCGAGAGCGTCCGCGGGAGCAACTAGTCGCTCATTGTTGCAGGCATGTGACGCGCGCCGAGATGCTGGCGGCGCGATGCGCGCGTGACGCGGTGCCGCTCATCTGCGGCCGGTCGTCCTCCTGGAAGCGCACGCCATGCGTGGCAAGAAAGGACTTGGCGTGCGCGGCATCGACCGCCAGCACGCGATCGATCGTGGTCCTGCGGCTCACCACCCCTTCGACGAGGCCGCGGGAATCCAGCACCGGCGCACCGCTGGTGCCAAAGGTGACATTCGAGCGCAGCACGAGATGCTCGGGATCGCGGAGCGTGGTGTCGACGAACGCATTGCCGAGGGATCCGCCATGCGCGAGCATCGGCTTCAGCCGGTCATAGGCCTCGGCAAACACCATGTCGTTGGCGACGGACGCGCTGGCGCGTGGAAATACCGCTGCGAGGCCCAGCGTGCGCGGAACTTTGATCAGGGCAATGTCGCTCGCAGCCAGCGCCACCACGCGCGCTGCAACGGCGCGGCCCTCCTTGCTGACGACAATGCGGGCGCAGTCCGCGACCGCGTGACGCGCGGTCAGCATGTGGCCGAGATCGTCGACAAAGAACGCGGTGCCGTCGAGCCGCTGGCTGACGGCAGGCGGGCCGTCGACGTCGCGCGCCAGCGGTTTCGCTGCCTCGATCTGCCGCACCGGTTGGAACGGCGAGAATGGCACCTGCGCCGCGGCCTCGCGCGGCAACAAGCCGGTGAGCGCGCAACCGATCACGATACCGCAGGCCAGCCGGATCATGCGGACAGGCAATTTCGCGCGCGTCGCCGATGCCGCGAAGCCAACAATCGAATCCAGGTGACGCACCCTCAGACCCCAACCCCGCCCGACGCCGCCGCGCAAACCGCACGCCAGCGATGTCTGTACAGACACCGCACTCTCTACTTCATTTCTGGTCGTGTCTCAGCTTGAAAATTTGGGAAGATTTTTCTCGGACCAAAACATGGTCGAAAGCTTGTGTTCGGAGCATCGGCTACAGATTGCTAACTCGCGCCGATTGCGAACCCCTTGCAGGTTCGAACCTCTCCCGAGTTGATCGGTGAGCCTTGTGATGGGATTAGAAAGCCGCAGCTCCTGAACAATGCAATCGTCGCAAAAATAATGACCGGCCCGCTTACGCAGGAAGTGAATGACCCGCTCCGCCGTATTCACTCGTCCTCTCCTTTGCCAAGCCACTCTAATGTTCAGAAACACGGCAACGAACTACAAATTTCAAACTGAGATACCTCCCCATTTCGCGCGTGTGGCCGGTTTTTCGAACAGGCAATTTGTCAGCGGCAGCGCGCCGGAATGCACGCATCCCGGCTTGGGAAAGGCTTGCTAACGCATGTTCGCGACCGCTTGCCGGGCCAGCCTCGCCTTCCCCGAGGCCCTGTTGGCGGCCGTCTATATGATTGTTTTGGCTAGGAAATCGCTTCATCGCGGCAACGTCGGCGATCGCCTTCTTTCGCATGATCCTATTTTAAGATATCAAAAAATATCAGCAATTATGCTGGATGCATCAGGGGTTTGCTCCCATGACCATGCAAGACCATTCCGCTTCAGGCCTTTCCACGATCAAGGTCAGGGTCGACGACCGCCCGGCCATTCTCGTCGGCAGCGGCTATGTCGCGCTTCTGCTCGCGCTGATCTTTCTCGTGCTCACCGTCTGGATCGCCTACGGCGCATTCACGCGGAACGCCTACGGCGATCTCCATGCCTCGACCTGGTCGCTGCTCTGCGCGCTGCTGTCCCTGATAGTCGCCATCCTGTTCGGCTCGTCGATCTATTCGCTGCAGCCGAACGAGAGCGCGGTGCTGACATTGTTCGGCGCCTATGCCGGCACGGATTCCGCACCGGGGCTGCGGGCCACCGTGCCGTTGTTCAAGATCGCGAAAGTATCGCAACGCGTCCGCTACCATGAATGCGGCAAGCTGAAGGTCAACGATTTGATCGGCAACCCGATCGAGATCGGCGCCGTGGTGGTCTGGCGTGTCGACAACAGCGCCAAGGCGATCTTCCAGATCGACGACTATGCCGACTTCGTCGGCGCGCAGACGGAATCGGCTCTGCGCCACATCGCCGGCCGCCATCCCTATGATTTCGACGAGGCGGTTACGCATGCCGGTCCCGACGAGGCCGTCAGCCACGACCAGGTGGCTGCGCGCACGCTGTCGCTGCGCGAGAGCGGCGACCAGGTCACCAACGAGTTGATCGTCGAACTCAAGGAGCGTCTTGCGGTGGCCGGCGTGACCATCAACGAAGCGTGGATCAACCATCTCGCCTACGCGCCGGAGATCGCCCCGGTGACGCTGCGCCGCCAGCAGGCGAGCGCGGTCATCGCCGCGCGCAAACTCGTGGTCTCAGGCGCGGTCGACATCGTCAAGGAAGCGCTCGACAAGCTGAAGGAGCAGACCGACATCGATCTCGACCCCGAACGCAAGGCGGCCATGGTGTCGAACCTGCTGGTCGTGCTGGTCTCCGACAAGGATGCAACGCCGGTCGTCAACACCGGGACGCTGTATGCCTAAGCGCGGGCGCCCCAAGGGGCCGGACAAGGAGCCGATCCTGCTGCGGCTCGGCAGCCCGCTGCTCGACATCCTCGACCGGCTGGCGACCGCGGAATTCCGCTCGCGCCAGGGCCAGATCGAAAAGCTGCTGCACGAGGCGCTGGTCCGGCGCGGCGCCTGGCCGCCTAAGGCGGAGGCGGAAGAGGAATCATCGGACTCCAGCTGACACGCCAGCGGCCGCGACGCCGGCGTGAGTCAGGTGCCGCAGCGGCGCGGCTACGCGCTGCGAGCGAGGGAGCGGACGTCGCGCGACAGCACAACCGGCCGGGGCTAATGCGAGCCAGCATGCGCGCGCGACATCCGCCCGAGCTAATGCCCATCCGTTGACGCGCCCCGGATCAGCGGCGCGCAACGGCCCCCGCCTCCGCGCGGAACGCTGCGAAGCGCCGCCGCGCGAGAGTGACATCAGATCGATCTGCGCCGCGTTTGGTCGTCCGTGGCCGTCAGCTGCCCGGCGGCGAATAGGCAGCCTTGAGCTTGGCCGCGTGCTGACGCACGACCTTGATCTCGTCCTGGGTAAACAGCCGGACCAGCTTCACGTTCTGGATGGCGCCAGCCGCGACGACGATGCCGGTGATGGCAGGCGCGACGGTCGGATCCGGAACGTCGAAGATCACCATCACGCTGGGGCCGTCGGCCGCCATGCTGTACATCGAAATCAATTTGCCGCCGCCCGCCTCGATCAACTTCTTGGCCGCCTCCAATCGATTGGTGGTCGGGTTCTCCAGGATGTTGTTGATCGCACGCGGCGTGTATTCCCCTGAGAGGCAGAAATGCATGGCAATCCCTCCATCTTTGTCTGGGAATGAAAAGGCATTCACCCGGGCGTCGCCCAGGGCAGAAGAAGATTTCGTACTGAAATGAAGAAGAAAGGGCCTGCCGATGGCCATGAGCGCTGCCGCTCATTCTCCGGAATTCGGCGTAACCGGTGGCAGCTCGCCGCGCAATCTACATCAAGTGCACGGCAAATGAAATCGCGTTCCTGCGCGACGAATAACTCGATCGATGATCGATGCAGCTCGGAGGGGCAGCGTGCCTGACCTGACGCGCGCGCGTGACCTCACGCCATCTCCGCCTCGGCTTGTCGTGACGGCACAGCGCCTTGCAAACACGGGCGATCTGCCTCAGTGTCCGCGTCTCCCGCAAGAACAAGAGAAAGAACACTCATGAAGCATCGTCCGCTCGGCCGCTCCGGCCTCACCGTCCCTCCCCTCTGCTTCGGCTGCAATGTGTTCGGCTGGACGGTCGACGAAGCCTCGTCGTTTCGCCTGCTCGATACCGTGCTCGATCAGGGACTGACGTTCCTGGATACGGCCGACGTCTATTCGCGCTGGGTGCCGGGCCATCACGGCGGCGAGTCCGAGACGATCATCGGCAAATGGATGAAGGCGCGCGGCAACCGCAACCGCGTCATCCTCGCCACCAAGGTCGGCATGGACATGGGAGGCGGCAATGTCGGGCTGAAGCCGGACTACATCGCGCGCGCCGTCGAGGACTCGCTGCGACGGCTGCAGACCGATCACATCGACCTCTACCAGTCCCACAAGGACGACGAGACGACCGCGCAGGAGGAGACCCTCGCGGCCTACGACAAACTGATCAAGGCCGGCAAGGTAAGGGCGATCGGCGCCTCGAACTTCTCGCCGGAGCGGCTGCAGGCTGCGCTCGATATTTCCAAAGCGAACAACCTTCCCCGCTACGAGAGCATGCAGCCCGAATACAGAGCGGTCGAGCTACGAAGGCGCGCTGCAACGCGTCTGTGTGGAGAACGACGTCGGCGTGATCACGTTCTTCTCGCTGGCCGCGGGATTCCTGACCGGCAAATATCGCTCGGAGAGCGACTTCGCCAAGAGCCCGCGCGGGACGCGCAGCATTCCAAAATACATGAACCCGCGCGGCATGCGCATTCTGGCCGGCCTCGACGAGGTCGCCGCCGAGACCCGCGCGGAGCCGGCCGCGGTCGCGCTCGCCTGGCTGATGGCCAAGCCCGGCATCACCGCTCCGATTGCCAGCGCCACCAGGCCCGAGCAGGTCACGACGCTGGTTGCGGCGGCGAAGCTCGAGCTGAGCAAGGACCAGGTCGCACGGCTGGACGCCGCGAGCGCGTAGCGTGGGATGAGCTCGCAAGCTTAGTGCAGGATTGGATAAAGTTGAATGGCGACCGCAAGGGCGGTGCGCTCCCTCTCCCGCTTGCCGGGGGAGGGCTGGGGTCGGGGTTCTCTCCACGAGTCACATTGTGGAGAGAGCCCCCACCCGCCGCGCTGCGCGCGTCGGCCTCCCCCGCAAGCGGGAGAGGCGAACGAAATGTGCTGCTTCAGTTCAAGCCAGTTTCATCGCGGCTAACCCCACGGCCCGCGCTGGCCTGAAGCTCCGCCCCAAGGGCTGCGCGGCGGATAGCTCGCACCAGCCGGGCGCGGCGCGGTCTGGGTGCGAGCTCGGCGGCGAGCTGCTGCAGCGCGGCGATGCGGTTCGCGGTCGACGGGTGGGTCGCGAACAGATTGTCGACACCGTGGCCCGATAGCGGGTTGATGATGAACATGTGCGCGGTGGCCGGATTGCGCTCGGCCTCCATGTTCGGCACCTGATGCGCTGAATTCTCGATCTTCGCGAGCGCCGACGCCAGCCACATCGGCTGGCCGACGATACGCGCACCATAATTGTCGGCGGCGTATTCGCGGGTGCGGCTGATCGCCATCTGCACCAGCATGGCACCGAGCGGCGCCAGGATCATCATCGCAATCGAGCCTACGATGCCGGGGCCGTTGCTGTTGCGGTTGCCGCCGAAGAACATCCCGAACTGCGCCAGCATCGAGATCGCGCCGGCGATCGTCGCCGTGATCGTCATGGTCAGCGTGTCGTGATGCTTGATATGCGCGAGCTCGTGCGCGATCACGCCGGCGAGCTCCTCGCGGCTGAGCTGCTGCATCAACCCCGTAGTGACGGCAACCGCAGCGTTCTCGGGATTGCGGCCGGTCGCGAACGCATTGGGCTGCGCCTCGTCCATCACGAACACGCGCGGCATCGGGAGCGCCGCGCGCTGCGCGAGCTCGGCGACGAGATTGTAAAGGTCCGGCGCCGAGCGCGCGTCGACCTGATGGGCGCCGTACATCGACAGCACCATGCGATCGGAATTCCAGTAGGTGAACAGATTTGTCGCAGCCGCGACGATCAGCGCGATCACGGCGCCGGTGCCGCCGCCAATCAGATAGCCGACACCCATGAACAGCGCGGTGAGGCCGGCAAGCAGGAGCGCGGTACGAAAATAGTTCATCGTGGTTCCCTGACGGCAGGCGGAATGCTGCCACAATCGACGCCGCTGAGGTAGGGATTTTGCCGCGGCAGCCGCAAGAGGAACCAGTGCGTCGCAGCGACGCGGCGCGGATTAACGATTGGTCATGTGCGCCGATCCGTAGCCCGGATGGAGCGCAGCGAAATCCGGGAGCGGTGCCTCACCTTGCGACCTGATCCCGGATTACGCTTCGCTTCATCCGGGCTACGCGCGGTAGGGAAGCGCGTCTACTCCGCCGGCTCCTGCGCGAGCCGTGTCTGCCGCTCGCGCAGCGCAACCCGCAGCATGCGGGCGAGCTGGGCCCGGCTGTAGGGTTTTCCGAGGAACAGGATGCCCTGCTCCAGCTTGCCGTCCTGGTCGATGGCGTTCTCGGTGTAGCCTGACGTGAACAGCACGCGCAGGCCGGGGCGGCGCCGCTCGGCCTCGGTGGCAAGCTCGCGCCCGTTCATCGCGCCGGGCATGATGACATCGGTGAACAGGAGATCGACCGGCGCACCGCTATCGAGCACGGCGAGCGCCTCGGCACCGCTATTGGCCGACAGCGTAGTGTAGCCGAGGCTCTCGATCTGGGTCAGCACATAAGAGCGCACCAGCTTGTCGTCCTCGACGACGAGGACGATCTCCCGCGCGCCGCGCGCCTCCGGCTGCCGACGCTCGGGCACCGCGGCCGGCGAGAGCGCCGCCGCGCGCGGCAGAAACAGCATGACCTTGGTGCCGCGGCCGAGTTCGCTGTCGAGCACGATGTGTCCGTTGGACTGCTTGACGAAGCCGTAGACCATGCTGAGGCCCAGCCCGGTGCCCTTGCCGACGTCCTTGGTGGTGAAGAACGGCTCGAACACCTTGGCGAGATCGGCTTCCGCGATGCCCTGGCCGTTGTCGATCAGCGCGGTCGCGACGTAGTCGCCGGCGGCGAGCCCGTCATGGCCGTGCACGTCAGACGGCTTGAGCTCCGCAGTGCGGGTCTCGATCCGCAGCCTGCCGCCCTTCGGCATCGCGTCGCGCGCGTTCAGCGCGAGATTGATGATCGCGGTGACCAGCTGGTTGGAATCGACCAGCGCGCGCGGCAGATCGGGCAACGGACGAAAATCGATGTCGACATGGTCGCCGATGGTCGGCCGCAGCAGCTCGATGGTGTCGACCATCAACGCGTTGACGTCGACGTCGCTCGGCTGCAGCGGCTGCTTGCGCGCGAACGCCAGCAGATGCCGCGTCAGCGATGCGCCGCGCTCGGCGGCGTCGCGGATCAGGGCGGTGATCTCGGTGAGCTGGCGGTTGTGGGTGACCGCCTCGGCCAGGATGTCGATGGTCCCGGTGATGACGGTGAGGATGTTGTTGAAGTCGTGCGCGATGCCGCCGGTGAGCTGGCCGACGGCTTCCATCTTCTGCGCCTGGCGGATCTTGCTCTCATTGACCTCTGCCTCGCGGAAGCGCTCGAGCAGGAATTCGGAGTGCTGGCGCTGCCGCCCTTCCTCGGCGAGCGCGATATGCGCCTCGCGCAGCTGCGCCTCGGTCGGGATCGCCAGGATCTTCGGGATCAGCGGCCACAGCAGCACTGCGGTGAAGATCGAAGCGATCGCGGTCAGCGCCTTGAGCAGGCCTTCGAGACCGTAGATCGGCACCCACAGCGTGTAGATCGAGAACACATGCGTGAGGCCGCAGGCGAGGATGAAGGCGGCGAACGGCCAGGCCATCCAGCCGAACTGGAAGTCGCGCCGCTTGGAGACGAGGATCGCCAGCGCAAACGGGATCGAGAAATACGAAGCGGCAATGATGGCGTCTGAAATCACGTGCAGCCAGATCAGCTCCGGCTCCCACAACAGGCAGATGCCGTGTGGCGAAAACGTCGACGAATCCAACAGACGCTCGAGAAAACTCCACACGGGTCCCTCCGGGCGTGATCGATCCGCCGACACCCCTGCCCGCGAATCACCTGGCCCGATCATAGCGGCGGCTCTTCGACCTGCCGAAGCCCAATTGGTCTAACAGGCGCCCCCGTTGTTGCCCGGTGTCGCCCTGGTGTATGCAGGATGAGTTTTATCCCCCTATTCAAGCCGGTGATATCGATGCCAGCATCTCCCCTCCGCGCCCCGATCATGATCGCAGCGATCGTGGGGGCGCTGGCGCTCTCCTCGCTGGGTCATGCACAGCAGCTGCTGCCCAGTCCCGCAGGTCCGGCGCCGGCCAGGGCGCGCCCGGCGGCCGTGGCCTCACCGCGGGCTGCGTCCTGCCACAACGGGCAAAACTTCGATCGCTTCCTCGCCGAGCTGAAGCAGAAGGCGGTCGCCGCCGGCGTCTCGCAGCGCACGATCGCGGAGGCCGCGCCGTACCTCGTCTACGACCAGGGCATCGTCAACCGCGACCGCGGCCAGCGCGTGTTCGGGCAGATCTTCACCCAGTTCGCCGGCCGCATGGCTGCGAACTATCGCATGCAGCAGGGCCAGCAATACATCCGGACCTATGCGGCCGCATTCGCGCGCGCTGAGAAGGAGTATGGCGTGCCGCCGGCGGTCATCGCCGCGTTCTGGGGGCTGGAGAGCGATTTCGGCGCCCAGATGGGCAATCTGCCGACGCTGAAATCGCTGGTGTCGCTGGCCTATGATTGCCGCCGCTCGGAGATGTTCCAGGGCGAGACCATCGCGGCGCTGAAGATCATCGAGCGCGGCGACCTGACGCCCGACGAGATGATCGGCTCGTGGGCCGGCGAACTCGGGCAAACGCAATTCCTGCCGACGCACTATTTCAACTATGCCGTCGACTATGATGGCGACGGCCATCGCAATCTGCTAGCGAGCGGCCCCGACGTGATCGGCTCGACCGCGAACTACATCGCCAACGGATTGAAGTGGCGGCGCGGCGAGCCGTGGCTGCAGGAGGTGCGCGTGCCGCAGGCCGCGAATTTTCCGTGGGACCAGGCCGACCTCACGATCAAGCTGCCGCGCTCGAAATGGGTTGCGCTCGGCGTCATCTTGAGCGACGGCAAGGCCCTGCCAAATGACGAGCTGCCGGCCTCGCTACTGCTGCCGATGGGCCGCATGGGTCCAGCGTTCCTCGCTTATCCGAATTTCGCCGCCTACACCGAATGGAATAACTCGCTGATTTATTCGACCACCGCCGGTTATCTCGCCGGCCGCATCGCGGGCGCGCCGCCGATGCAGCGGCCGCACGCCCCGGTCGCGCAGTTGCCGTTCGGCGAGATCAAGGAGTTGCAGGGGCTCTTGGCGCGCGCCGGCTACGACGTCGGCAAGATCGACGGCGTGCTCGGCCAAGCAAGCCGCAGCGCGGTGAAGGCGATGCAGATGAAATACGGCCTGCCGGCGGATTCCTGGCCGACCGCGGAGCTGCTCGCACGGATGCGCGGCGGCGGCCGCACCCAGCCGACCGCAGACGCCACGATGCCGGCGACGCGGTAATCCCGCTCTCATTTTCCGTAGCCCGGATGTAGCGAAGCGAAATCCGGGAAGACGACCGAACGTGGCTCCCCGGATTGCGCTGCGCTTCATCCGGGCTACGCCCTCTTTTTCCCTGTCATCCCCGCGCAATGGCTACGCCATTGCGCGGGGATGACAGGATTGAGAAGGACTGCGCGAAATATTTGACCAAGTGTTACAGCTCCCCGCAGTTGTATTCTTCCAATCGCGCCCCCATTTGCAGCATCGCCGTTCGGTAACATCCGGACTTTCATCAGCACCAGGGAGCATCACATGTCCTTCCATGACGCCGTCGTCCCCGCATATTTGCAGATCCTGAGCAGCCTCACCGGCGAGCTGACCAAGGCCGAGGCGCATTGCGAAGCGAAGAAGATCGCGCCCGAGGTGCTACTGGCATCGCGGCTCTATCCCGACATGCTGCCGCTGACGAAGCAGATCCAGTTGGTCTGCGACCACGCTGCACGCGGCTGCGCGCGCCTGACCCACAGCGAGGTGCCGTCGACGCCCGACACCGAGAAGAGCTTCGGCGAACTGAAGCAGCGTCTGGCGAAGACGATCGACTATGTGAAGTCGTTCAAGCCGGAGCAGTTCGACGGCGCGGACGCCAGGGACGTCACCTTCCCGATCGGCCCCGACCGCACCATGACCTTGAAGGGTCAGCAATTCCTCAGCGCGTTCTCGTTCCCGAACTTCTATTTCCACGCCGTGACCGCGCACGGCATCCTGCGCCACAGCGGCGTCGAGGTCGGCAAGCGCGATTTCCTCGGCGCGAGCTGACGCGCTTCGCGCGTCATATTCCCTGCGGCGGGATTTGCCACGCCTTCGCCGGCGCTTCGGCGGACACGTCGCCTCACACGCACAGCCGTGCTACTGCTCCCTGACAACAACAAGACGTCAGGGAGCACGCCAATGTCGACCACAACCCACGCACCGAAAGCCATCGATCCCTCCTCATCGCTGCACGCCGAAGCGCTGGGATTGGCGAAGAACCACGGCCGCCTCGCCGGCCGCCGTATCATCGTGGTCGGCGCGGGACAGCGCACAACCGTGGACGAGGAACCGCCAATCGGCAACGGCCGCGCCATGAGCGTGCTGTTCGCGCGCGAGGGCGCCTCGGTCGCCTGCCTCGACGTCAACAAGGACGCCGCCGACGGCACCGTCGCGCAGATCGCAAAAGAAGGCGGCAAGGCCTTCACCGATGTGGTCGACGTCTCCGACGTCGCGGCGATCGCGCCTGCGGTCGAACGCTGCGCGCAAAAGCTCGGCGGGCTGGACGGGCTGGCGCTGAATGTCGGCATCTCCTCCGGCCTGTCATTGCCCAAGATGACGGCAGAAGCCTGGGACCGCGACTACGCGGTCAATGTCCGCAGCCACATGCTGTTCGCGCAGAAGGCGCTCGAGCTGATGGCGCCGGGCGGCGCGATCATCCTGATCTCGTCGATGGCGAGCCAGCGCGCCGGCGGCCGCAACCCGGCCTATGAATCCTCCAAAGCGGCGCAGATCGCGCTCGGACGGGCGATCGCACGGGCCGGCGAGGACAAGGGCATTCGCTGCAATGTGATCGCGCCCGGCTTCATGGATACCCCGATGGGCCGCGACGCCAGCCGCAGGCGATCGGATCGCGCCGTGACCGTGCCTTTCGGCCGCCAGGGCACCGGCTGGGAGGTCGCCTATTCTGCGCTGTTCCTGATTTCGAATGAATCCTCCTACGTGAACGCGCACACTCTGTTCCTCGATGCCGGCCACATGGGCGGAATCGTGCGTGGCTGATCTGCGGACGGGCCATTGCGCTCGTCGCCGCAATGCACAACTCTCCCTCATCGATCATTGTCTGGAACATTTCACATGAGCCAATCGACCAAACTCCTCGAGCCCTTCAAGCTGGGCGCGCTGACCTTGCCGAACCGCCTGGTGATGGCGCCGCTGACGCGCAACCGTGCGGTGCCGCCCGGCATGGTGCCGAGCCCGCTCGCGGTGGACTATTACGGCCAGCGCGCCTCCGCCGGCCTCCTGATCACCGAGGCGAGCCAGGTCTCGCAGCAGGGCCAGGGTTATCAGGACACGCCCGGCATCTATTCGAAGGAACAGGTCGAAGCCTGGCGCAAGGTCACCGATCGCGTGCATGAGCGCGGCGGCCGCATCTTCATCCAGATCTGGCATGTCGGCCGCATCTCGCATACCTCGCTGCAGCCGAACGGCGGCGCGCCGGTGGCGCCGAGCGCGATCCGCGCCAAGACCAAGACCTTCGTGAACGGCACCTTCGCCGACGTGTCCGAGCCGCGCGCGCTCGAACTGTCGGAGATCCCCGGGATCATCGAGGACTTCAAGCGCGGCACCGCCAACGCGCTGGCGGCCGGCTTCGACGGCGTCGAGATCCACGGCGCCAACGGCTATCTGCTCGACCAGTTCGCCCGGGACAGCACCAACAAGCGCACCGACGCCTATGGCGGCTCGATCGAGAAACGCGCGCAGCTGATGCTGGAAGTCTCCAAGGCGGTCGCCAAGGAGGCCGGCGCCGACCGCACCGGCATTCGTATCTCGCCGGTGACGCCGGCCAACGACGTCTCCGATTCCAATCCGCAGCCGCTGTTCGACCACATCGTCGACCAGCTCAACGCGCTGAAGCTGACCTATATCCACGTCATCGAGGGCGCGACCGGCGGCCCGCGCGACAACGTGGCGTTCGACTACGCCTCGCTGCGCAAGCGCTTCAAGCAGACTTACATCGCCAACAACGGCTACGACTTCGCGCTGGCGGAGAAGGTGCTGGAGGCAGGCGCGGCCGATTTGATCGCGTTCGGCAAGCCGTTCATCTCCAACCCCGACCTGGTCGAGCGGCTCAAGGCCGGCGCCCCGCTCAATGCGTGGGACAAGGCGACTTTCTACGGCGGCGGCGCCAAGGGCTACACGGATTACCCGACGCTGAAGGCGACCGAACCGGCGGAGTAAAGTCAGCCTCGCTCCCTCGCGATCGTCATTGCGAGGAGCGAAGCGACGAAGCAATCCATGCTTCGTATTATGCGGCGCGATGGATTGCTTCGCTTCGCTCGCAATGACGGGAACAGAAAGGCCGGGATCGCTCCCGGCCTTTTCTTGCACGCGGCATCTGCGATCCTACGCGTCGACCGCCTCTCCGCTCTCCACTTCTTCGGCGACCATGCGATCGAGGTTTTGATTCAGTCGCCGCAGCAGATCGAGCAACGTTGCCGCTTCGGCCGCGCTGAAGCCGGCCAGCGCCTGGTCCTGGTTGCGGTGGAGCGCCTTGCGCGCGGCCGGCAATCTCGCCCTCGCCGCCTTGGTCAGCGCGACCTGCTGGCTGCGGCCATCGCCCGGCATCGGCGTGCGCTGGATGAGGCCATCGCGCTCCATCCGCGCCAGGATCTGCGCCATCGACGGCTGCTCGACCTTCGCGGCGCGGGCGAGATCGCGCTGTGACATCGCCTTGCCGTCACGCAACAGATAGAGCACCGGCAGCTGGCCGATGCTGAAGCCGTGCGGCTTCACCCGCCGCTCGCCGAGCCGCAGGAAGCTGCGCGAAGCCATGTTGACCAGCGGCGCGGGGCGGTCGAACAGATCCCAATCGATCACGACACCACCATTTACATAGGTTCCTATTTATACTAGATAGGCACCTATTTATCCCGATGTAGGCGTGGTGTCCATGAGTTCGCAACCAATTCGCATTGCTATCGTCGGCGCCGGTCCCGGCGGCCTGACGCTCAGCCGCTTGCTGCATGTCGCCGGCGTCACGACGACGGTGTTCGAGCGGGAGACATCGTCCACTGAGCGGCCGCAAGGCGGCACGCTGGACCTGCACACCGAGAGCGGCCAGCATGCGCTGGCGCGCGCCGGGCTCACCGAAGGCTTTCTGCGCATCGCACGTTACGAGGACCAGGGCAGCCGGCTTTACAACAGCGACGGCCGGCTGCTGCTCGCGGACGACGACATGACCGGCGACCGTCCCGAGGTCGACCGCACCGCGCTCCGCGATCTCCTGCTGCAATCATTGCCGCCGGATACCGTCCGCTGGGATCGCGGCCTGAGCGAGGTCACGCGACGTGACGACGGACGTTACGATCTCGTCTTCGACAACGCGCGCGAAGGGCCGTTCGATCTCGTGATTGGCGCCGACGGCGCGTGGTCGCGGGTGCGGCCACTGGTGTCGCTCTATCAGCCACAATATAGCGGGCTGACTTTCATCGAGTTCGGCATCGACGAGGTCGATGCGAAGCACCCTGCCCTCTCGCAGCTCGTCGGCCGTGGCAAGATGGGCGCCGAGAGCGCCGGACGCAGCCTGATCGTCCAGCGCAACGGCAACGCCCATCTGCGCGGTTACGCGATCTTCCGCGTGCCGCTCGAATGGGCCGAACGGCGCTTCGACGTCAGCTCGCCATCCGGCATGCGCCAGGCGCTGCTCGGCGAATTCGCCGGCTGGGCCGACGCCCTGCTCGACCTGTTCCGCACCAGCAATGATCAGTTCGCCCTCCGCCCGATCCACGCGCTGCCGGTCGGGCATCATTGGACCAACCGCCCCGGCATCACCTTGCTCGGCGACGCCGCGCACGTGATGTCGCCGTTCGGCGGCGAAGGCGTCAACGCCGCGATGCTGGATGCGGCGGAGCTGGCGGGGCACCTCGTGGGATCGCCAGATTGGCGCGAGGCGGTTCCCGCTTATGAGGCCGAGATGTTCGCGCGCGTCGCCGGGCCCGCCGGCGAGGCCGCCGAAGCCGCCGCGACCGAGCTGTCGCATATCGGCCAGCAACTGACGCTGGCGCAGCACCAGGCGCACATGCAGATGCGCGCGGCCGCCGACCGCTCCGCGGTACGGTAAGGCGCTGGTCATGCTCTCCGGCGCCGCATAGCATGGTCCGGCCTGAAGATGGTCACGTACGGGAATGAGCAAGGACAACGCCGAGGATATCGTTCGACGCGCCACTACGGCCTTCAACGGTGGCCGACACGACGAGGCGATCACGCTTTGCGAGCGCGGCCTTTCGCGTCAGCCCGGCGAGCCGATGCTGAGCCACCTGCTGGCCGCCGTGCTGTTTGCCAAAGGCGAGATCGCGCCGGCCCGCAGGCATGTCGAGACCAGCCTGGCCCGGCGCCCCGACAATGCCGCGGCGCGGCTGCTCGCCGCCCGCCTCGCCCGTGCCGAGGGAGAGTTCGATGCGGCGCTGGCGCATCTCGACCGCGCCATCGCGCTGAAACCGCAGCGCGATGCCTTCGCCGAGAAGGCGCGCACGCTGGATCTGGCCGGCCGCAAGGGACAGGCGCGCGAGGCCTGGGAGGCGATCCTCAAGGCCATCCCCGAGCATCAGGAAGCCAATGCGCGGCTCGGGCGGCTGGCCTGGGAGGATGGTGAGCTCGCCAAGGCTGCGAGCCTGCTTGCGCGCGCCGCCGCGAGCCCAGCGCCGGCTTCGGTGTGGTTCGACCTCGGCGTGGCAAAGCAGGATCTGCGCGACCATGATGGCGCGGCACACGCCTATCGCAAGGCGCTCGAGATCAAGCCGGACTATGCCGAGGCGGCACTCAATCTCGGGATCGCGCTGCAGGAGGGCGGCAAGCCCGACGCCGCGATGCAGGCCTTTGCGCGCGCCTACGGCCTGCGTCCAAAATTGTTCGGATCGATCGCGATGGCGCTGACCTCGGCCTCGCACGGCCGCCTGTGGCTCGATGAGCGCGCGCTGCGCGTGGCGCTAAGTAACTAGCCGGCCGCGCTTGGCGCGGAAGTGCTTGCGGTAGACATTGGGCGCGGCCAGCACCTCGCCGACCACTTTCGCATAGGCTTCGCGGTGTGCGTCGTCGAAGGCTTCAAACACCAGTTCGGGGGCCTCGCGCGGCACGGCGAAGCACTGCGCGACCGGCGTGCCCTTCGGCAATACACCGGCGAAATCAGGCTGGGTCCAGACCGCCGGGAAATTGATCCCGCCGTCGTGAAACCGGTCGGCGTCAACGAGGCCCGAGATCAGGCGGAACGGCAGGTCGTCGCGATTGACCGGATGCGTCACGAACAGCGACCAGCCCGGTTCGAGCTCAATGGTCCAGAAGCTGTTGAATTTCAGCGCGGCCTGCCCGTTGGCGAACGGCGCGCCGGCGAATTGCGCAGGCGGGTGGAAGCTGAGCGGCGCGCGCGGATGGCCCTGCGTTGCAGGCTCCGGAATGTCCCAGTCCCATGCGAACGCACAGTGCTCGACCCTGATATCGCAAGGCAGCGGGATCATGACCCCGTAGGCCATCGCATCGACGAAGGGCGGGCATTGCTTGACCGTGCGGATCTCGCGGTCGTGGATCTCGGAATGCGCCTTCGCCGGCATCGCGCGCAGCCAATCGGGCAACGCACTGCGGGCCGGGAACGGCCGCGGCAGATGCTCGGCAAGCCGCGGATCACAGCGAAAGATCATGCGCATGGTGAACTCCCGGGAACATGATGCGATGACGAGGCGACGCATGATGATCTTATCGCATCATTTGAGCACAATCCCGAAGGGGGCTCCACTCTTCCGGATACAGGCGTCGATCAAGCAAAAAGGCCGGGATTGCTCCCGGCCTTTCGCAGCTTTCAGATCGCGTGGGCGGTCAAGCCTTGCCGCCTTACTTCGCTTCGGCGCGCTTGGGCGGGCTGGCCGGCCACGACTTGATCAGGGTGTCGTAGTCGATCGTTTCGCCCTTCGGCTTCTCGTTCGCGAGCTTGCGCTGCGGAGCGATGGTGCCGTCCTTCTCGGCCTTCTTGTACCAGTACTCGGCGGTTTCCTTCTTGTTCAGCTTCGGTCCGCAGGCACCCTGCACACCGGACTTCTCAAGACGTTCCATCACCGAATCCTGGGCCGCGGCGAGCGCGTCCATCGCGGCTTGCGGCGTCTTCGCACCGGACGACGCATCGCCGATGTTCTGCCACCACAGCTGAGCGAGCTTCGGATAGTCGGGCACGTTGTTGCCGGTCGGGGTCCACTGCACGCGCGCGGGCGAGCGGTAGAACTCGATCAGGCCGCCGAGCTTCGGTGCACGCTCGGTGAACGACTTGTCCCAGATGTCGGATTCACGGATGAAGGTCAGACCGACTTGGCTCTTCTTCAGGCTCGTCGTCTTGGAGACGATGAACTGCAGATAGAGCCAGGCTGCCTTGCGGCGATCGACCGGGGTCGACTTCAAGAGCGTGGCCGAACCCACGTCCTGGTAGCCGAGCTTCATGCCGTCCTTCCAGTACGAGCCGTGCGGCGACGGAGCCATACGCCACTTCGGCGTACCGTCCGCGTTCATCACGGCGATGCCCGGCTTCACCATGTCGGCGGTGAAGGCGGTGTACCAGAAGATCTGTTGGGCGATGTTGCCCTGCGAGGGCACCGGGCCCGACTCGGAGAAGGTCATGCCCTGTGCCTGCGGCGGAGCATACTTCTTCATCCAGTCGAGGTACTTGACGATCGAATAGACCGACGCCGGGCCGTTGACGTCGCCGCCACGCTCGACCGACGAGCCGACCGGACGGCAGCCTTCCATGCGGATGCCCCATTCGTCGACCGGCAGGCCGTTCGGGAGACCCTTGTCGCCGTTGCCGGCCATCGACAGCCAGGCGTCGGTGAAACGCCAGCCGAGCGAGGGATCCTTCTTGCCATAGTCCATATGGCCGTAGACCTTGACGCCGTTGATCTCCTTGACGTCGTTGGTGAAGAACTCGGCGATATCTTCATAGGCCGACCAGTTCACCGGCACACCGAGATCATAGCCATACTTGGCCTTGAACTTGGCCTTGTATTCCGGGTTGGTGAACCAGTCGTAGCGGAACCAATAGAGGTTCGCGAACTGCTGGTCGGGCAGCTGATAGAGGTGACCGTTCGGTGCTGTGGTGAACGACTTGCCGATGAAGTCGTCGATGTCGAGCATCGGGTCGGTGACGTCCTTCGCCTCACCCTTCATCCATTCCGTCAGGTCGACGGCCTGGCCGTAACGGAAGTGGGTGCCGATGAAGTCGGAGTCGTTGATCCAGCCGTCATAGACGTTCTTGCCGGACTGCATCTGGGTCTGGATCTTCTCGACGACGTCACCTTCCTGGATGATGTCGTGCTTGACCTTGATGCCGGTGATCTCCTCGAACGCCTTGGCGAGCGTGCGGGATTCGTATTCGTGCACCGTCAGGGTTTCGGAGACGACGTTGATCTCCATGCCCTTGAAGGGGGCAGCGGCCTTGATGAACCACTGCATCTCCTTCATCTGGTCGTCCTTGGAGAGGGTCGACGGCTGGAATTCGCTGTCGATCCACTTCTTCGCGGCCGCCTCGTCGGCGCGGGCCGGCGCGGCGATAGCCACTGATGCCACAGCCAGCGCGACGACGCTGGTCATGGTCAGAAGACTATCCTTGGTCCTTCTCAAGTGTCGCATGTTGATTCCTCCGGTTGCAGCGACAAACTAAGTACCCCAGGTCCGGGTAGACCCCGGATCTGCTCTTTTTCGCCTCTCAGACGGTACGAAAGATCACCGCAGCTGAGGCAAGCGAAATCAGTGTTGCGAGCCACAGGCTCGAAATATCAATGCCCTCCCCGATCGGCAGGGTGAAAATCGGATCGGTACCGACGAGACCGATCCACAGCAAATGGATCACCGCCGCCAGCACCAGCGAGACGAACAGGCGATCGCCGCGCGTGGTCGGAATCCGCAGCACGCCGACCCGCTCCGCTTCGGGATAGGCGATCGCGAGCCAGGTCATCATGCCGAGCGTAGAGGCAAGCAGCACGAAGAAGACCGCGGTCGGCCAGGTCCATGCCATCCATGCGATGCTGTCCATGCTCCTACTCCTTGCGCATGATCTGGTCCGAAAACCGGCTTCCACTTTTCGGGATCATGCGCCCTCCTAGACCCGGCCGAGCGCGAAGCCGCGCGCGATGTAGTTGCGGACGAACCAGATCACCAGCGCGCCGGGGATGATGGTGAGCACGCCGGCGGCGGCAAGCAGGCCCCAATCCATGCCGGCAGCCGAGACCGTGCGCGTCATGATCGCCGCGATCGGCTTGGCCTGCACCGAGGTCAGCGTGCGCGCGAGCAGCAGCTCGACCCATGAGAACATGAAGCAGAAGAAGGCGGCGACGCCGATGCCGCTCGCGATCAGCGGCACCAGGATCTTGATGAAGAAGCGCGGGAACGAATAACCGTCGAGGAACGCGGTCTCATCGATCTCGCGCGGCACGCCCGAGACGAAGCCTTCGAGGATCCACACCGCCAGCGGCACGTTGAAGATGCAGTGCGCGAGCGCGACCGCCCACGGCGTATCGAACAGGCCGATCGCCGAATACAGGTTGAAGAACGGCAGCGCATAGACCGCCGCCGGCGCCATGCGGTTGGACAGCAGCCAAAAGAACAGATGCTTGTCGCCGAGGAAGCGGTAGCGCGAGAACGCATAGGCCGCCGGCAACGCCACCGCGATCGAGATGATGGTGTTGAGGACGACGTATTCCAGCGAATTGATGTAGCCGGAATACCAGCTCTCGTCGGTGAAGATACGCCGGTAGTGCTGCAGCGTCGGCGTGTGCGGCCACAGCGTCATCGTCGAGACGATCTCGGCGTTGGTCTTGAAGCTCATGTTGACGAGCCAGTAGATCGGCAACAGCAGGAAGATCAGGAACAGCGCCATGACCAGGCGGCGGCCGGGGATCGAGTGCATCAGGCCACTCCTTCCTTCGGTTTGAGCACACCTGCGGGCTTGGGCGCTGCCGCAGGCTTGGGCTCGGCCGCCGACTCGCCCTGCGTCACAGCCTTGCGCTCGGTGCCGGCATTGGTCATCACGGTGTAGAACACCCAGCACACGATCAGGATGATCAGATTGTAGACCAGCGACAGCGCCGCAGCCTTGCCGAGGTCGAACTGGCCGAGCGCGATCTTGACGAGCTCGATCGAGACGAAGGTCGTCGAGTTGCCGGGACCGCCGCCGGTGACCACGAACGGCTCGGTGTAGATCATGAAACTGTCCATGAAGCGCAGCAGCACCGCGATCAAGAGCACGCGGTTCATCTTCGGCAGCTGGATCGCCTTGAACACCGCCCAGCGCGAGGCGCCGTCGATCTGCGCCGCCTGGTAATATGCGTCGGGGATCGACTTCAGGCCGGCGTAGCACAGCAGCGCGACGAGGCTGGTCCAGTGCCAGACGTCCATCACGATGACCGTGACCCAGGCGTCGATGTCGTTGGAGACGTAATTGTAGTTGAAGCCGAGGTAATTCAGCGTGTAGCCGAGCAGGCCGATGTCGGGGCGGCCGAAGATCTGCCAGATGGTGCCGACCACGTTCCACGGAATCAACAGCGGCAACGCGAGGATGACGAGGCAGGCCGCGACGCTCCAACCCTCGCGCGGCATCGACAGCGCGACGACGATGCCGAGCGGCACCTCGATCGCCAGGATCACGGCGGAGAAGAACAAATTACGGCCGAGCGAGGCCAGGAAGCGGCCGCCGAGATCGGTCGAGGGATCGAGCAATTCCTTGAACCAGCCGACGCCGTTCCAGAAGAACTGGTTGTTGCCGAAGGTGTCCTGCATCGAATAGTTCACGACCGTCATCAGCGGCAGCACCGCCGAGAACGCGACCACCAGGAACACCGGCAGCACCAGGAACCAGGCTTTTTGGTTGATCGTCTTGTCCATCAGGCGACCCCTTCCACCAAATGGCTGTCGGCATAGACGTGGACATAGGCGGGATTGAAAACGAGACCGGCGGTGTCGCCGGAGACCGAGAAGCCCGGCGGCACGCGCGCCGCGAGCTTGGTGTTGCCGACGCGAACGCGGGCGAACTGGACGCGGCCGAGATCGTCGATCCGTTCGATGGTCGCCGACAGCAGCCCCGACGCCGGCGGAGCGACATCGACGAATTCGGGCCGCACACCAATCTCGATCTTTTTGCCGGACGGCAGGACACCATAGTTGCGATGCAGGCCGATGACGTGGCCGTCGATCCGCGCCTCGTGGCCCGAGACCTCGGCAGGCACGATGTTCATGCCGGGCGAGCCGATGAAATAGCCGACGAAGGTGTGCGCCGGCTTGTCGAACAATTCGGCCGGCGTGCCACTCTGCACCACGCGGCCGTCATGCATGACGACGACGGTATCGGCGAAGGTCAGCGCCTCGGTCTGGTCGTGGGTGACGTAGATCATCGTGAGGTCGAGCTCGCGATGCAGCGCCTTCAATTTGGAGCGCAGCTGCCATTTCAGCTCGGGATCGATCACCGTCAGCGGTTCGTCGAACAGGACGGCGGCGACGTCGGAACGCACCAAGCCGCGGCCGAGCGAGATCTTCTGCTTGGCGTCGGCGGTGAGCCGCGTCGCCTTGCGGTTCAGATACGGCGTGAGGTCGAGCAGACCGGCGATCTGCTTGACCCGTGCATCGACCTCGGCCTTGGCGATACCGCGGTTCTTCAGCGGGAACGCCAGGTTCTCGCCCACCGTCATGGTGTCGTAGATCACAGGGAACTGGAACACCTGCGCGATGTTGCGCTTCTGCGTCGATAGCGGCGTGATGTCACGGCCGTCGAACAGGATCTGGCCGCGCGACGGCGTCACGATGCCGGAAATCAAATTGAGTAGCGTGGTCTTGCCGCAGCCGGACGGCCCGAGCAACGCATAGGCGCCGCCCTGCCGCCAGGTCATGGTGACCGGCTTCAGCGCAAAGGATTCCAGGGGCGCGTCATTGCCGTTGTAGGACTGCGCGAGATCGACGAGGTCAATGCGGGCCATGAAGCACCTCCCTCACTTCGAGAAACTTGTTGCGGGTGCAGCGACGAGGCGGTCGGCCGCGTCGAACACGAAGATGTTGTCGGGATCGAGCGCGGCGTCGAGCACCTGCCCGGGTTCATATTCATGCACGCCGTGCAGCACCGCGACCCAGTTCGAATCGTGGACATGGACGTGCACGAAGCTCTCCGAGCCGGTGATCTCGGTCACCGTCACGGTGGCGGAGAATTTGTGGCGGCCGGCCGCGGCGCTGCCGACCTCGAGCTGATGGGCGCGGAAGCCGATCCGGTAGGCACCGTCGGGCAGATTGGCGTAGAGCCCGGCTGCGGGCGCCTGCTCGCCGCCGGCATAGATCACCCGGCCGCCCTTCTTCTCGATGCCGATGATGTTGAGCGGCGGATCGGAGAACACCTGCGCGACGCGCAACGTGTCCGGATGACGGTAGACCTTCGGCGTCGCGCCGGTTTGCAGCGCCTGGCCTTCCCACATGCACACCGTGTCGCCGCCGAGCAGCAGCGCTTCGGACGGCTCGGTGGTGGCATAGACAAAGATCGCGCCCGACGCCTCGAAGATGCGCGGCAGCTCGGCGCGCAGCTCCTCGCGCAGCTTGTAGTCGAGATTGGCGAGCGGCTCGTCGAGCAGCACCAGGTCGGCGCCCTTGACCAGCGCGCGCGCAATTGCCGTGCGCTGCTGCTGACCGCCGGAGAGCTGCAGCGGCGTGCGCTTGAGGTAAGGCTCGAGTCGCAACAGGCTGGCCGCCTCCGCGACGCGCTTCTCGATCTCGGCCTTCGGCTTGCCCTGCACCCGCAGCGGGGAAGCGATGTTCTCGTACACCGTCAGCGAAGGATAGTTGATGAACTGCTGATAGACCATCGCGACCGAGCGCTGCCGCACGTCGGCGCCGGTGACATCCTTGCCGTCGACCAGCACGCGGCCGGTGGCCGGCTTGTCGAGGCCGGCGAGCAGCCGCATGATCGAGGTCTTGCCCGACAGCGTCGGCCCGAGCAGCACGCTGAGCGTGCCACGCTCCAGCGTCAGCGACACATCGCGGATGGTCGGAATGCCATCCACGGTTCGCGTGACATTCTGCAGTGTAACGCTCATGCCCGTCCTCCCGCTTCGCGGAGGGGACGTTCACCGGACACGCGGTTGGCGGCCATCCACTCGTCGAGCGCGGCGATTTCACCCGCCGTCATCCGCAAGCCCAGCTTGGATCGTCGCCAGACGACATCTTCCGCAGTCCGAGCCCATTCGTTCGCCATCAGGTACCGGACTTCACTCTCCGTCAAGGTGGCGCCGAAGGAACGGCCGAGATCTTCAGCCGATGCTGCATTGCCGAGGACCTTTGCGGCGCGCGTGCCGTAGGCGTGCGCGAGACGGTTGGCGTGGGGCTGCGCGAGGAACGGATAGTTGCGAACCAGTTCGACGGCTAGCGCCGCGACCGCGGAGACATCCATGTCGCCGCCGGGCAGCGGCGCCTTGCCGGTCCAGCGCTCCTGCGCTTTCGCGCCCTTGAGATAAGGCGCGAGCCGCTCCAGCGCTTCTTCGGACAGCCGGCGATAGGTCGTGATCTTGCCGCCATAGATCGACAGCAGCGGCGCACCGCCGGGCGTATCGAGCTCGAACACATAGTCGCGGGTCGCGGCCTTGGCCTCGCTCGCGCCGTCGTCATAGAGCGGACGCACGCCGGAATAATTCCAGACCACGTCCTGCGGCTTCACCGGCTTGGCGAGGTATTCGCTTGCGGAGGCGCAGAGATACTCGATCTCCTCCTGCGTCGCCTTCACCTTGGCCGGATCGCCGTCATAGTCGCGATCCGTGGTGCCGATCAGCGAAAATTCGTTCTGATAGGGAATCACGAAGATGATGCGGCCGTCGGCATTCTGGAAGATGTAGGCGCGGTCGTGGTCGTAGAGCTTGGGCACCACGATGTGGGAGCCCTGCACCAGCCGCACCTTGGCCCGCGCGTTGACGCCGGCGCCTGACGCCAGCACCTGTTCGACCCAGGGACCGCCGGCATTGACCAGCACGCGCGACTTGATCGTCTCACGTGAACCGCTCGTCGTATCCTCGACCGTGACGTGCCAGACGCCGTCGACCTGCCGGGTCTCGACCGCGCGGGTGCGGGTGCGGATCTCCGCGCCACGATCAGCGGCATCGCGCGCCGTGAGCGCAACCAGCCGCGCGTCGTCGACGAAGCAATCGGAATATTCAAAGCCCTTGGTGTAGCGGCCGGGGATCAGCGGCTTGCCGACCACGTCGCGCGTCAGATCGACCGAGCGCGTCGCCGGCAGCAGATGCCGGCCGCCGATATGGTCGTAGAGGAAGAGACCGAGCCGAAGCAGCCAGGCCGGGCGCAGGCCCGCGTGGTGCGGCAAAACGAAACGCAGCGGGCGAATGATATGCGGCGCGATCTGCCAGAGGATCTCGCGCTCGATCAGCGCCTCGCGCACCAGACGAAACTCGTAATATTCGAGATAGCGCAGGCCGCCATGCACGAGCTTGGTCGACCAGGACGACGTCCCACTGGCCAAGTCATTCATTTCACAGAGGAAAACAGAATTACCCCGGCCCGCCGCATCGCGCGCGATGCCGCAGCCATTAACGCCGCCTCCAATGATGGCGAGGTCGTAAATTCGGTCCAAAGAACGCTTCCCCCGGCAACCGCCTTCGCTTTGACGGTTTTACTTTCGGATTGGAGTAGATCACAACAAAAAACGAAAGCAAAGCGAAAATGGGGAACTTTAGCTGGGGATTTTTTGGGCGGGACGATCGCGGCGGGGGCACAAATCTCGGACCGTCGCCCCCGTGAACGGCCTCGCGGATGACTCTTATTCTCCCCCGGAGGGGTCGAGACGAGCGGAGCTCGCTCTGGGATCGGTTCGCATGCAATGCGAACCGAGGTGGGGTGAGGGTCTCTCCTATCGGGCGCTGCCCGAGTGGAGAGATCACCCCACCCCGCCTCACATCTCGCTTCGCTCGCTGTGAACCGCCCCTCTCCCCCTCCAGGGGGGCTGAATGGCGCGGCATCCATTTGTCACCAGCGAGTCAGCGAAGACACTGACTATTCAGAGCTCCGCGCTGCGCGCGGCTTCGTCGCATCCGCTGTCATGCCCCGCTTCAAGCGGGGCATCCAGTACGCCGCGGCGTCTCGGCTCAAGCGCGAATGTCTCTGGAATACTGGATCGCCCGGTCAAGCCGGGCGATGACAGCGAGATGATACGGAATCACGCGCTGCGCAGCGTCGCCGGTGTCGCGTCGGCGCCATTGTCGTCGATATCGACTTGCGGCTTGTCCATCGCGACGACCACCTCGATCCCCCTGCTGTGGCAGATGTTGGCGAGGCCCGCGGGCAAGGGCGAATCGGTCACGAAGGTCTGGATCTGGCTCATATGCGCGATGCGCACCGGCGCGCTGCGGCGGAGTTTGGTCGCATCCGACACCAGCATCACGTTGCGCGCATTGGCGATGATCGCCTGCGCCACCTGCACCTCGCGATAGTCGAAGTCGAGCAGCGCGCCCTCCTCGTCGATCGCGGACGCACCGATGATGGCGTAGTCGACCTTGAACTGGCCAATCAACTGCGTCGCCGTGGAGCCGACCACCGCACCGTCGGCGCGGCGCACCGTGCCGCCGGCGACCACCACCTCGATGCGCGGATGGCGATACAGCAGCATCGCGACGTTGAGGTTGTTGGTGATGACAAGCAGATCCTCATGCGAGGTCAGCGCGCTCGCTACCTCTTCCGTGGTGGTGCCGATATTGATGAACAGCGAGCAGCCGTTGGGAATCCGCGCGGCCGCAGCGGCGCCGATCGCCTTCTTCTCCTCGGCGGCAACAAAGCGCCGCGCCTCATAGGCGAGGTTCTCGACGCCCGAGGCGATGATCGCGCCGCCATGGATGCGGGTCAGCGACCGCTCGTCGCAGAGATCGTTGAGGTCCTTGCGGATGGTCTGCGCCGACACCTCGAACCGCTTGGCAAGGTCTTCGACCATGACCCGGCCGAATGCGCGTGCAATGTTGAGGATTTCAGTCTGGCGATGGGAGAGTCCGGCCACGGCGGCCCCCTTGAAACGGCAAGTCGCCCATGGTGCGACCGTTCGGCACCGAGGTCAACGAGCAAGCATGGCCGGGGTCAAGAACTGCGTTGCAGCAATGCCGATTTACCAAGTCATGGCCGACGCAACCAGGCGGATCAATTCCGGATCGTCGAACGCCCGGGCGCTGGCGACGGCGCCCGCCGCGAGCAGATCGGCATGACTGAGCCCGGTTCGCATCCCGATCGTCGCGATGCCGGCGGCTGTGGCGGACTGAATGCCGGAGCGCGAGTCCTCGAACGCCAGTGACGCCGATGCCGCCGCGCGCGCGAGGCGCAGCCCCTCGAGATAGGGCAACGGGTGCGGCTTGCCGTGCGCCAGCTCGTCGCCGATCACGAGGGCCTTGAAACGGTGCGCGATGCCCAGTCCCGAGAGCAGCAGTTCGGCGTTCGGGCGCGGCGCATTGGTCACCGCCACCATCGGCACGCCGGCGCGATCGGCGCGGTCGAGCAGCGCCATTAATCCCGGCACCGGCACGATCTGGCCGCTGACCAGTTCGCGGAAGATCCGCTCCTTCTCGCTGAGGATGCTGGCGCGGCGCTCAGGCGGCTCGTGGGCGAGGAAGCGCTCGCCGATCGACGCGTTGGAGAAGCCTTGCAGCTCCCTGCCGAAGCGCGCGTGATCGAACGAATGTCCATGCGGGCCGAGCACCCGGTTGAACGCGGCCAGATGGAGTGGATCGCTGTCGGCGAGCGTGCCGTCGATATCGAACAGCAGCGCCCCTTGTGTCTGCGACGCTCCTTGTGTCTGCGACGCTTGGCCTTGTGTCTGCGACATCCGGGGAAATATTCCGTGATTCCGGATGCATCAATACAGCCTCTTGCGGCGCGCGCAAACGGCGCACCGCAGCTCATTGGCCGATCAGGAAGCGACCTGCAAAATTTGCCCGGTGACAAGGCGTCGCGCCGCACGCTCGGCCTCGCGTGCGTTGCGGAAGATTTGGCCTTCAAGGGCCTGGAAAAGGTGCGAGGCTGCAAAAAACGCGTACCCGCGTGCGTCGCGCACCACGATACCCGCGGTTTGTGAATTTACCTCGATCACGCAGCAGTCTGACATTATCGGCCTCGGTTTGATTCCGGGCCGACAACGGCGTCGCCGCCTGTTTGTTCCTCGGTTTATTTGCGAAGTGAAGCGCTGTTTTTGCAGCTCCGGTCTCAGTTTCGACGCGTTTTACTCGCGCCGAATCAGCGGCGTTTTCGCGCGAAAAACGTCAGGTCGAAATCGTCGCGCCGTCGCGCTGGATCGGTTGCGGATGGCCCTGCTCGTCGATCGAGACATAGGTGAAATTGCCGTCGGTGACGAGGATCGATTGCTGCGCGCGGCGGCGCAGCACCCAGGCTTCGAGATGCACCGTGATCGAGGTGCGGCCGACGCGCACGAGGTTGGCGTGCACCGAGACCAGATCGCCGACATAGACTGCCTTGCGAAAATTCATCGCGTCGATCGCGACCGTCACAGTGCGCGACTTCGCAACCTTGCCCGCGAACACGCCGCCGCCGAGATCCATCTGGCTGAGCAGCCAGCCGCCGAAGATATCGCCATTGGCGTTGGTGTCGGCCGGCATCGCCAACGTGCGGATGCAGAGATCGCCCTGCGGCTCGTTGCCGCTGATCGGCGGCGCGTGAACATGAGTCTCGGGTGCTTGGGTGTCGGTCACTTGAAGCCCTCCCAGCCGGTATCCGGCGCAAATCGCCCGCCGAACTTGCGCATCAGCGATTGCATGGTCGACACGATATTGTCGATGCCGCGGCTGCGCGCATAGTTGAGCGGGCCGCCACGGAACGGCGCATAGCCGGTGCCGAAGATCATCGCGCCGTCGACCATGTCGGGATCGTCGACGATGCCTTCGCGCAGGGCGGCGACGCAGACATTCGAGATCGGCAGCACCAGCCGATCAATCATTTCATCGCTCACCTTCGGGCCGGTCTCCGGCAGCGGCGATTTCTCCGCCTTGCCGTCCTTCCAGGTATAGAAGCCCTTGCCGGTCTTCCGGCCGAGCTCGCCCTTGGCGACTTTTTCGCGCAGCCAGGCAGGCGTCGGCGGCAGCGTGTCACCGAACTTCGAGCGCAGCATGTCGCCGACATCGAGGCAGATATCGAGGCCGACCTGGTCGGCGAGCTCGATCGGGCCCATCGGCATGCCGAACTCGACGGCGGCCGCGTCGATCAGGCGCTGGTCGGTCTTCTCGTCCAGCATCATCATCGCTTCCAGCATGTAGGGCGTCAGCGCGCGGTTGACGAGGAAACCCGGCGAGCTCTTCACCGGCAGCGGCAGGCGATCGATGGCGCCGACAAAGGCCAGCGCCTGCCTGAGCAGGCTGGCATCGGCGCTGTCATGGCTGACGACCTCGACGAGTTGCAGCCGCGACACCGGATTGAAGAAATGCAGGCCGAGCAGCCGCTCCGGCGTTGCAAGCGTGGTACGCAGATCCTGCAGCGGGATGCTCGACGTGTTGGTGGCGAGGATCGCGCCCGGTTTCATCTTCGGCTCGAGGCCGGCATAGATCTTCTGCTTCAGCTCGAGCTTTTCCGGCACCGCCTCGATGATGAGATCTGCGTTGCGGACGCCCTCGCCGTCCATGTCGGGGATCATCCGGTCGAGCGCGTCGCGCTGGTCGATCTTCTTGCGCATGATCTTGCCGAACAGCTCGGACGCGCGCTTCATCGCGCCGGCGATTGGCTCCGGCTTCATATCTGCCAAGGTCACCCGCATGTCCTGGTTGGCGCACCAGGCCGCGATATCGCCGCCCATGGCACCGGCGCCGATGACATGCACGTGCTGCACCTTGTTGCCAGAGCCTGCGACCTTCTTCATCTGCTCGCGCAGGAAGAACACGCGGATCAGGTTCTGCGCAGTCGGCGTCACCATCAGATTGGCGAACGAGGCCTTCTCCGCGTTCAGCATCGCCGAGCGGTTGCCAGCATGCTTCTCCCAGAGCTCGATTAGCGCGTAGGGCGCCGGATAATGCTTGCGCGGCGCCGCCTTCTCCGCCTCGCTGCGCATCCGCGAGGCGAGGAAGCCCCTGACCGGCCCGAAGTTGAGCAGCGAATTGAGCGCACCGGGCCTGGCGCGCTTGAGCCGGCCGAACACCGCGTCCTTCACCGCGTTGCGGACGTGGCGCTCCTGGGTCACGGCATCGACCAGGCCGAGCGACTTGGCGCGGCGCGCGTCGATCGTCTTGCCGGTCAGCATCAAGGTCATTGCCTGCATCGGGTTGACCAGCTCGGTGAAGCGCACGGTGCCGCCGAGGCCGGGATGCAGGCCGAGCATCACCTCGGGAAAGCCGAACCGCGCGTCGTCGATCGCGATCCGCATCTGACAGGCGAGCGCGACCTCGAGGCCGCCGCCGAGGCAGAAGCCATGGATCACGGCGACCGACGGCACGCGCATCGCCTCGAGCCGGTCGATTACCGCATGGGCGCGGCCGATCGCGGTCTCGACCGCGCCGGGGTCGGTGACGCCGCGAAACTCGTTGACGTCGGCGCCGGCGATGAAGCCGCTTTTCTTCGCCGAGCGCACCACGAGGCCGGTCGGCCGCTGGTTCTCCAGCGCCGTGACGATGGCATCGAGCTCTTCGAGCAGATCGGCGGACAGCGTATTGGCGCTGGCGCCGGCGCGGTCGAACAGCAGCCAGGCAATGCCGTCCTCGTCCCGCGTCAGCTTGAAATTCCTGTACGGGCTGTCGGCGGCCGGCTTCGGCCCGAGCTCGAGCACGCGATCGGCGAGAAGGTCCATGATCCGTGAATCCATGATCACACCATCTCAATCAACATCGCGCCGCCCTGCCCGCCACCGATGCATTCGGTGGCGACGCCGCGCCTGGTGCCGAGCCGCTTCATCGCATTGATCAGATGCAGCACGATGCGGTTGCCACTGGTGCCGACGGGATGGCCGAGGCTGATCGCGCCGCCATCGACATTCAGCTTCGCGCGATCGATCTCGCCGGCCGCGCCGTCAAGTCCCAAAATCTCCCGGCAGAACTTGTCGTCGTTCCAGGCGGCGAGGCAGCCGAGCACCTGGGTCGCAAAAGCCTCGTTCAGCTCCCAGGTCTCGACGTCCTGCAAGGTCATGCTGTTGCGCTTGAGCAGCGCGCTCGCCGACAGCACCGGGCCAAGGCCCATGATCGAGGGATCGAGCGCCGACCACTGGCTGTCGAGGATGACGGCCTTCGGCGTCAGCCCGTGCTTGGCCACCGCGGTCTCGGACGCCAGGATCACCCAGGAGGCGCCGTCGGTGATCTGCGAGGAATTGCCGGCGGTGACCTGGCCCCACGGGCGCTCGAACACCGGTTTCAGCTTCGCCAGCGTCTCGGCTGTCGAGTCCGGCCGGACGCCGTCATCATGATCGTAGAACTTGCCGTCGCGCGAGAACGCGGTCTCGACCTCGCCTTTGAGGAAGCCCTCCTTCTGCGCCTTCGCCAGCCGCTGGTGGCTCTCGGCCGCGTAGGCGTCGGATTGCGCACGGGTGATGCCGAAGAGGTGGCCGACCTTCTCGGCGGTCTGGCCCATGTTGAGCTCGGTGATCGGATCGGTCAGCCCGCGCTCGAGGCCGATGATCGGCTTGAAGTAGCTCGGCTTCACCTTCAGTGCGGCGGCGATCCTGGCGCCCAACCCCTTGGCGCCGGCAAAGCCGGCAAACCAGCGCACGCCGGAATTGGGCCAGACCAGCGGCGCGTGGCTCAGTGCCTCGGCGCCACCGGCGAGGATCAGATCGGAGATGCCCTCGCGGATGTAGCGATAGCCGGTGTCGATCGATTGCATGCCGGAGCCGCAATTGATCTGCACCGTGAAGGCGACCATCTGCTCGCCCATGCCGAGGCGCAGCGCCGCGACCCGCGCCGGGTTCATCTCGTCGGCGATCACGTTGACGCAGCCGAGGATGACCTGGTCGAAGGCGCTGGGCGCGAACGGCTGCCGCGCCAACAGCGGCCGGCCGCATTGCACGGCGAGATCGACCGGGGTGAAGGGGCCGGGACCGGAGCGCGCCTTCAGGAACGGCGTCCGGCTGCCGTCGACGATAAAGACTGGTCGCGCCATCAGCTCGCCGCCCTCTGCTCACCAAGCTCCTGGAAGAACTGATGCACGTCGGCGGATTTCTTGTAAATCGGGGACAGCGCCTCGGGCGCAAAATCATCGACCTCGATGACTTTTGCGACGGCCTCGTGGGCGGCGGCAAGCTTCTCGCCGTCATCCTGGGTGATGACGCCCTTCCTGACCGCCTCCTGCCAGTCATGCAGCCGCGCCGCGCGCAACTGTTTGGCCGCATCCTCGGCCGCGGTGACGAGGCGGAAGGCCTTTTCCAGCCGCGCGATGCCGCCGTCGTCCTCGACAAAGGCGAGGTCCGGCGTCAGGCGGTCGCGCGCCGCGGATGGCGACAGCACGAGCTGGGCGCACAAATGCACGACGCGATCAGACGGGCCGGTGACGCGGGCGCCGAACGGCTGGATCAGGAATTTCAGCAGCCATGCCACCGGGCGGTTCGGCAAATTGGCGAGGATCTCCGCAAAACGGTTCTCGATGGTCTTGAAGCCCGATGCCATGCACCATTCGAGCGCAGGCAGATCCTCCCTCTGCCGGCCCTCGTCCTGCCAGCGCTTCAGCGCGGCGGAGAGCAGATACAGTTCAGACAGGATGTCGCCGAAGCGCGCGGAGAGCATTTCCTTGCGCTTCAATGCACCACCGAGCGTGAGCAGCGCCATGTCGGCGCACAGCGCGAACGCCGACGAATAGCGCGAGAGCTGGCGATAGAACTTTGTTGCATCGCCGGCATCCGGCGCCGGCGCGAACAGGCCAAAGCTCCAGCTGCGGCCCCAGGCACGGAACATGGTCGCGAAGCTGTGGCCGACATGCTTCCAGAACGCAGTGTCGAAGGCCGTGAGGCCCTTGTCGCGATCGGGCTCACTGAGCGCGTTCATCTCCTGCAAAAGGTAAGGATGCGCGCGGATCGCGCCCTGCCCGAACACGATCAGATTGCGGGTCAGGATGTTGGCGCCCTCGACCGTGATGCCGACCGGCACCGAGCGGTAGAGCCCGCCGAGATAGTTCTGCGGCCCGTCGATCACGGCCTTGCCGCCATGGATATCCATCGCGTCGTCGATCGCGATCCGCATCCGCTCGGTGGCGTGCAGCTTCATGATCCCGGAAATGACGGCGGGATGATGCCCCTCGTTCAGCGCAGCGCAGGTCAGCCGCCGCGCGGCGTCGAGCAGATAGGCGGTGCCGGCGATGCGCGCCAGCGGCTCTTCGATGCCCTCGAACTTGGAAATGGAAATGCCGAACTGCTCGCGGATGCGGGCATAGGCGCCGGTGGTGCGCGCGGCATAAGCCGCGCCCGCGGCCGACAGCGACGGCAGCGAGATGCCGCGGCCGGCGGCGAGCGCCGTCATCAGCATCTTCCAGCCTTGCCCCAAACGCTCCTGGCCGCCGATGATGTAGTCGAGCGGGATGAAGACGTCCTTGCCCCAGTTCGGGCCGTTCTGGAACACCTGCATCGCCGGCAGATGGCGGTGGCCGATCGAGACGCCGGGCAGATGCGTCGGGATCAGCGCGACCGTGATGCCGAGCTCGTCCTCGTTGCCGACGAGGTGATCGGGATCATAGGCCTTGAAGGCAAGGCCGAGCAGTGTCGCGACCGGACCGAGCGTGATGTAGCGCTTGTGCCAATTCAGCCGCAAGCCCAGCACCTCGCGGCCTTCGAAATTGCCCTTGCAGATGATGCCGGTGTCGATCATCGAGGCAGCATCGGAGCCGGCCTCCGGGCTGGTCAGGCCGAAGCAGGGAATGTCCTGGCCCGCGGCCAAACGCGGCAGCCATTTGTCCTGCTGCTCTTTGGTGCCGAAGCGCATCAGGAGTTCGCCCGGCCCGAGCGAGTTCGGCACCATCACAGTGACGGCCGCGGTCAGCGAGCGCGACGAGATTTTCCGCACCACTTCGGAATGCGCATAGGGCGAGAAGCCGAGGCCGCCGAATTCCCTGGGAATGATCATGCCGAAGAACTTCTTGGCCTTGATGAAGGCCCAGACCTCGGGCGGCAGATCGCGCCATTCCCAGTTGATCTTCCATTCGTCGAGCATCGCGCAGAGCTCGTCGACCGGACCGTGCAGGAAGGCATTCTCCTCGTCGGTCAATCTGGCCGGCGCGAACGCCAGCAGTTTCGACCAGTCGGGATTGCCGGTGAAGAGATCGGCGTCCCACCAGACGTCGCCGGCTTCCAGCGCCTCGCGCTCGGTGTCCGACATGGTCGGCAGCACGCCACGCGCCCAGGAGAAGATCGGCTTGGAAAGGTAATCGCGGCGGAAGCTCATGGTGGGGTCCTCATGGATCGGCGGCGCGGATGCATAATCCTATCGGAAAGTGCCGCTCCCCGGTGAACACTTCGCTGTTCAAATAAAGCGAAATTGACGCGGCCAAGCCGCCGTTTGTTAACGGCAGGCCGCGCGTTCAGTTCCGAAAGCTGAGGTGCGACAATCAGGTAGCGGGATGGCGAATTCACCTCTCCCTTGGGAGAGGTCGGCGCGCAGCGCCGGGTGAGGGGTCACGGTCTCTCGTTGGAGCAGCACCCCCTCACCCGATTTGCTTCGCAAATCGACCTCTCCCCGCTGGGGAGAGGTTTAGTCAGATCACGCCGGCCCGGCGCCCTGGGTCGCGGTATAGACTGCGTAGAGCGACTGGCTTGCGGCCATGAACAGGCGGTTGCGCTTGGGGCCGCCGAAGGTGATGTTGCCGCAGACTTCGGGCAGCCGGATGCGGCCGAGCAGCTTGCCTTCCGGCGACCAGCACGTCACGCCGTTGTAGCCGACCGCGCGGCCGGCGTTGCTCGAGCACCAGACGTTGCCGTTGACGTCGCAGCGGATGCCGTCCGGTCCGCACTTCACGCCGTCGATCATGAAATCGCTGAAGCGCTTTCCATTGGTCGGCTTGTTGTCGGGCCCGACATCGAACACGAAGACGTCCCCCTTGCCGCCCGCGCCGGTATCGCCCGGTCCCTTGCCGGTCGAGACGACGTAGAGCTTCTTGTAGTCCGGCGAGAAGCAGATGCCGTTCGGATCCGGCACCTGGTCCTCGCTCACCACGAGATCGATGCGGCCGGAGGGATCGATGCGGTAGCAATTGGTCGGCAGCTCGCGCTTGGCCGGCGCGAAGCCGGCCGGCTGGCCGATCCGGGGATTGAGCTTGCCGGCGGAATTGCCGGGGCCGCCGGCTGCGTCAGGCTCGCCCTCATAGAGCTGGCCGCCATAAGGCGGATCGGTGAACCAGTAGCTGCCGTCGGGATGCGCGACGATGTCGTTCGGCGAGTTCAGCCGCTTGCCTTGATAGTTATCGGCAAGCACGGTCGCGGTGCCGTCATTCTCGTAGCGCGTCACGCGCCGGGTGAGATGCTCGCAGGACAGCTGGCGGCCCTGGAAGTCGAACGAATTGCCGTTCGAGTAGTTCGACGGCATGCGGAACACGCTGACGTGACCGTCATCCTCCGACCAGCGCATCTGCCGGTTGTTCGGGATGTCGCTCCACAGCAGATAGCGGCCCTGCGAGCTCCAGGCCGGGCCTTCCGCCCACAGCAGACCGGTATGGAGGCGCTTGATCGAGGTGTTGGGCTGGGCCAGGTCGTTGAAGGACGGATCGACCGCGATGATGTCGGGGTCCCAGAAATAGGTGGTCGGCGCACCGCGCGGACTGAAGTCGCGCGGCGGGCTGGTGATGGTCGTCGGCGGCCCGACCGGCGCGGGCGCGTTCTGGGCCAGCGCGCCACTGACGCCGGTTGCGGCAGCGGCCGCCCCCACCGCCAATCCCTGGACAAGTGTTCGCCGTGAAACGTTCGGATCGCGCCGCTCTTCTGTTGGATTGCTCCGCGGTTGACGTGTCATCGCATCCTCCCACTCTGTTGGCCGGCCGTTGATCCGGCCTGGCGCGCGGGAGGTTAGACTGCTCGCCCCGAGGTTGCGAGTGACGGTTTTTCATCCCCGAGGCAGAAATTTCACATTGTTGTGGTTTCTGCTTCCGTCATTGCGAGGCGAAAAGGCAAAGCGCTGTACTCGTACTCGCCATAAGCCCTCTTCATTCGTTTGATGCGTCGCGCCACACTCACAACTGTCGTCCCTGCGAACGCAGGGACCCATACGCCGCGGCGGGTGTTGTGAATGGAGCTCGTCGTTTCAGCGTCATGCAACAATGAACATTCGTGGTTGGGTCCCTGCATTCGCAGGGACGACACTGAGTGTGTTGCGCGAATTGTGAGGCGAACGTCCGTTGGCTCGCAATGGCGGTTACATGGACAGGATCAATCCGGCCGGAGCATCTCGAACATGTTTTCCGGCTTGATCTCGAAATAGTCGCCCCGCCGCCCGGCGCGGACGATCGGGTGCGCGAGACCGGTCTGGTAGACGCCGTCCTTGATGAAAGCCTTGTCGATGTGGACGGCGACGACCTCGCCGAGCGTCAGCCAGGCCTCGGCCTTTTTGCCGTCGGCGCCCTGGAGCTGGATGATCTGGCTCACCTTGCATTCGAACGACACCGGGCTTTCGGCAACGCGCGGCACGTTGACGAGCTTGCCGGGTACCTGCGTCAGCCCCGCGAGCTTGAACTCGTCGACATCGCGGGCGACATGCGCCGCGGTCGCGTTCATGTGCTTGGCCAGATCCATCGTCGCCAGGTTCCAGACGAACTCGCCGGTGTCCTGGATGTTGGCGACGCTGTCCTTCCAGTTGGTGGAGGAGAAGCCGATGATCGGCGGCACATAGCAGAAGGCGTTGAAGAAGCTGTAGGGCGCGAGGTTGACGTTGCCGCCCTTGTCACGCGAGGCGATCCAGCCGATCGGCCGCGGCGCCACGATGGCGTTGAACGGGTCGTGCTTCAGGCCGTGTCCGTTCTTCGGCTCGTAGAAATGCAGGTCTTTCGCGGTCACGGTGCGGCCCCTTTGGTAGCCCGGATGGAGCGCAGCGCAATCCGGGGCGATCTCGCAAGCGGATCAAATACCCGGATTACGCTGCGCTCCATCCGGGCTACAGCGTCGCTTCGCTCGCAATGACAGGAGAGTCAACTGACGAAAACGTCAGCCCTGGCGCTCAATGGGCGCGGGCGCGTGGCGACAGGCCGGCGATCACGAAATCGATCATCTGGTCGATGGTCGGGCCCGGCTTGGTGGCGCACTGGGCGATCATCTGCGGGTGGAAGAACCGCATCATCGCCGTGCAGGCGCACAGCGCGGCAACCTCGAGATCCTCGACCTCGAATTCGCCCGAGGCCACGCCCTGCGCGATCACCTCGCCGATGATCTGGCCGATCAGCTCCATATGGGCGACGCAGACTTCCCAGTCCTCCTGCATCGCGATCTCGACCATCTCGTGCAGCTTGGAGTCGCCGACATAGCGCTCGGTGTTCATCCGATTGATGGTCGTCATCATCTGGCGCAACCGCGTCGCCGCCGGCCCCTCCGACCGCGCGATGCGCTGTGCCTCGATCTCGACCTCGCCCATCAGGCCGCGCGCCACGCCTTCGTGGATCGACTTCTTCGAATCGAAGAAGCGGTACACGTTGGCGGGGCTCATCCGCAGCTCTTTGGCGATGTCGGCGACCGTGGTCTTCTGGTAGCCGATCTGCCGGAACAAGCGCTCCGCCACCACGAGAATCCGTTCGCGGGTGTCGGTTTCGCTATGTTCCGAGATCAGTGTCATGTTGGCCTGCTCAATCTTCAATTATTCGGCCGCCTCAGCAAGTGGAAATGCGAGTTGTCCTTTTCCCGCATGCTGCGGCGCAGTATCGGTCTGCTCAGGGCCGCTCTCCTCGAGGGTCTTGCGGAACCAGAGGGCGTAAAGGCCCGGCAGATACAGCAAGGTCAGGAAAGTCGCAACAAACAAACCGCCCATGATGGTGATCGCCATCGGGCCCCAGAACGCCGAGCGCGACAGCGGGATCATCGCGAGGATCGCGGCGAGCGCGGTCAGCACCACCGGCCGGGCGCGCCGGACGGTGGCCTCGACGATCGCCTCGCGCCGGGTCAGGCCGGACGCCACGTCGCTCTCGATCTGATCGACCAGGATGACCGTGTTGCGCATGATCATGCCGGCGAGCGCGATCAGGCCGAGCAGCGCCACGAAGCCGAACGGCTGGTTGGCGACGTTGAGCCCCAGCGAGGCGCCGACGATGCCGAGCGGCGCGGTCAGGAACACCAGGGTCAGGCGCGAGAAACTCTGCAGCTGGATCATCAAGAGCGTCAGCATCACCATCACCATCACGGGGAAGAGGATGAAGATCGACGCATTGCCCTTGGCGGATTCCTCGAACGCCCCGCCCGGCTCGATCCGGTAGGCCGGCTCGAGATGGGCCTGGATATCCCTGAGCTTCGGCGCGATCTGGTTGGTGACGTCGGGCGCCTGCACGCCGTCGACGACATCCGAGCGCACGGTGATCGCCATGTCGCGGTTGCGCCGCCACAGGATCGGCTCCTCATGCTCATATTCGATTTTTGCAATTTGCTGCAGCGGGACCGCCACACCGTTGCGTGACGTGATGGTGAGGTCGCCGACCCGGCCGAGATCGAGCCGTTCGGACGGCACCGCACGGGCGACCACGCCGACCTTCTCGATGCCGTCGCGGATCGTGGTGACCGGCGCGCCCGAGATCAGCATCGCCAGCGCCTGTGAGACGTCCTGCGGGGTGAGGCCGAGCGCACGCGCCCGATCCTGGTCGACGGCGAGCTTCAGGTAGGGCGACTGCTCGTTCCAGTCGAGCTGGACGTCCTTGACGTTCTTGTTCTGGCGCATGACCTCGCGCACCTGATAGGCGATGTCGCGCACCTTGTTGGCATCGGGCCCGATCACGCGGAACTGGACCGGGAAGCCGACCGGCGGACCGAAGTTGAAGCGGTCGACGCGGACCCGCGCCTCGTTCAGCGCGCCGTCGGCGGCCGCCTGCTCGATCTTCGCCTTGACGCGCTCGCGCGCCTCGACGTTCTTGGCGAGGATGACGATCTCGGCAAAGGCCTCGTTCGGCAGCTGCGGGTTGAGGCCGAGCCAGAAGCGCGGCGAGCCCTGGCCGACATAGGCGGTGTAGGTCGCAATGTCCTCGTCGCCCTTCAACAGCCCTTCGGCCTGCTTCACGGCCTTCTCCGTGACGTTGAAGGCGGTGCCTTCCGGCAGGCGGAGCTGCAGGAACAGCTCGGGCCGCTCCGACAGCGGGAAGAACTGCTGCTGGACGTGGCCGAAGCCGACGATCGCGGCGACGAAGACGCCGACGGTTGCCGCCACCACCTTGATGCGGTGATCGACGCACCACTGCACGACGCTGCGCAGGCCACGATACATCCGCGTCTCGTAGATCGCGTGCGGATCGTGGTTCTGGTGCACCTTGATGTTGGGCAGCAGCTTGACGCCGATATAGGGCGTGAAGATCACCGCGACGAACCAGGAGGCGACCAGCGCGATCGCCACGATCCAGAAGATGCCGCCGGCATATTCGCCGACCGCCGAATTGGCAAAGCCGATGGGGAGGAAGCCAGCGGCTGTGACCAGCGTCCCCGTGAGCATCGGAAACGCGGTAGATTCCCAGGCAAAGGACGCCGCCTTCATGCGGTCCCAGCCCTGTTCCATTTTCACCACCATCATCTCGACCGCGATGATGGCGTCGTCGACCAGGAGGCCGAGCGCGATGATCAGCGCGCCGAGCGTGATGCGGTGCAGGTCGAGCGACATCGCGTTCATCACGATGAAGACGATGCCGAGCACCAGCGGTACCGACAGCGCCACGACGATGCCGGTGCGCCAGCCGAGCGCGACAAAAGAGACGAATAGCACGATCGCGAGCGCCTCGACGAAGGAGTGCACGAACTCGCCGACGGCGTGCTCGACCACCTTGGGCTGGTCGGCGATCTGCTGGACGTCGACGCCCTGCGGCACCGCCTTCATGAACTCGGCGGTCGCCTGCTGCACTTCCTTGCCGAGCTCGAGGATGTTGGCGCCCTTGGCGGTGACGACGCCGATGCCGAGCGCCGGCTTGCCTTCCTGGCGCACCTTGAAGCTCGGCGGATCGACATAGCCGTGGCTGACGGTTGCGATATCGCCGAGCCGGAACACGCGGCCGTTGCTCTCGACCGGCGTCTCGGCAACCGCCTTGACGCCGTCAAGCGCACCGGTGACGCGCAGCGGCACGCGCTGCGACGAGGTCTCGACGGTGCCGGCGGGCGTCACGTTGTTCTGCTTGGCGAGCGAGTCGAACAGCGCCTGCGGCGTGATGCCGAGGGTCGCGAGCTTGGCGTGCGAGAACTCGACGAAGATGCGCTCGTCCTGGGTGCCGTAGAGATCGATCTTGGTGACACCCGGCACTTTCAGCAGGCGCTGGCGGAAGCCTTCGGCGACCTTCTTGAGCTGCGCGTAACTGGCGCCGTCGCCGGTCATCATATAGAGGATCGAATCGACGTCGGAGAATTCGTCGTTCACGACCGGACCGAGGATACCGGCGGGCAGCTCGCCCTGCACGTCGACCAGCTTCTTGCGCAGCAGGTAGAAGAGATAGGGCACGTCCTTCGGCGAGGTCGAATCCTTGAAGGAGACCTGCATCGCCGTGAAGCCCGGCTTGGAATAGGTCTGCACCTTGTCGAAGAACGGCAGCTCCTGCAGCTTCTTCTCGATCGGATCTGCGACCTGCATCTGCATTTCCTGCGAGGTCGCGCCCGGCCACATCACCGAGACGTTCACCACCTTGACGGTGAAGAACGGATCCTCGGCACGGCCGAGCTTCTCATAGGAGAAGAAGCCGGCGGCGCCGAGGATGATCATCAGGAACAGCACCAGCGTCGGATGGCTGACCGCCCAGGCCGAAAGGTTGAAGCGCTTCATCGAACTCTCCAGGTCCAAATCGTCTCGACTTCAATCGTCATTGCGAGCGAAGCGAAGCAATCCATTCTTCAGCGTGCGGCGACGTGGATTGCTTCGTCGCTTCGCTCCTCGCAATGACGCGTGACTAGAACGACAGCGACGACACGACCCGCACCTTCTGGCTCGGATCGAGTTTCTGCACACCGAGGGCGACTACCTTGGCGCCATCGTCGACGCCGCCGGAGATGACGACGTTGTTGCTCTCATAGGCCTTCACCTTGACCGGCTTCAGCGCGATGTCGCCCTTGTCGTCGACGATGTAGAGCGAGGGATCGCCGCCCTGGCTGTACAGCGCCGACAGCGGCAGCTTTGCCACCCGCTCGCTCGCCTTGTCGGCCAGGGTCAGGGTCGCGGTCATGCCGAGCGAGACCGCCTCGTCGGCGTCCGGCAGCGAGAACTTCGCGAGATAGGTGCGGGTGGCGGGATCGGCCTGCGGCGCCACCTCGCGCAGCTTGGCGGCGTAGGTCTTCTTTGCATCCGACCACAGCATCACCGTGGCGACGCCCGACCTGGCACGAGCGAGAAGCGTCTCTGGGATCGCGACGACAGCTTCCTTCTCGCCAAGTCGGGCGACACGGATCGAAGCCTGGCCCGCGGCAACCACCTGGCCGGGCTCGATCATGGTCGCTGTGACGACACCCCGGGTGTCGGCCACGAGCGTTGCATAAGAGAGGGAGTTCTTGGTCAGCTCGACCGAGCGCTCGGCGCGGTTCAGCCGCGCGCGGGCTTCATCGCCGGCGGCCTTGGCGGAATCGAGCGCCGCATCGGTGGTCCAGCCCTTGGCCTTCAAATCCTTGGCGCGCTGCTCGGCGGCGGCGGCCTGCGCCAGCACGCCGGTGGCGGCGGTGAATTCCGCCTCCGCCTGCTCGGCCTGCAGCTTCAGGTCGACCTCGTCGAGGGTGGCCAAGGGCTGGTCGACATCGACTGTCTGTCCGACCTCGACCAGCCGCTTGGCCACCTTGCCGGCAACCCGAAAGCCCATATCGGCTTCGATACGGGGCTTGATGGTGCCGACAAAGCTGCGCTCAGGGGTTTCAGCTTCATAATGGACGGTCGCCACCAGCACGGGGCGTCCCGGATCGGCGGTTTCAGCCGCTTTCTCGTTGCAGCCGGTCAGCGCGAACACGGCAAAAGCCAACGATGCTCCGGTCAAGAGCCTGTAATAGCTCGAGAAAATGGAACGGCCGAACATCTGAATTCTCCATCGGGCTGACGACTGATGAAGAGTATCGATTTATCACTGATGAATGTCAATATTCGTCAGTAGTAACCTGTTCGTGAGGATGGCCGTGACCGGGCGCCGGAACTGGCAATGTTTTGGGGTGCGTAGCCCGGATCGAGCGAAGCGAAATCCGGGAGGTCGGCCGATGCGACAACGGCCCCCGGATTACGCTTCGCTCCATCCGGGCTGCGATCAGCGACGACCAGCGAAATCGTAGGATGGATAGAGCGCAGCAACGCGAGCGTTACGCACCGTTACTTCGCGTCGGCGAACTCGGTCTTGGTCTCGTGGCTGCCGAGGAAAACCAAAAGCCCCGCCGCGAGCGGCAGCAGCGCCAGCACCAATAGACCGGTCGACGTGCTGCCGGTCGCCTCCTTCACCCAGCCGATCAGGTACGGCCCGCCGAAGCCGGCGAGGTTGCCGATCGAGTTGATCAGCGCGATCGCGCCGGCGGCGGCGGTGCCTGACAGCCAGGCGGTCGGCAGCGTCCAGAACACCGCGAAGGTACAGAACACGCCGATCGCGGCGACCGTCAGCACGACCATCGTCATGGTCGGATCGGTGATGTAGCTGGAGACGGCGAGCGCCAGCGCGGTGAGCAAGAGCGGCGCGCCGACATGAAACACGCGCTCCCGCGTGGCGTCGGAACGGCGCGCCCACAGGATCATCGCGACGGTGCCGAACGCATAGGGGATCGCGGTGACGAAGCCGGTCTGCGCGTTGGTCAGACCGAACGCCTTGACGATCTGCGGCAGCCAGAACTGCATGCCGTAGAGCGAGGCGACGAAACCGAAATAGATCGCGCTGAGCGCCAGCACCTTCGGCGAGGACAGCGCCTCGAACAGCGTGAAGTGCTTCGCCGCCTGCTTGGCCGCGACCTCGGCGTCGAGCTTCGCCTTCAGCCACGTCTTCTGATCGGCCGAGAGCCAGTCGGCCTTCTCCGGCCGGTCGGTCAGATAGAACCAGGTGACGATGCCGAGCAGCACCGAGGGGATGCCCTCGATGACGAACAGCCACTGCCAGCCCTTCAGCCCCATCACGCCGTCGAGCCCGAGCAGCAGGCCGGAGATCGGCGCGCCGATCGCGGTCGAAACCGGGACGGCGATCGCGAAGGCGGCGAGGAAGCGCGCGCGATACTCGGCAGGATACCAGTAGGTCAGATAGAGGATGATGCCGGGGAAGAAGCCGGCCTCGGCGACGCCGAGGAAAAAGCGCAGCGCGTAGAAGCTGTGCTCGTCATAGACCGCCGCCATCAACGCCGAGAGGATGCCCCAGCTCACCATGATGCGGGCGATCCATTTGCTGGCGCCGAACCGCTCCAGCGCGAGGTTGCTCGGCACCTCGAAGACGAAATAGCCGATGAAGAAGATGCCGGCGCCAAAGGAGAATACCAGGGGCGAGAACTTCAGCTCGGCATTCATGGTGAGCGCCGCGAAGCTGAGATTGACGCGGTCGAGATAGGAGAAGAAGTAGGCCAGGATCAGGAACGGGATCAGCCGCCAGGAGATCGCGCGGATCGTGGACGTCTCGATCTCGCTGCGGGCGCCGCGATCGGACGCGACGGTTGCGATCTGGCTCATCGGTTTCCCCCAGGCTGTTGCTTGCCTTGAGGATTATTGGCTCGCCCGGCGTTGGGCAATGGCAAAAACGCATGATGCACAGCGCTCAGCGGGCAACTTGCGAAGTCGTCGGCCGAACCACCCTTCCCGTCATTGCGAGGAGCGATAGCGACGAAGCAATCCATTTCTCAGCTTGCGGTGGCATGGATTGCTTCGCTTCGCTCGCAATGACGGACGCGACAGTCAGCCCTACTCCGCCAGCTGGAAGCGCGCGAAGCGGTCGAGCTCCTCCTCGATGCGGCGCTTCAGCTCCTTGCGCCCCGCCTGCTTCTTGCCGTTGCCGACCCAGCTCCATTTCTGCATCAGCAGTTTCTTGTTCTGCCGGTCGGTCTTGAGGTCGAGGGCGGCGACGATGTCGTCGCCGACCAGCACGGGCAGCGCGAAATAGCCGAACAGGCGCTTCTCCTTCGGCACATAGGCCTCGAAGCGGTGGCCGTAGCCGAAGAACAGCTCGGTGCGCTTGCGCTGGATGATCAGGGGATCGAACGGCGAGAGGATGTGCACCAAGGAGGGATCCTCCTCGCCGGTCGCTTCCAGCACCTCGGGCCGCGCCCAATGCTCCTGCTTGCCGGCGCCCTCCAGCGCGATCCGCACCAGCTCCTTGCGGCGCACCCTCGCCTCGATCAGGCTGCGCACCGCCTTCTTGCTCGGCGCGTCGAGATGGCAGATCGAATCCAGGCTGACGATGCCCTGCGAGCGCAGCGCGCGGTCGAGCAGATAGGCCGTTCGGGCCGAGGCCGGCGCGGGCTTCGGCGGCGTGTCCCAGCCGAAATGCCTGCCCATCAGCTCGTAGGTCTTCAGCATGCCGGCGCGCTCGCTGATGGTGACCACACCGCCATAGAAGGCGAGCTGCAGCGCACGCTTGGAGGGCTTCCGGCTCTGCCAGAGATGCTCCTTCTCGGTAAGCACGTCGTCATCGATGTCGCGGATGGTCAGCGGACCCTCGCGCAGCAGCCGCATGATCTTGCGCGTATCCGCAGGGGTCACCGACGAATACCATTTGTGCCCATCGCGCTTATGCGCCTTCATGACCGGCAGGAAGATGCCGATGTCCTTGGACGGAATGTAGGACAGCGCGTGCGTCCAGTATTCGAACACGCTCTTGTCCTGGCTCTGCGCCTGCTTGAGGTCGGCGCGGCGATAGTCCGGAATCCGGCTGAACAGGATGTGGTGATGGCAGCGCTCGATCACGTTGATGGTGTCGATCTGCACATAGCCGAGGTGGTCGACGGCGGCCGCCACGGCTGACGCGCCCTCCCCGAACGGCGCCGTTGTATCGAGCCGCTGCGCGCGCAGCCAGATATGGCGGGCGGCGGCATTGTTCAGGGATAAGGGTTCGGCGGCGCGGGGCATTGCCCAGGCAATGTAGTGAGATTCGCGCCGCTGTGGAGAGCGGCGCGAGCGAAATCAGCCGTGCCTGATCATCGCCTCTGGACGTTGCGCGGCGCTTCGGGCCACCTACTGCGATCCAACGGCTCGCCGCAACCAGGGAACGTCCGCCAGCGCCGCGGCGAGCGCGGCGCCTTCCTCATGGAAGACCCGGGACGAATGACCGCCGACCGGAAACCAGCCGCGGCCATCTTCCACGTCCCGCCGATACTCCTCGAAGCCAACAGTCCGATCCGGCCGAAGGAAGATATCGACGCAGCGCGAGGCACCCTCGTCATTGATCGAGCGAAGGACGCGATTGACGTGGGCCATGATGCCCTCCCTCACCGCAGACTACCCCGTTTCGGCAAGAGACAGGGCGCGACACGCCGGTCCGTGACCTAGATCACATTCCGGGCTTTGAACCCGTCCTAGGTTCCCAGCATCAAAACGATAGCAGCCGGATCGGCTGGCCGGACATTTAAGGACCAAAACCATGACCCGCTCTCATTCCTTGTCTCTTTTGACAATCGGCGCTGCGCTGTCGATGACGGCGGGCGTCGCACTGGCCGGCAGCGACACCGTTCCGGCCGCCCAGATCCTCAATGCGCTGAAGCCGAAATCGGCCACCCGCAGCCTCTCCGGCACGCAGGTCGACCCGGCCGCGACGGCCAAGGAGGCAAGCTTCCTCAACAGCGTTCGCAACCGGCAGACCCGCTCGCTGTCATTGGGCGAACGCCAGGAGATCGCCGACATCGCCGCCAACAAGCCGAAGATCGATCTGGAGATTCACTTCGATTACAACTCGGCGGAGATCGCCAAGGGCTCGGCCCAGGCGGTGCAGGAGCTCGGCAAGGCGCTGTCGGATGCCAGCATGAAGGGCTCGACCTTCGTCCTCGCCGGCCACACCGATGCGATCGGCAGCGAGGCCTATAACCAGGATCTCTCGGAGCGCCGCGCCGACACCATCAAGACCTATCTGGTCGAGCATTACGGCCTGAACGGCTCCGATCTCGTGACCGTCGGCTATGGCAAGACCCGGCCGAAGGACCCGAACGCGCCGATGGACCCGACCAACCGCCGCGTGCAGGTGGTCAACATGGATACCAAGACGGCGCAGCAGTAATCTCCCGAACGTCCGATCCGCCTGTCAGACCCCGGCAGGCGGATCGCTTGATCCGGAGGGATTCAAATCCAGTTCTGGAACAGCATCAGCCGATTGAAGGTCGCGATCGACGTCTCGACCGCGGCGACCGTGATCGGCAGCATCGCGATGAAGCCTGCGCATCCGCCGGCGACGAAGGCCCACAGCAACCAGCGCGGCGCGCCCTTGCGCGTCAAGGCGTAGACCAGCACGAAGCTCGCGGTGGTCGCCGCCGGCAGATAGTAATAGATGAAGCCGAGCGTGCGTGGCAGCAGCGCCCAGGCGAGATACGGGCCGAGATAGAACGCGAGCACGAGAAATGCATCGCGGCTGCGGGCGACGATCCAGTCGCGCAGCGCGACGATCAGCGCGATCAACGCCGGCCACAGCACCAGCGGATTGCCGAGAAACACGACCGCCGCGAACCTGTCATCGCCGACCTTTTCGAACAGATACCAGACCGGGCGCACCAGGAACGGCCAGGACGGCCATGAGCTCATATAGGTGTGGCCCGCGATCGCGATCGTGGTGTTGTCGGCAAAGATCCGGCGCTGCGCCTCGATGATGTCGCTGAACGAGAGGCCGTAGAGCGGCACGAAGGTCGCGAGATAGACGACCGCCGGAAGCAGCACGAAACAGACGATGAAGTGCGGTAGACGGAAATCGGGCCACAGGTCCGGCCGGTACCAATCCTCCGCATTGGCGTCGGCGAAGCGTGCGCGCCAGCCCTGCATCAGACGGATCATCACGACGATCGCGACGCAGGTCGCAAGCACGAACAACCCGCTCCATTTGCAGGCACACGCCAGCCCCGCGGCCAATCCCGCCAGCGCGAAGGCGGAGTGCGGCCGCGTCTGCCTGAAGCCTTGGATGAAAGCTGCAATCGCGAACAGGCAGAACGCGAGCGCGAAAATATCCAGCATCGCGATCCGCGACTGCACGAACAGCATCTGGTTGAAGAAGGCCAGCAACACGGCAGCGATCGCGCGTTCCTGCGACGCGAACAGCGCGAGCGCGCCGAGATAGACGGCGACCAGCCCCAGCGCGCCGAACAGCGCCGCGGGATAGCGCCATCCGAGCGGCACGTCGCCGAACGCCTTGATCGAAAGCGCGATGATCTCCTTGGCAAGCGGCGGATGCATCGGGTTGAGGATCGGTCCCTCGAGCACCGGCTGAAGCATCTGCCGCGCCGCCGGCACGTAATGCACCTCGTCGAAATAGAGCTTGTCCGGCGCCGTGATCCCGAGCAGCAGCACGACATGGGCGACGACGAAGATGATCGCCGCGACGATCGCCGTGCGGGCGGCGGGACGCCGCAGAACAGAAGGAGATTTGGATGCGATATTCAAAGGGCGAGCACGTGGAGGAGAACGAGTGTGAGCGAAGTGTGAGCTACGATCGCGCCGTTGCACGCGAGGCGTGTGATCTGTGTGATCGGAACTCACTTTCACAACCACAGCGTTGAACGCAATCGAAACGACAGAGACTAACCATCCAGTCACCTCGGGGGAGTTTGTGACATATATACAATATCAGATGCATGTCCGATCCGGTACGATGACTGCGTTCAGTCGATCGGTATTGCAATGAATTCGCCTCGCAGCCTTTTCTCCCTGCTTGCACTCGGTCTTTTCGTCGCCCTGACGGCGCATCCCGCTCAGGCGCAGACCCGCGTCGGCGAAGCGGCGATGGTGAAGAACGAGGTCGTCCGCGTAGCGGCTGCAACCACGCCGATCAATGTCGGCGACGCACTGCTGCGCGATGAGACGGTGCGCACCGGTCTCGAGAGCGCCGCGCGGCTGGTGATGGCTGACAGCACCAACCTCTCGCTCGGGCCGAATGCTTCGCTGAAGCTCGATCGCACCGTGTTCGACGACGAGCATCACTATCGCGATGTCGCGGTCCGCCTGACCTCGGGTGCGTTCCGCTTCGTCACCGGCCACTCGGACAAGGCCGCCTACAAGATCACCACACCGCTTGCGACCATCGGTGTTCGCGGCACGGTGCTCGACATCCTGTCACAGCGCGGCAAGACAACTGTGGTGTTGCAGGAAGGCGCTTCGACGGTGTGTACGTCGAACCGGCAGTGCATCGACCTGACCCAGCCCGGCGACACTGCGATCATCACCTCGAGCGGCGGCCGCACCACGATCCAGAAGACCAACAACCCGCCCTGGACCTTTGCGGCGACCTGCACCCAGGCCGCCGGGCTCTGCACCGTCACCCAGTTCGCGGATGCGACACCGGTGACGCCGCCTGTCGACGACGCCGGAATGCTGTGCGGACGGTGACGATGGCACGGCGCATCCATCACGTGATCCTGTCGACGGCTCTGACGTTGGCGCTGTCGCTCGCGATGCTGCAGGCGCTGGCTGCGCCGGCGCAGGCTCAATCTCCAACGCCGAACTGCAACTCGGATACCAACCTGTCGTCGAACTGTGGAGCGACCCCCACACCGACGCCGACACCTACGGCCACACCATCGCCTACGCCTACGCCGACACCCACTCCCACGCCGACACCAACACCGAGCCCCTCTCCGACGCCGATCACCGGCGCGCCGTCGAGCGGCAGTTCGATCAACGGCCTCGCCGACCGGCGCTTCAACCAGATGATCACCAACCGCGTGCTCGGATCGGTGCTGCTCGGCGTCAATGAGCAGGTCAATTGCGACGACTGCATCAGCGCGTTCGGCTCGGCCGGGTCGTTCTCGGCCGGCATCCATGGCCGCAAGACCATCACGCCGAATCTGTCGCTGCTCGCCGGCATCGCCTACACGCAATATGGCGAGGGCGGCTACAATGTCACCAGCGCGCCGATCGGCGCCTTCGCGCTGCGCTATGATTTCGTCGACTGGGGCTCGTCGCGGCCGTTCTTCGACGTCGGCAGCATCCTCTCGCCGTCGGAGAAGGTGCGCTACACCCGCAGCTACACGACCAGCCTCGGCCCGGTGTCGGTCACCGGCCAGACCTCGAGCGAGAATTACGGCGTGTATGGGCGCGCGGGCTGGATCAGCCGGCTGTCGGCGCGTGACGAGGTCGCGGCCTCGGTCGAGGTCTGGCAGCTTTGGCAGCGGGTCAAGGGTTACAGCGATCCTGCGATCGCCTTCAATCCGTTCGACGCCACCATCGCCGACGGCACCGATCGCACCAGCCTGGTCAAGATCGGCGGCCAGTGGACGCATCTGTTCGGATCGAGCATCGAAACCAACATCAACGGCGGCTGGGTGCAATCCTTCGCCACCCATTCCGGCATCGTCGCCACCGTCACCAGCGATGGCACCATCGTGCCGACGATCGGCAATCAGGGCTGGTTCGAATATGGCGGCCGCGTCGGCTTCCGCATCACCAAGGGCTGGATCGCCGATCTCTTCCTCAACGGCACCGCCGGACCGCAACTGGTCGGCAACACGGTGCATGGCGGCGTCGGGCTGCGGATCAGCTACTAGGACGGGCCTCCGGTGTCAGCGGACCGACCCAGCATCCATGGCACGACAACTGTGATGCCGCCGGAGGCGATCGACCTCCGGCGACGCTGCGGCTGAAGAATCGCAGCCTCAGCCTCTCATGATACGCGCGGTCGTGCGGCCGCGTTCAATCGTTGTCCCAGCAGCCATCCGAGTACCCTTCGCGGTACCCATATGAATAGCCGCGATCATATCCGCCCGGATATTCGTCGCCGTAATCGTACACGTGACGGTGGTAGTGGACGACCGGGACAGGCGAATAATAGTCCCTCTCGTAGACATAGGCTGGAGCCGCACGCGAGCTCATTGTGGAGCCCAACAGGGCGCCGACGGCCAGGCCGCCAACGATGCCAACGGCCACGGCGTCTCCTCGCCGGCCACGGGCGGTGGCTTCCGTCGACGCAAGACACCCCATCACGATGACCGCGGCGGTCGTGAGAACAGCTGCTCGTTTCATTCACGCATATCCTTGTTTGAGTTCGACAACCGCGCGGGCCGGTGGCAGCGATCAACCATCGCGCTTACCGCAGGATGACGTCGCCGCGCGGCCGGCATCCTGCTCCGCCGTGCCCTCGGGTCCTCTTGTCGGTTCATCCGCGCCGGACGGCCGGCCCGCGTCCAATGGAAAGCCTCTAGAACGTGACGAGGTCCTTGATCTCGCTGCGGACAAATCGCGGCACAACCCGTCTGCCCACGAAGTCGTTCCAGTCCTTGAACTTCGACTTCGTTCTCGCCTCCGTGATTGCAGTCACGGCGCGAACGCTGAGATGCGGAAGCTTCACCAACTCGCTGACAGGCGCGGTGTTGAGGTTGATCTTTTCGGTCCGGCCGACCGGCTCTCGTGTCGCGGGTGCCTGGCGGGTCGAGCCGGTGATTGATGGAGATGTCTGCGCGAGCGCGGTCGCACCGATGATACAAACACCGAGGCAGATGCAAACGAACCGAGTAAACATGGACCGTTGTCCTTCGTGATATGACGCCCTTCACCCGCGGCCGATAAAGCGGCTGCCGATTACCGCAAGCTTACGGTCGCGATCGTCGCAGCGACTTTCTGCAGCATCCGGTCAGCGGATCACGACGAACAGTCCAGCCCGGCGCGCTGTGGTGGATCGGCTCGCGGAGACATGCGTCCTTGCCCTGGCCAACATCGTTGCGAGGCTTGAAGCTGCGCTGCCCGGCTCGCGAAGCGGCGCCACCAGGAATGCAACGAGGTTTCGCCTGACGCCTGGCATTCCGAACAAGCTCGATTGAATGGAAATTTCGCGCCTGACATAGTGTCCGGCCTGCGCCGCCATCCGCTCAGTCCATTCAACGCAATCATCTTGATCATCGAAGCAGAGCGCAGCCCAGCCGCGCTCAGGCGTCACCTGGCGAGGCAATGCCAATGAATACTGGTAGGCGAAGGGATCGCCATAGTACGGGTGATCGGAGCTGTAGAACGCCACCGCAAGCCCGAGGCTATCGTTGCCTCCGACGATCGACAGGGGCGTCCCCATCTCCTCGTGCCACAGGCGGGTGAGTTTGTCTGCCGCCTGGTGATAATAGCTTCGTCCCTCCTCATAGCCGTGGCTGTTGCGATAGAGCGCATGAATCGGGGCCGCGATCACAGCGGCCACGATCGCTACTCCGGCAACGAGCAGCGTGGCGTTGACCGTGTAGAAGCGCTCGATCCGGTAGCGGGTGCTGCAAACAATCGGCACGGCAAGCAGGAACAATCCCTGTAGCGCCCATAGCGACGGCAAGTCGGTGCAGAGGAATATGGAGGTGATGAAAGGAAGCGCGATCGTGCCGATCGCGACGTGCCAGAGCAGCTTCAGGTTTGGATCCGACGACGCCATATCGCGAGACAGGCGCCTTATTCGATAACCTGCGATCATCACCCACGTCGCGGCGGACAGACTCACTGCCGCAGCAAGGCCCAGCAGGAAATTGGCGGCGTCTTGCAGAGACGTCACGAAATCGGCCCGCACATGGGTTGCTGCATAGTAGACGGGCTCCGCGCCTGTCTCGGCCAGCCATTGCAGGTGCGGAAACAGCGCAAGCAGCCCGGCCGCGGTGGAGATCCAGGGCGAGCTGGAGGTGAAGTAGGCGCGCCGCAACGGGTGAAGCATTGCCGACAACGCAAAGCTCGCGACCAGAAAGATGGAGTAGTACTTGCCCAACATGGCAAGGGAGGCCGCCAGACCTGCGGCAATCGCCCAGAGCGGCGCCCTGGTTTCAAAGGCGCGGAGGAAGCAATAGGTCGCAAGCGGCCAGACCGCGAGCAATACCGCGTTGGCGTTGAAGCGCTGCGCATGAAACTGATACGCCGGGGTCAGCATGAGCAGGAGCAGCACGAGCAGGCGCTTGTGCCCGCCGACAAACCGCCTTGCGATCAGGTCGACGAACCACAATGCCAGCGCCGCATTCGTCATCGCCATCAGATGCAACGACCAGTCGGTCAGCGGAAAGACCGAGGTCCACGCGCCGGTCACCCATCCCATCAACGGCGGGTGTTTGGGATAACCCCACGCGAAATGCCTTCCATACGTCCAGGTCTCCAGCACGTCTGGATGCAGGCCAGCGCCGTGATAGGCCACGGCCAGATACAGCGTCCAGATGCCGACGAAGCCGGCGAGCAGCAGTGGTACCGACCACCCTGCTTCGACCCCTTCCAGCCACCGGTCGAACAGGCGGCGCCAACACGCCGGATCGCGATCCGACCGCTTGGCCATCGCCGACAACGCAAAATCTACCGGCATGAAGCCTTCGTTTTCATATCGCGAACGCCATGTCGGCGCTTCCATCGACATGCTCTTCACAGCCAGCATTACGACAGCCTGACGCGGCTCAGCTCACGTCTCCCGGGTGACCTCGCCAACGCTGATGGCGGTCATGCGCCGGTAATGCTGATCGATGCCTCTGGCGGATCAATCCCGTCGAGGAGATCCGCATGCAAAGACTCGCCATCATGATGATCATGACGCTGATTGGCTTTGGGGTGCTTGGTGCTCGAAGCCGGCGCCGGTTACGGGGCAGCAGTGGCCGCAGGGGTCATTGACGCTTTGGCGATCGTTGGCCGCGGCGGCGATTGCGCGCACGCTGGCCGATGCGCATGACGCCCGCGATTCGCCTATCGACTGTGTCGAAGCACACTGGCTCAGCACGACGCGATCTGGCTGCCCCTGAAGCCGAGCCGAAGAAGAGATTGAGCTCGATCGACGGAGCTTCGGCGCCCATCCCGACGGGTCTGTCCAAGGGCAGCCAATCGGGCGGCGATCTCATCGCTTCCGGCATCAAAAAACGACGGAATCATCAAGAGAACGCCAATCACATCAACGTATTGAGATGAAATATCGCACTTTTCCGACCAGCCGTAACCTTATGGTAATCCGTCCGTAATGGTAGAAGCCGTGTCTCATGCTTGGGAGAATGCGGTGCGAGTTCTGGTCGTGGAGGATGACCCTCAGCTTGGGCCATGGCTGCGGGAAACTCTGGGAACGGCCTTCGGCTCATCTGATATGGTCACGACGCTCGAGGAAGGCCGGGCCGCTATTGCCGTCCGGAATTTTGAACTCGTGGTGATCGACCGCGGACTACCGGATGGCGATGGCCTGGCCTTGCTGCGCGACCTGAAGCAACAGAAGCCGAGCCCCGCGACGATTGTGCTGACGGCACTTGATGATCCCGTCGATATTGCACGCGCCCTCGACGACGGGGCGGACGATTATGTGGCGAAGCCATTCGAGCCGATCGAACTGGTCGCAAGAGCAAAGGCGGTGCTCCGGCGTCTGTTCCTGGATCGAGGGGCGGTCGTTCGCATCGGCAATCTGAGCTACGACGTCCTCAATCGCGAGGTCTGCGTCGATCACCAGCCGATTGTCGTCCCGCGGCGTGAACTGGCAATCCTGGAAGCCATGGTGCGGCGGATCGGGCGCGTGGTCCTGCGCGAGACGCTTGAAGTTGCGGCCTATGATTTTGACGACGAGATTCAATCGAACGCGATCGAGGCGCATGTTTCGCGGCTGCGCCGACGGCTCCGTGCGGCCAACTGCAGGATCGTCATCAAACCGGTCCGTGGCCTCGGCTATCTGTTGAGTGGTGAATGATGATGTCCAAGTGGCAAACGCTCAAGCGCATCCATCGCTCGATTGCGGTGCTCTCCGCGACGCTGATCGGCGCCGTGACGACGATCATGCTGCTCTGCGCGGCAGCCTTGCTGATCCGGTTTGGCGGCGACGACGACGGCACCTGGGCCGCGGCCGACGTCGCCGACGCCTTGAAGGCAGCCGTCACACGCAACGAGGCGGGGCAGCTGGCCCTCAAGCACACCTCGCGGCTGGAAGAGATCACCCGCAATTTTCCGACATTCTGGTATGTCGTCTCCGACAAGAGTGGCGAGGTCAGCTACGGCCCGGTGCCGAAATGGCGTCCGCAAAAGACGCTGGTGTCACGCGACGGGACAAGTTTCCTCGCTTATGCGATCGACGGCGAAACCACAAAGCTGAAGAAGATGGCCGGCGTCCGAAACACGCCGGTGGGCGAGGTATGGATCGAAACCGGTGGCGTGGCCTATACGGCAACGCAACTGACGGTCGGAACGCTCACCGATGCAACGATCGTTGCGCTCCCGATCATCCTCGTCCTGGCAGCGACGGCGTTCACTGCCATGGTTTTCGTGCCGACGCTCATCGCGCGTCCCGTTCGGGCCGTCGCCGCGGCCGCCGAGATGATCGACGGGGTTTCAGATGGCCGCAGGCTGCCGGAAGACAATGCGCCATCCGAGCTGTTGCCTCTCGTCATGGCCTTCAATCGCGCGCTGTCGCGGATCGACACCGCTTCAAAAGCGCAGCGAAATTTTCTGTCGAATGCGGCGCATGAACTTCGGACGCCCTTGACCAATGCGCGCACCATACTCGAGCAGGTCGAGGACGCTCCGTTGCGTACCAAGCTGATAGCCGAGAACCAGAAGCTGTCGTCGATTGTCACCATGCTGCTGCAGTTGGCACGCATCTCGGCCGAACCTGCCGAACTGATCGACATGGATCTTGCTGCGCTCGCGCGCAGGGTGGCGGCCGAACACGTGCCGATGGCGTTGAAGAACGGAAGCGATGTCGAGTTCACCGAGCCGCGTCACCCGGTCCGGGTGCGCGGCTCGGAAACCGCGATCGGCGTTGCACTCTCGAATCTGATCCGAAACGCCGTGACGCATGGAAGCGCGGGCGGCTCCGTCCTCATCAAGGTCGAAGCGCCGGCGCGGTTGAGCGTTGTTGACTTCGGACCCGGTCTCCAGCTTGGCCAACCCGAACGTCTACTCGAACCCTTCAGGCGTGGAAACACCGGCACCGAAGGAACAGGGCTCGGGCTTTCGATCGTTTCCCAGGTGATGACCACCCACAACGGCAGCGTTTCCCTCCGCGATACGCCGGGAGGCGGCACCACGGTCGAACTGAACTTTCCGGCCCTTCCCTGTCAGCCGTCAGAGCCGCCGCAGGGGAGAAAGGCTGCGCACGCCATGACCGACGCTGCCTGAAGCGAACGCCTCCCTCGCCTCGCACCAGCGAGGCGAGGGAGCGAGGGAGAACGGCTCACGCCGCCTTGCCTTCATAGGCACGCCGCGATCAGGCAGTGGCTGCGGCCGACTGCTTCGTGGCGGCCTCGACGTCCATCCACATCACTTCCCAGATGTGACCATCGGGATCCTCGAAGCTGCGGCCGTACATGAAGCCGTAATCCTGCTTCGGCGAGGGATCGGCGGTGCCGCCCGCGCCCGTCGCCTTGGTCACGTAGCCGTCGACGGCGTCGCGGTTGTCGGCGGAGAGGCAGACCAGCACTTCGCTCGTGGTCCTGGCGTCGGCGATTGTCTTCGGCGTGAACTGCCGGAATTTGTCGTGGGTCAGCAGCATGACGAAAATGGTCTCCGAGATCACCATGCAGGAGGCCGTGTCGTCGGAGAATTGCGGGTTCTTGGTCGCGCCGATCGCCTCATAGAACGCGGTGGCACGGGCGAGATTGCTGACCGGCAGGTTGACGAAGATCATTTTGGGATTGGCCATGAGAAGCACTCCAATTGGCGGGATTGTGACCCGAGGACGAACCGCATAGCCGCTTCCCGACATCGCCGCGCAAATTTTTCTTGCGGCGTCGCGCCGCAGGCCGCCTCAAGTCACGATCGGCGTCGGCATGGTCAGAAATGCCCGTGTCACATGCCAGAACAGTTCACGATTGGTGGCGAGCGCCACCGAATGGGCGGTGCCGGGCAGGATGATGAACTGCCGGTCGCCATTCGGCAGCTTGTTGAAGAACTCCTCGATATCGGGGACCGCCGCGATCCCGTCATATTCACCGCGAACCAGCAGCACCGGCGCCAGCACCTTCTCCGGATGCACCACCGGCAAATTCGCGGTCATGTCGAGATAGGTGCCGGTCGGGATCTGGTCGCCGAACTGCATCTCGACATCGGCCAGCGCCTCGATCACGGCCGGGTCCGACGTGCCGGGCCGGTCGCGGGTCGCGATCGAGCGGATCATGTCGCGGTCGCGCTTGCGCATGTTGTGGCTGCGGTAATAGGCAAGCTGTTCGGCGCGCTTCGCCAGTGTCGGCGAGCCCTCGCCCTTATACGTGAAGGCGGCGAACACCAGCCGGTCGATCCGCTCGGGCGCCGCCATCGCGAAGGCGCCGGCCCGCAGCGCGCCGGAGGATTCGCCGATGAAGTGATATCGTCTCTCGCCGGTCTCGCGCGCGATCACCTCGACCGCGGCCTTGAGGTCCTCGACGCCGCTCGCGATATCCGCATTGCCCGACGTGCGGCCCGACTTGCCGTAGTTCTCGTGGTCCATGGTCCAGCAATCGAAGCCGTAGCGCGCGAACACATTGAGCAGCGAGTACTCGCCCTTGCCCGGCACCGTGAGGTCGAACACCCTCGATGTCACCGACGAGCCGTGGACGAAGAACACAACGGGCCGCGCCGGCTCGCCCGGCTTCGGCGCGCCGATCCGCTTGCGGAACATCCACAAGGGGACGTCGCCCTTCTTCGCCCAGTATTCGTTGCTCCATATTTCTCCCTCAGTGGGAACGGCCATCGCAGCCTGCGCAGGCGCTGCGCCGAGCACTCCGGCGGTTGTTGCAACGCCAATGCCCTTGATGATGGTGCGCCGCGAATGGTCCGAATGCGTCATGGCTGGCCTCCCCTTCGGAACAACGGGGCTTCGTTCGGCCCCGAGTTGCGCGATGCTAGCATCCACAACCGTCATTGCGAGCGCAAGCGAAGCAATCCATGGCGTCGCTTGCGGAAGCGTGGATTGCTTTGTCGCTTGCGCTCCTCGCAATGACGACGACGGTGATGCACGATTTTGTGAACGTCGTGCGCGGCATTCTGCGCGGACGACGGACGGACTTGGTCCTAGTCTCCGTCGCGGTCCGACCGGAAAAATCCGGCGAGAAGCGGGAGCGAAGAATGAGCAGCAACCTCACCGACGAAGAACTTGCCGCCTTGATGCCCTCGGAACTGTGCCGGCACCAGACGCCGATCCCGACCCAGATCGTCTCCAGCGACGAGTTCTATCCCGACCCACAGAACGAACGGCAGCGCGAGGTCGAGGCTCGGTTGCTGGCGATGGCCGACGATCTCGGCGGCAAGCAGGGCCTCGATCGCCGCAGGTTTTTCCAGACCGCGGCCGGCATGGCCGCTTCCTTCGTCGCAATGAACCAGGTCTACGGGGAGCTGTTCGACGTGACGCCGGCGGAAGCCGCGACGCCCGCGATGGCGCAAGAGCGCGCCAACGGTCTGAAAGACCAGTTCATCATGGACATGCACACGCATTTCCTGCGCGACGACACCCGCATCATGGGCTTTGTGGAAATGCGCAAGGCGGTCGGCAAGGCCGGCTGGAACAAGGAGCTCAACGGTCACGAGCAGACCATCGAGGATCTGAAGTTCAACAACTACAAGAAGGAGATGTTTCTCGATTCCGACACCAAGATCGCGCTGATCTCCTCGGCGCCGTCGGACATCGAGCAGGACTGGTTCCTCACCAACGAGCAGATGGCCGACGCGCGCAAGAAGATGAACGACGAGGCCGGCTCGCGCCGCGTGTTCTGTCACGCCATTTTCACGCCCGGGCAGCCCGCCTGGCTCGACAAGCTCGATGCTGCCTTGGCCTTGAAGCCGGAATCCTGCAAGGGCTACACGATCGGCGACAACACCCACAAGGAGATCAGCCGCTATCCCTGGCGGCTGGACGACGAGAAGGTCGCTTACAAGGGCTATGAGAAGATGGTGAAGGCGGGCATCAAGAATGTCTGCGTCCACAAGGGACTGTTCCCGCCCGGAATCGAGAAGCAATATCCGAACCTGCGCGGCTTCGCCGACGTCGCCGATGTCGGCCAGGCGGCCAAGGACTGGCCGCAGCTCAACTTCATCATCTATCACTCGGCCTATCGCCATGTCGGCGGCGATCCCAAGGTCGCGCTCGCCGAATTCGAACGCACCGGCCGCGTCGCCTGGACTTCCGACCTCGCCGACATCCCGGCGCAGTATGGCGTCAACAATGTCTATGGCGATGTTGGGCAATTGTTCGCGACCACGCTGGTCGCCGAGCCCAATGTCTGCGCCGCGCTGATGGGCACCCTGATCAAGGGGCTCGGCGTCGACCACGTCTGCTGGGGCACCGACGCATTGTGGACCGGCGCGCCGCAATGGCAGATCGAGGGGCTGCGGCGGCTGGAGATTCCCCAAATGATGCAGAAGAAGTTCGGCTACGCGCCGCTTGGGCCCGCCGACGGACCGGTGAAGACGGCGATCTTCGGCGACAACAATGCGCGGCTCTACAACATCCAGCCGAAGCGCGCGATGCTCGACATCAAGGGCGACCGCTTCGCGATGATGAAGGCGCAGTACGAGAAGGCCGGCCCGGAGCCGTCGCATACGCGCTACGGCTACGTGGTGCCGAACGGGACGATCGATCACCGGGTGTTTGTGTGACGCTCTAGCCCCGTCATTGCGAGGAGCGACAGCGATGAAGCAATCCATTCATCCGCACGCGCGGAAAGATGGATTGCTTCGCTTCGCTCGCAATGACGCGCAGCCGGAGTTTCACCTTCCCGTAAATCTCGGCTTGCGCTTCTCGCTGAAGGCCTTGACGCCTTCCTTGAGATCGTCGCTGTCCCTGACTTCATCGAGCAGCCGCCGCACGTCGGCGACCGTTTCCAGCGGCCCCTTCGGCATGGCTTCACGGGCGAGCTTCTTCAGCGCGCGGACCACCAGCGGCGCGTTGCCGGCGATCTTCGCGGCCATCTCCTGTGCCATCGCGATATGTTGTCCCTTTGGCACAACCTTGTTGACGAAACCGATCTGCCAGGCGCGCTCCGCCGACATCTCCTCGCCGACCAGCAAAAACTCCATCGCGATCTTGTGCGGCATCCGCGCCATCACCGACGAGACGCCGCCCGCCGTGGTCCCGATCTTGCCCTCGGGATAAATGAAACGGGTCGTCTCCGACGCCACGCACAAATCGGCCATCTGGACCAGCACGAAGGCCCCGCCGACCACCCAGCCAGACGTCGCCGCGACGACCGGCTTGTCCAGTTCGACGCCCAGACCGGGCACGGCGTGCCACATATTGACCGGAAGGTCGGCCACATCGGCGCCGACCGAGAAATACTTCTCCTCCGAGGAAGCCAGCACCGCGACGCGATCGTCGCTGTCGCGGAAGCGCAGCCAGGCATCACGCAACTCGCTGCACAGCGCATTGTTCAGCGCATTGTGCTTTTCGCTGCGGGCCATCGTGATGGTGGCGACGTGATCCGCACTCTCGTAACGAACGAGCGTCATGCTGGCCTCCCTGGTTGTTGTTCTTTTCAACGCGGCCTGGCCGCGTCGTCACTTCTTCTCGTCGGGATGCCGGTGCACCGGATCGACCCACAGTACGTTCTCCGGCTTCTCGACCGGCTCGATGTCGAGATTGATCGCGACCGCCTCGCCGTCGGAACGCACCAGCACGCACTCCAGCACCTCGTCGGGGCTGGCATTGATCTCCTGATGCGGCACGTAGGGCGGCACGAAGATGAAGTCGCCGGGACCGGCTTCGGCGGTGAACTGCAGCTTCTCGCCCCAACGCATCCGCGCCTTGCCCTTCACGACATAGATGATGCTTTCGAGATGACCGTGATGATGCGCGCCGGTCTTGGCGTCCGGCTTGATGCTGACGGTGCCCGCCCACAATTTCTGCGCGCCGACGCGGGCGAAATTGATCGCCGCCTTGCGGTCCATGCCGGCGGTCGACGGGACATTCGGATCGAGCTGGTTGCCGGGAATCACGCGGACGCCGTCGTGCTTCCAGCGCTCCTCGTCGTGATGGTGATGACCGTGGTCATGAGAATGGGTGTGATCGTGGGAACCGCTCATCGTTCTTGCTTTCGTTGGTCGAGTTTCGTGCCTGGAACGCTATCGAAAAGCGCGCGCGCAGGCGAGCGCAAAATCGGAACATTGCCAATCGGAACATCGCGATGTCCCCGCGCGTTGCTTCAGCGTATTCCGAAGGAGCATTTCATGACCAGCACGACCGACAAGATCAAGGGGAGGGCTAACGAGGCGATCGGCAGGCTCAGGCGGCGCATTGGCAAGGCTACCGGTTCTCCGGCGATGCAGGGCCGAGGCGCGATCCAGGAAGCCAAGGGCAAGGGACAGAAGGCACTCGGCGGCGCCAAGCGGATCGTCAGAAATGCGCTCAAGAGAGCGACCTCAGCGGCCCATTGGCCTCGCTGAGCGACAGACGGGACGGCCGGCCGATCGGGCCCGCCGTTCGAGCATGTGCGACGCTCGTCAACCGCGCGGGCGCGGATGTGCCAGCACATCCGGATATGCGAGCACATCCGGATTCACCACATTGGTCGGCGTACCGGCGGCGTAGGCCACGATCTGATCGAAGATGTCGGTGAACTGGATCTCGTATTCGTCGCGCGAGACGTAGCCGAGATGCGGCGTGCAGACCACATTGTCCATGTTGAGCAGCGGGTCTGACGTGTCGCGCAGCGGCTCCTTCTCGTAAACATCGACTGCGGCCATACCTGGCCGGCCGGCCCGCAGCGCATCGACCAGCGCACCCGGCTCGATCAGCGGCGCGCGGCTGGTATTGACGATCAGCGCGGTGTCTTTCATCCGCGCCAGGTCTTCGGCCTTGACGATGCCGCGCGTCGCGTCGACCAGCCGCATATGCAGCGACAGCACGTCGCAGCGGGCGAAGAAATCGGCCTTGCTGGCCGCGGTCTCGTAGCCGTCGGCGCGCGCCTTGGCCAGCGCGGCCTCGCGCGCCCAGACCAGCACGTTCATGCCGAACGCCTCGCCATAGCCCGCGACCACCGCGCCGATGCGGCCGTAGCCGTAGATGCCGAGCGTCTTGCCACGCAGCGTATGGCCGACGCCGATCTGCCATTTGCCGGCCTTCAGCGCCGCCATCTGCTGCGGGATCGCGCGCATCGCCGCGAGGATCAGGCCCCAGGTGAACTCGGCGGTGGCGTAGGACGGCGTATCGGCATGCTGGCTCGACGACACGATGATGCCGAGCCGCGTGCAGGTGTCGATGTCGATATGCGGATAGACGCTGCGCTGGCTGATCAGCTTGAGCTTCGGCAGCCGTTCCAGCAGCGGCGTGCGGATCTGGGTGCGTTCGCGGATCAGGACCAGCGCGTCGGTGTCGCGCAGCCGTTCCGCAAGCGCGTCGACGTCCTGGACATGATCGTTCCAGATCGTCACGTCGTGGCCGTCGAGCTTGCGGAAACAATCGAGGGTGCGCAGCGTGTCGAAATAATCGTCGAGGATCGAGATCTTCATCGCTGCGCCCCTGTTGTCGTGGGCCGGTTACCTGACGGCCAGTGGCTTACTTTACACCAAGCAGTTCGACGTCGAACATCAGCGTGGCATTCGGCGGGATCACGCCGCCGGCGCCGCGCGCGCCGTAGCCGAGATTCGGCGGAATGATCAGCGTGCGCTTGCCGCCGACCTTCATGGTGGCGACGCCCTCGTCCCAGCCCTTGATCACGTGACCCTGGCCGATCGGAAACTCGAACGGCTCGTTGCGATCGACCGAGGAGTCGAACTTCTTGCCCTTCTGGCCGTTTTCGTAGAGCCAGCCGGTGTAGTGCATGACGCAGGTCTGGCCGGGCTTCGGCGAGGCGCCGGTGCCGACCTTGCTGTCGATGATCTGGAGGCCTGAAGCTGTGGTCATGGGCTTTCCTGCGGTTTGGGCCGTTGCCGGACCGCCGGCAACGGACGTGGAGACTGCCGCCGCAAGGCCGGCGAACGCAGTCCTGATGATCGTGCGTCGTGAAGATTGCATCCGGGACGTCCTTCCTTGATTGATATTGATCGCGATCAGTAGCCGAGCGCGCAACCGTCCTTGCGCGGATCGGAGCCGCCGGTCAGCGTGCCCTTCTCCCAATCGATCCAGATCCCCTGGCCGCCGCCGAGCGGCGCGACCACGCTGGTGGTCTTGTGGCCGATCTTCTTCAGGCCTTCGACAATCTCCGCTGGCACGCTGTCCTCGAGTTGATAGACGCCCTCGTAATGCAGGCCGCGCGGCATGTCGATCGCTTCCTGAATGTCACAGCCATAGTCGAGCATATTGGTCAGCACATGGGTCTGGCCGACCGGCTGATACTGCCCGCCCATCACGCCATACGGCATCACCGCACGACCGTTCCTGGTGGCCAGCGCCGGGATGATGGTGTGCAGCGGACGCTTGCCCGGCGCGATGCAGTTCGGATGGCCCGGCTGGATACGGAAGCCGCCGGCGCGGTTCTGTAGCAGGACGCCGGTCTTGTTGGAGACGATCGCCGAGCCGAACGAATGCGCGATCGAGTTGATGAAGGAGCAGACGTTGCGATCCTTGTCGACCACCGTGATGTAGACGGTCGACGGATTCATCGGCGGCGCGACATTCGGCAGTTCGAGCAGCCCGTCCATCCGGATGTTCTTGATGTGCTCGTCGGCGAATTCCTTCGAAAGGATGCCGGCGACATCGACGTGGGCGTGCTGGGGATCGGCGATATACTGCTCGCGCATCATGTAGGCGATGCGGGCGGCCTCCGCCTCGAGGTGGAAGCGCTCGATGCTGAGCGGCTTGAACTTGGTCAGGTCGAAGCGCGACAGGATGTTGAGCATCACCAGCATGGTAATGCCCGGGCCGTTCGGCGGGCACTGCCAGACGTCGTAGCCCTTGTACATCGTGCCGATCGGCGAGGTCGTCTCGGTCGAGTGCGCCGCGAAGTCCTCCAGCGTGTGCAGGCCGCCGATGCCGCGCAGCGTGTCGACCATGTCGGCGGCGATCTCGCCGCTATAGAAGGCGTCGCGGCCCTTCTGCGCGATGGCGCGCAGCGTCTTGCCGAGCTCGGGCTGACGGATCACGTCGCCGGCGACCGCAGGCTTGCCGTGCGGCAACAGATAGCGCTCGGTGTTGGTGCCGTTCTTCAGCTTCTCGAAGCCGTTCTTCCAGTCGAAGGCGATGCGCGGAGCGACGACATAGCCCTCTTCGGCGGCCTTGATCGCGGGCTGCAGCAGCCGGTCGAAGCCGAACTTGCCGTGATCCCTGAGGATCACGTCCCAGGCATCGATGGCGCCGGGAATGCTGACGGCATGCGCCGAGGTCAGCGGCACCGAATGGATCTTGCGTTCGAGATACCACTCGGCGGTTGCCGCCATCGGTGCCCGGCCGCTGCCATTGTAGGCCGCGATCTTGCCCTCGCCCCTCGGCTGGATCAGCGCAAAGCAGTCGCCGCCGATGCCGGTCGATTGCGGTTCGATGACGCCGAGCAGCGCGCAGGCCGCGACCGCAGCGTCGGCAGCCGTGCCGCCCTCGCGCATCACCTCGATGGCCACCAGCGCCGCCTGCGGATGCGATGTGGCGACCATCGCGTTCTGGGCGTGGACCGTGGAACGGCCGGCGAAGTGGAAATTCCTCATAACGGAGAGCTCGCTTGATCGTGATGGGCTGATGCTGCTGCGGCGGATGGTGCGGAGTACATGGCACATTCATCCCGGGCAGAGCAATGCCTGGCATGCCAGAGGGATTATCCCGGTAATGCATGGCTTTGCGGGGTTACGCCGACCTGGCCGGCCTGATAAACCCCGGCCATGCCCCTCAAGGTCGCCGCCTTCTACCAGTTCGCCGCGCTGCCCGATTTCCGCGCGCTGCGCGAGCCGCTGCGCGCGCTCTGCGCGGAGCTCGATCTCAAGGGCAGCGTGCTGCTCGCGCATGAGGGCATCAACGGCACCGTCGCCGGCAGCGACGAAGCGATCGATGGCTTCGTCGCCGAACTCAGGCACGGGCCGCTGTTCGGCGGCCGCCTCGACAATCTCGAGCTGAAATTCTCCGAGGGCGCGCAGATGCCGTTCCAGCGGCTCAAGGTGCGGCTGAAGAAAGAGATCGTGACGCTCGGCGACACCACGGTCGATCCGACTCGGCAGGTCGGCACCTATGTCGACGCCGCCGACTGGAACGAACTCATCGCCTCGCCTGACATCATGGTGCTCGATACCCGCAACGCATTCGAGGTCGCAATGGGCAGCTTCGAAGGCGCGGTCGATCCCAGGATCGCGAGCTTTGGACAATTCAAGGAATTTGCCGCGCTGCACCTCGATCCCGCGAAGCACCGCCGGATCGCAATGTTCTGCACCGGCGGCATCCGCTGCGAGAAGGCGAGCGCCTATCTGCTCGCGCAGGGCTTCGCCGAGGTCTATCACCTCAAGGGCGGCATCCTCAGATATCTCGAGGAAACGCCGCAGCAGGATAGCCGCTGGCGCGGCGACTGTTTTGTGTTCGACGAGCGTGTCGCGCTCGGCCACGGGCTGCGCGAGCGTGGACGCGAGGACGCCACGCATGAATGACACGGCAAGACTGAGCGAACGGATCGATGCGCTGGAGGTCCGCCTGACCTATCAGGACGAAGCCATCGAGACGCTCAACCAGACCATCACGGCGCAATGGAAGCAGATCGACGCGCTGACGCGCCAGCTCGCCGAGCTGCGCGACCGGCTTCAGGAGGCCGAACGCCAAGCGCCGGGCCCCGGCAACGAGCGCCCACCGCACTATTGATCGGTGCGGCCGCAAGGCGGCGGCACCGGACTACATGTTGCTCGCCTGACGCATCGGCTTCGCGCCGCTGAAGAACAGGCTGGACAACCGCTGCACCATTGCCGTCGCGCGGCTGCCCTCGAGGCCCGGGCGAACGCACAGCAGACGCTTCTGCACCGGAAGCTCCGGAAGATAATAGTCCTTCGCCGAAATCAGCGAGGACGGGATCATCCGCTCGGGGCACGCCGTCAGGCCGTATCCGGCCCGTGCGGCTTCCAGTCGCAGCTGGTGGTTCGGGCTCCTGAACACGATCTTGTACGAGATGTTGTGCTTGGTGAGCGTCCTGATCATCCAGTCGTCACCCGGCCACGCCAGGATCGGGATCGGGGCGCCCGGCCGCAGGACAAAATCGCGTGATCGCACCCACACCGAGCGCTCGTCGGCCTCGGCGGCGATTGTCACGTCGTCTTCGTTCTCAAGCGAGGGATTGCTGTAGACGAAGGCGATGTCGATGTAGCCATCGATTAATCCCCTGATCACGATCGGCGACATGTCGGCGTGAACCAATACGTCGGCGAGCGCATCGGCGGGATGCAGCTTGAGGAATTCGTCGGCGAGCATCGTGCTCATGCCCAGCCGCAACGGCTGCGGTCCTTCATGATTGCCGCCGAGCCGAAGCAGTTGATCGTTCGCTTCGAGGATGCGCCTTGCCTGCTGCACGGCAACCTTGCCGAGCTCGGTGGTCGTGGTGCCGTTTGCCGTTCTGACGAAGAGCGCGCCACCAACCAGGCTCTGCAGTCGTTTGACCTGCGAACTGATCGCCGGCTGACTGAGGCCGAGACGCTCCCCGGCCTTCGACAGACTTCCCGTCTCTGCAATCGCGACAACAGTCCGAACGATCTCAGTAGGAATATTCAAATGCTGACGTGGTCTGTGCATCGCGAGCCCTCCAGTCTCAGCACGGGACGCAATCAAGTTCTCCAGTATGTGATCAGGCTATACTAACATTTGGTTGCATTTTCGTTTAGCTACAATTGTCGACAAGGTACTGATATTGCTGGCTATATGTATTGTTACGTGCATTGCCACGTAGTGCTACGGTATCCGACGGCTGCACCTGCACACGCGCGCAGCACCTCGACACCATCAGCCCCGGATTTCTGCGGGCACCGCATCAAATATTCTGATCGCCCCATAACGCATCACTGACCCGATAAACGTGAATTGCCGCCTCTGATTCGCGGAAGCGTTTTCATAGTTTTCCTTAATCAAAGCCTCGCAACGTGGCGCCTTAGCTTGCGTTTCGAGGTGTTGTCATGACGAGGTTATTTCGCTGTCGAAGCGGCGCTTCTGCTGTCGAATTTGCGCTGATGTTGCCGTTGTTCCTCGCCTTCATTTTCGGCATCATTGTCTTCGGTTCGTATCTCGCGATGGTGCATGGCGTTCAGCAACTCGCCGCCGAAGCGGCGCGGTCGTCGATCGCCGGAATGACCGACACTGAACGCAACAGCCTGGCAACCAATTACGTCACCGCCAACGTATCGACCTATCCGCTGCTCGTTCCCGGCAATCTCACCGTCAATGCCGCACCGTCGGCATCGAACGCGAACGTCTACATCGTGACGCTCAACTACAACGCGGCCGGCAACTTCATCTACAAGCTGCCTTTCGTGCCGGCGCCTGCGAGCACCATCGTCCGCTCCGCTGCGATCCAGTATGGGGGGTTCTAGGATGAGCGGCATCCTCACGCTGATGCGGCGCTTCGGCGCCGACGAGCGGGGACACTTCGCGATGATCAGCGCCGGCCTGATGACGCTCGTGATCGGGTGCGCCGGGCTTGCCATCGATCTCGGCACGATCTTCGCCGATCGGCGCAAGACCCAGAGCACCGCCGACCTCGCCGCGATCGTCGCCGCCGCCAATTTGAGCAATCCGGTCAACGCCGCCTCCGCGACGGTGACGCAGAACAACTATCCGGCCAGTGCGCTGGTCAAGGTCGAGACCGGGACCTACACTGCAAGCAGCGCCATCGCGCCGCAGGCCCGTTTCGTGACCCCGGCGACCGGAATTGCGAACGCCGCGCGCGTCACGCTGACGACCCAGACCCCGCTCTACTTCGCGCGCTACATCACCGGCGCGAGCAGCTTCAACATCACGACGACCGCCACTGCGACCTCGACCGAAATGGCCACATTCGCGATCGGCTCGCGGCTGCTCTCGGTCAATGGCGGCGTGCTCAACGCGCTGCTCGGCTCGATGCTCGGGACCACGCTGTCGCTCTCGGTGATGGACTACAATTCGCTGATCAGTGCCAAGATCGACGCGCTGGACTTCCTGTCGGCGCTGGCAACCCGGATCAACCTGACCGGCGTCACCTATAGCGATCTCCTGAGCAGCAACGTCAAGGTCGGCGATTTGATGGCGGCCGCGCTGACCACCCAGCAGATCACCAATGGCGCGGGCGCCGCGACCACCGCGCTGTCGACGATCTCCCAGGCGGTTACCGGCTCCTCGACCAAGGTTTCGCCGGGCACCCTGGTCGACCTCGGCCCCTTTGCCAATCTGACGGTGGGGCAGAAACCGAAGGTCGGCGCCAGCGTCTCTGTATTCGACCTCGTCAACACGATCGCGCAGATCGCCAACGGCAGCCATCAGATCGCAACCTCGGTCAATCTCGGCCTGCCCGGCATCGCCAACGTGTCGGTGATCGCGACGATCGGCGAGCGCCCGGTCGGCTCGAGCTGGATCGCGATGGGCACCCAGGGCGTCAGCGTCCACACCGCGCAGACCAGGACCCTGGCGACGGTCAATGTTCTCGGCTCCGGCAGCATCGCGTCGATCAATCTGCCTGTCTATGTCGAGGTCGCCTCAGGGACCGCGACGCTCAATGCGGTGTCCTGCGGCCATCCGAACATCGGCACCTCGCAGGTCACCGTCGGCGTGACCCCGGGAATCGTGGATGCCTGGATCGGCAACGTCACGGTCGCCGACATGACCAACTTCGCGACCAAGCCCAATCCGCCGCCGGCGACGCTGGTCACCGTGCTGGGGATCCCGATCACGGGCCTCGCCCATGCCGGCATGGGCAACACCACGCCGACCAACGTCAATTTCAGCTACAGCGACATCCAGGCAGGGACGAAGAAGACCGTAACGACGACCAACTTCCTGTCTTCGCTGACGGCAAGTCTGCTCGGTGACCTCACACTCAACATCGCTGGCATTCCGATCCCGGGATTGGGCGCGCTCGTCATGAGCATCCTGAACGGCGTGACGAGCCCGATCGATCAGGTGCTGGCGTCCCTGCTCTCGGCCCTCGGCATCGGGCTCGGCCAGGTCGACGTCTGGGTGCTGGGCATCCGCTGCGACGGCGCCGTGCTGGTGAACTAGAGCACGATCGCGACCGGGCATCACACCGGGGTAGGAGACGGCCGTGAATACAACAATAAGAAGATACAAGACCGACAGCCAGCGATTGGCCTTGATGAAACGCGGCACGATCTTGTTCCGCAACACCAGCGTCGGATGCCTTGTGCTCAACATCTCGACCGGAGGGGCGGGACTTTCGGTGGAAAGCGACGCCGCACTCCCGTTCGCGTTCGACCTCGAGATCGAGAGCGAGCCGATCCGGCGGCACTGCATTCTGGCCTGGCGCCTGGAGCGCCGGCTCGGCGTGACCTTCGAATTCGACCGGATGCTGCGTCCCGAATGCGGCCCCGTCTAGCTGAGCGGGCGCGGCCCGCGTCGAACCGCCACGACGCGGCGGTTCGTTCCAATATGATTGAGCTGATTTCGCGTCGTGGTTAGCAATCGCTGGGATATACCAGCTAATTGTCGCGATTGCCGTCGTGCTTCGATGGCGAGGGCTGCGTGGCGCTGACCGGATCGGAAGCCGGGAAGGTATCCTCCAATCCCTCCTTCAGCTGGTTGTGGGCCTTGCGGTCGGCGGCCTGTGCCTCGTGCGGCTTCTCTGCATGCTTGTCGTGCGCCGCAGGATCGAATTTCTTGGTCATATCGTCCCTCCATCCCCAGGACACCTCCCAGAGGGCAACGCGCCCACGCAAACAGGGGTTCCAGAACCGCCTTGGCCCGCTGCGCCGCAGCGTGTATCAGGGGCCAAATTTTGACCGAGATCAGGAACTTTCGCGTGCCCCAGGATCCCACCAAGAAGCCGCTCATCGACCTCCTGTCGGGCCACCGGCAGGCCACGCCGCCGCTCTGGATGATGCGGCAGGCCGGCCGCTATTTGCCGGAATATCGCGAGTTGCGCGCCAAGGCCGGCGGCTTCCTGGATCTCTGCTTCACGCCCGAATTCGCCACCGAGATCACGCTGCAGCCGATCCGCAGGTTCAACTTCGACGCCGCGATCATCTTCTCCGACATCCTGGTGATCCCCTACGCGCTCGGCCGTTCGGTACGCTTCGAGGCCGGCGAAGGACCCCGGCTCGATCCGCTGGCGACGCCCGGCGAGATCGCGACGCTGGCGACGCAGGCCAACTTCGACCAGCTCGAGCCGGTCTTTGAAGCCCTGCGCCGCGTCCGCCGCGAGCTTGCGCCCGAGATCGCGCTGATCGGCTTCTGCGGCGCGCCATGGACGGTTGCGACCTACATGGTGGCCGGACAGGGCACACCGGACCAGGCGCCGGCGCGGATGCTCGCCTACCGGCATCCGGACGCGTTCGCCAAGATCATCGACGTCCTGGTCGAGAACTCGATCCACTACCTCGTTGGCCAGCTCAAGGCCGGTGCCGACTGCCTGCAGATCTTCGACACCTGGGCCGGCGTGCTGCCGCCGCGCGAGTTCGCCCGCTGGTCGATCGAGCCGACCCGGCGCATCGTTGCCGGCGTGCGCAAGCAGGTCCCCGGCGCCAGGATCATCGGCTTTCCGCGCGGCGCGGCGGGCATGCTGCCGGCCTATGTCGAGCAGACCGGCGTCGATGCCGTCTCGATCGACTGGGCAGCCGAGCCGTCGATGATCCGCGAACAGGTGCAGAGCCGCGTTGCCGTGCAGGGCAATCTCGATCCGCTGGCCCTGATCGCCGGCGGCGCCGCGCTCGACCGCGCGGTGGACGATGTGCTGGAGAATTTCGGCCAGGGCCGGCTGATCTTCAACCTCGGCCACGGCATCCTGCAGGAGACGCCGATCGCCCATGTCGAGCAGATGGTCGCACGTGTGCGCGCGTATAAGGGGTGACGTCTTGTAGCCCTGATGAAGCGTAGCGAAATCCGGGTCTCTCTCGCCGGTCGACGAACCGGCCCCGGATTACGCTTCGCTTCATCCGGGCTACTATCACCGTCACCCTGAGGTGGCCGCCTCTTCAGCGGCCCTCGAAGGGTCGACGGCCCGGCTGGTGGCCGATTCATCCTTCGAGGCTCGCTGCGCTCGCACCTCCAGCGACAAAGGCAAAGCCTTTGCGCGGGGATGACGGATCACTCCCTACCTTGCATCCTCCAAAATCATGTCGGACGCCTTTTCCGCGATCATGATCGTCGGCGCGTTGGTGTTGCCCGACATCAGGTCCGGCATGACGGAGGCATCGACCACCCGCAGCCCCTCGATGCCGCGCACCTTGAGCCGCTGGTCGACTACCGCGAGCGCATCGTTGCCCATCCGGCAGGTCGAGGTCGGGTGATAGACCGTGCTGCCGGTGCGGCGGCAGAAATCGAGCAGGTCGTCGTCGCTGACCACCTTGGCGCCGGGATCGACTTCGCCGACCGAGTATGATTTCAGCGCCGGCGCCGCCAAAATCTTGCGCAGGATGCGGATGCCGTCGATGAAGGCGCGGCGATCGGTTTCGGTCGCCAGATAATTGATGCGGATTTCCGGCGGCACGCTCGCATCCGCGCTCCTGATCTTCAGCGAGCCGCGGCTCTCCGGGCGCAGCTGGCAGACCGAGGCCGTGAAGCCCGAGAACGGGTGCAGCTTCTCGCCCATCTTGTCGGTCGAGAACGGCAGGAAGTGGATCTGGATGTCGGGCGACGCCAGCCGCGGGCTGGTCTTGAAGAACGCGCCCGACGTGCCGGCCGCGATCGTCAGCGGCCCCTTGCGCAGCGCCGCGTAGCGCAGGCCGGCCATGACGCGGCGTACCGGATTGTTGACGACGTCGTTCAGCGTCACCATCTGCGCGCAGCGCGTGACGATGCGCACCTGCATGTGATCCTGCAAGTCGTTGCCGACGCCGGGCGCATCGAGCACGATCTCGATGCCATGCTGCTTCAACAGATCGGCGGGGCCGACGCCGGAGAGTTGCAACAGTTGCGGCGAGTTGTACGCGCCGCTGGAGACCAGCACCTCCCTGCGTGCCTTGGCCGTGCGCAGCTGTCCATCCTGTCTATACGCAACACCGCTCGCGCGCTTGCCGTCGAACAGGATGCGCTGTGCCAGCGCCGAGGTCTCGACGCGCAGATTGCCGCGCGTCAGCGCCGGCCGCAGATAGGACCGCGCCGTCGAGGCGCGCCGGCCGCGCCGCGTCGTGGTCTGGAAGAAGCCCGCGCCCTCCTGGGTCGCGCCGTTGAAATCCGGATTGGTCGGAATGCCGACCTCGGCCGCGGCATGAACGAAAGCTTCCGACAGCGGATCGTGATGGCGCCAGTCCGACACCGGCAGCGGGCCGCCGGCGCCGTGATATTTGTCGCCGCCGCGCTGCTGATCCTCCGCCTTCCTGAAATAGGGCAGCACGTCGTCATAGCCCCATCCGGCATTGCCGCGCTGGCGCCAGCGGTCGTAGTCCTCATGCTGGCCGCGCACATAGAGCAGGCCGTTGATCGAGCTGGAGCCGCCGAGCACTTTTCCGCGCGGCTGGAACACCTGCCGTCCGTTCAGACCGGGCTCGGGCTCGGTCTGGTACATCCAGTTGACGGACTTTTCCTTGAACAGCTTGCCGTAGCCGAGCGGAACATGGATCCAGATGTTGGTGTCCTTCGGCCCGGCCTCGAGCAGCAGCACCGAATGCTTGCCGTCGGCGCTCAGGCGATTGGCGAGCACGCAGCCGGCCGAGCCGGCGCCGACGATGACGTAGTCATACTCGGCGACGTCGTTGGTCGACGCGCCATGATTGTTGTTGTTCATTGGTTTCCCCCGGCCATGCGGCGCGGCCGGCAGAGTTGCGTCCCTGCCCAGCATTGGAAAAAGACCTAGCGAGCGAGGCAGATACGGTCAAGAAAGTTAGCTGACGATCCAGATCGGTACCACCGGACCTCTGACCGCTGGATCGGCGGCCACGAACGCACCAACGCGACGGGTGCGTTCAGCTCCCCGCTTTGCGCCGCCGCGTCCCGGCGCGTTCCGGGTTCCGCCGCGCGGGCTTGGTCGCCGCGTGATCGGCGCGGGAGCCGGACGGCAGGCCGTATTTCGCCGACGCGGCCTCCAGCGACGCCTCCTCGTCGGGCACATGGAGGCTCGAGAGAAAATCCGCGCCGGCCCGCATCACATGCTCGGCCGCAAGCGTTGCCGCAGCACGCTCATCGCCGGCGATGATGGCGCGCAGGATCGCTGCGTGCTCGTCCCAGGTGCGGGCCTGCCGCACCGGATCGGTCGGTGAGAACAGCATCGCCGTGCGCTCGCGCAGCCGCTTGAGCAGATCGGCGAGCACGCGGTTGCGGCCGGCCTCGGCCAATTCATGGTGGAATTGCTGGTTGAGATCCGGCAACAGGTCGTAGCGCCGTCCCGCCACCGCCTCGTTGCCCTGCTTCAACACCGCCGCGATCCGCTTGATGATGCTCTCTTCGCGGCGACGCGCAGCCAGGCGCGCATTCTGCCCCTCGAGCAGCGCGCGGACCTCGACCGTCTCGCGCGCTTCCTCATCGCTCATCGTGATCACGGAAGCACCGCGCCGCGCGGTCACCTCGACGAGCCCTTCCGACTCCAGCACGCGGATCGCCTCGCGCACGGGATTGCGGGAAACGCCGAGCTCATCGGCGAGACGGCCCTCGACCAGCCGCTCGCCGGGCTTCAGCCGCCGGCTCAGGATCGCCTGCCGCAGTTCCTCGATGACCCTGCCGTGGAGGGAGAGGTAGTCGTCGCCGAGACGTTTGGAGCTTCCGAGCTTGCCTGCCATGAACTGACCTGTCCGGCCGCGCCTCGCTCAATGCATGGACACCGGAGGTCCAACGAGCTGCCAGACTCCTGGCCGAATGACCGCGATCGCGTATTTAGACCGCCGGCTGCTTGCCATCAAGCCGCGCTCATTCGCCGTCAACAGCTACGGGCCGCGCCGCCTGCACCGCGGTCTTCGGTACCCACGACACGCTGACGCTGCCGGTCAGAAAGGTCTGGCACGCCATCCGATAGCCGGCGGCGAACTGCGCGTCGGTGAGGTGCTTGCGCTCCTTCGGCTTGATCGCATCGGTGTTCTCGATGCCCTTCTCGATCAGGCATTTGCAGGTTCCGCACAGCCCGCCGCCGCACTTGAACGGAATGCCGCCCTGCTCGCGCAGCGAGACGCGCAGCAGGTTGCTGTTCTCCGCGGCGGTCACGGTTTTCCCGCCATTGGTCAGAAACGTGACTTCGATCATCCCGGCATCCGCTCAGCGCTTGCGCAGCTTGGTGTCCATGTGGCCGAACGTGATGAGGTGCTTGAGCTCGTTCAGCGCCCGCTCGGGCGTTTCGAACTTCTCGAGGAATTTCGAGGGCACCTCGTTCACGATCGGCGGCGACCAGGCCTCGTCGATCACCCTGACCTTGGTCTCCGCGACCAGCTCGGCAATCACGAACGTCGCTTTCCTGATGCCGTAGAACAAATAGTCATAGGCCGCGAGCGGCCGCAGGCCCTCGACGATCTCGGTGCGAAACTGCCCCGGCTTGCTCGTCAGTATCACATACATCGGTCACGTCCTCCCAAACGCGGCGCCGGCCGGCGCGACGATGTCGGCCAGCGGGGTCGCCTCCTGCGACAGTTCAACGTCATGCGTGAGCCAGAGCTGGCAAGCGAGGCGATAACCCTGCTCGATCCTGGCACCGAGGCGCTTCTTTTCCTTCCAATTCGGCTCCGGCAGGTGCTCGCCGCCCTTGATGATCAGCGACGCGCACTTCCCGCACTTCCCCATCCCGCAGCCGTACAGGAAGTTGGGATAGGGAAACTGGCGGATGCCGGCGCGGACGACGAGATTGGTGTTCTCCTTGACCTCGCCGACGAAGGTCTCGCCGTTGCGGTGAAAAATGACGTTGGGCATCGCCGCGCTGCTCCCCGCGACTCAGGCCTGCAACAGCACGCGTTCTTCGGCGGAGACGCCGCTGGCGAGATCGAGCTCCGCCAGCGGAATGTCGTTTGCGACATAGTCGTGGTACAGCGCAGTGGTGTAGAGCAGCCGCATCTGTGCGCCGACCTCGCAGATCTTGAGGCAGCGCTGCTGCAGCTCGACCGTGTTGGCGTGCTCCAGCACGATCTGGTAGCCGCGCTCGCCGTGGATCTCGTCCGACACGATATGAAGGTCGAAGAACTCGACTTCCTCGTCGGTGAATTTGTACTTCTCGCGCAGGGTCGGCGTCTGCTTGCGATAGATCGAGGGCACCTGCGACTCCAGGCCGACCACGAGGCCGGCCACCGCGACGATCGGATCCTCGCGCATCGCGACCGCATAGCACCAGCTCTGCAGCCCGCGCGTCGTCGGCGTCATGTTGTCGGGATCCTTGATGCGCGCCGCGGTCGTGCCGCAGGCCTCCGCGAAGCGGATCAAGAGATCGGTGTGACGGTCGCCGCCGATCTCCTCCTCATACATGTTGGCGAGCAGGAAGTCCTTGGCCTCCTGGTACTGCTCCGGCATCCGCGCATAGATGTAGCCGAGGTAGTCGGCGAACGGACCGACATAGTGATAGTGGTTCTCCGCCCAGCGCGCGAGATGCGCGCGGCTGAGCTTGCCGCTGGCCCAGGCGACGCTGAACGGCGCCTTGTTGGCGCTCTTCCCCTTGATGGCATTTTCGAGGGCCGCTCGAAATTCCACATGATCCATCGGCTTCTGCATCGTGGCGCTCCTGTGCCGTGAAGAAATTGCCGTCCAGGCAAACCGGTCATGGTCATACCCAGCTCTTTTTGTATACTGTATACGATTTAGGTGGCTGTCAACACCGAAGACTGGGCTCCTCACCCCGCATCCTCAGCGGCATTATCCGCATGGCAAGCCGCTATTTTGTGCTGCTATTGCACAAAAAAGCGGTTAGGACGCTCACGCCCCTGATACGCCGCGCGGATCGCGAGCTCGTAATTTGCGCTTGCCATTCTTGAATACAGTATACATTATTTGCGCATTAGAGGGGAAACAACAATCATGCAGCACGCTCCGATCGTCGCCGCACATTGGGTCTATCTGCTCGGCGTCGCCGTCATCGTTCTCACCATGATCTGGCGCGCCAACGTCGTGGTGCCGTCGGTGATCGCAACGCTGCTGGTCGCGCTTGCATGGACGCACAGTCCGGTCGCGGCGCTCGCCAGCGTCTTCAACGCGAGCTTCACCGCCGCCAAGGAGCTCTTCAACATCTTCTTGGTGATCGCGTTGATGACCGCGCTGTTGAACGCGCTCAAGGTGCTGCGTTCGGACATTCGCATGGTCGAACCGTTCCGCGCCGTGATGAAGACCGGACACACCGCCTACTTCGTGCTTGCCGCCATCACCTATGTGATCTCGCTGTTCTTCTGGCCGACGCCGGCAGTGCCGCTGGTCTCCGCGGTGCTGCTGCCCGCAGCGATTGCCGCCGGCCTGTCGCCGCAAGGCGGCGCTATTGCGATCGCGATTGCGGGACAAGGCATGGCGCTGTCGTCGGACTACGTGATCGGCGTCGCGCCCGGGATCAGCGCCAAGGCGGCCGGCGCCGCGGTCAGCGCCGCCACCGTCGCGGACCGCGCGCTGGTGCTGTCCCTCATCACCGGTAGCATTGCGTTGACGCTCGCCTATTTCGCGATCCGCAAATCGATCACCAAGCCCGACGACCGGCTGCTGGAGCGTTGGCAGGCGCAGTCGAGCAACGGCGAACTGGCGCGGTTGGAGCAGGAGGGCAGCTTCGACAAGGCGGAGATCGCGCGCGGCACCGCGGAGGGACAGCGGCCGTTCGCGACTCAGGCCCAGATCGACAAGGAACTGGCTGGGGTGCCGACGCGCCGCGAAGGCTGGTCGAAATTCTTTGCGGTTGCGACCCCGCTCGCCTTCCTCTGCGTCATCGCGGTGATGGTGCTCGCCAAGCTCGGCATCGGCCATGACCTCAAGGGCGGCGACGCGGCCGCGCTGGTCGGCGGCGTCGCCGCGATGCTGATGATCTGCGCATCCTCCACGTCTGAAAATCTGCGCAAGTTCCTCGACACCAGCGCCGACCACGTCACCGAAGGCTTCGTGTTCGCCTTCAAGGCGATGGGCTCCGTGCTGCCGATCGCGGGCTTCTTCTTTCTCGGCGCCGAGCCGGGCCTCTCTGCGCCGATCCTCGGAGTTCCGGCGGCCCAGGCGCCGAGCCTTTTGTTCGAACTGATCCAGACCGCCCAGGCCTGGATCCCGGGCAACGAATTCTTCGTCGCCTTCGGCATCCTGATATCAGGCATGATCACCGGCATCGACGGCTCGGGTTTTGCCGGCTTGCCGCTGACCGGCTCACTTTCCGGTGCGCTGGCGCCGTCGGTCGGAATGCAGCCCGCGACGCTCGCCGCGATCGGCCAGATGGGCGCGGTGTGGACCGGCGGCGGCACCCTGGTGGCCTGGTCGTCGCTGATTGCGGTCGCCGGCTTCGCGCGCGTCCCCGTGTTCCAGATCGTGCGGATCGCGATGGTCCCCGTATTGACCGGGCTGGCGATATCGACCGTCTGCGCGGTCCTGATCTGGCACTGAGGAGAATCCTGTGACAATAGCTGAAACGACGGTACGAAATGCGCCCCCCCTCCACAGAGGGCGCAGCTGACACCGAGGAGTTTCCGAACCTGATCGCCGGCGAACGAATCTCAAGTCCTTCCGGCAGACTGTTCGCGAACATCAATCCCGCCGACAACTCCGACCTGGTCGGGCACTTCCAGCAATCCACCGCCGCCGATGCGCAGGCGGCCGTCAATGCCGCAGCCGCCGCGTTCGCACGCTGGAGGCGGACGCCGATCACGAAGCGCGCCGCCATCCTGAACCGGGCCGCCGATCATCTCGAGGCGCGCGCAGATCAGATCGCGCTGGAGATCACGCGGGAGATGGGCAAATCGCTCGGCCTCGCCCGCGACGAGGTGCTGCGCTCGGCCCAGACCCTGCGCTTCTATGCCGTCGAGGGACAGTCGCTCACCGGCGAGGTGTTTCCGAACGACGATGCGGACATGACGGTCTATACGCTGCGCGAGCCGCTCGGTGTCGTGTCGGTGATCACGCCCTGGAATTTTCCGATTTCGATTCCGGCGCGCAAGATCGCGCCGGCGCTGATCACCGGCAATACGGTGGTGTTCAAGCCGTCGTCCGACGCGCCGCTCAGCGGCTATCGCCTGGCGGAGGCGCTGATGGTCGCGGGCTTGCCGAAGGGCGTACTCAACTTCATCACCGGCAAGGCCGGCGAGATCGGGCCTGATATCACCGAGCCTCCGGTCATTCGCGCGATTTCCTTCACCGGATCGACGTCCGCCGGCGAACAGATCTGCCGTGCGGTCAGCTTTGTGACCCGCACGCAGATGGAGCTCGGCGGCAAGAATCCGCTGATCGTCATGGACGACGCCGACCTCGATCTGGCGGTCGATCTGACCGCCAAGGGCGGCCTGTCGCTGGCCGGCCAGGCCTGCACCGGCACCAGCCGGGTGCTGGTCATGAAGCAGGTGCGGGCCGAGTTCACCGCTCGGCTGCTCGCAAAGGTGAAGGCGATCAAGATCGGCAGCGGCCTCACCAGCGGGATGGAGATGGGGCCGTTGGCCACGGCGAAGCAGCTTGAAACCGTGCTGCGCTATGTCGCGATCGGGAAACGGGAAGCGACGCATCTCTATGGCGGCGACCGGCTCACCGGCGCCGCCTATGACGGCGGATACTTCGTCTCACCCGCGATCTTCACCGACGTGACCCAGGAGATGACGATCGCTCGCGAGGAGATCTTTGGCCCAGTGATCGCGATCATCGAGGTCGACAGCTACGCCGATGCGATCGCCAAGGCGAATGCCAGCGAATACGGGCTGTCGGCCGCGATCGTGACGCGCAGCCCGCGCGCGATGCATGATTTCGCGAGCGACATCCAGTCCGGAACCGTCAAGATCAACCGCACCACCACCGGCAATTTGATCAACGCGCCGTTCGGCGGATTGAAACGGTCGAGCACCTCGACATTCCGCGAGTCCGGCCGCACCGGCCTCGAATTCTACACCCAGATCAAGACGGTCTACCGCGGCATCTGAGCCACGATAGACGGCCCCAATCCCGGAAGATAGCAATGAGACAGACATTCAAGCTCGAACTTGCCGAAGCCCGCCACATGATCGCCGCCGCGATCCGCAAATCCGCCGAGATCGGCGTTGCGGAGACGGTCTGCGTCACCGACGACGGCGGCTATCCGCTGGCGCTGGAGCGGATGGATGGCGCGCGGATCACCGGCCCGCAGATCGCCTGGAACAAGGCGTTCACCGCGGCCGGCCACAAGCGCTCCACCCATCTGTTCAACCAGCTGCCGAACGGACCTGCCCTGCCCGGCAACGAGGCCTTCGGCATCCAGTGGAGCTTCGACGGAAAGTTTGCGGTGTTCGTCGGCGGCTTTCCGATCGTCGTCGACGACGAGGTGGTCGGCGGCATCGGGCTCAGCGGCGGCAATGGCGAGCAGGACACCCAATGCGGCGTCGCGGCGCTGCAGGCCTTGCAGGAGCTGCTGCACGGCCACCGCGTGCTGGTCGCAGCCGATATCAAGAAGTGACGCGTGTCGCCGGAATTGATGAAGGTGCCGCGCCGAGAGCTTCGAGCAGTTGACCGACGAGCATATTGAGCTCGTCGGCATTGCCGGCGGCCCCGAAGACGTAACGATCGGGCCGCACGATGACCGCCGCGGCGCCGTGTTGCCGCATCCAGTCGGCGAACAGCCCGTCACGCTCCACCACGCTCAGAATGCCGTCGGCATCGCCGCTTTCACCTGATGTGGTGATGACGACGCGCTCGCCGGCGAGATGCTGCCAGGCGGCACGGGACGCGTCCGATAGCCACGCCATCGGCTCCGCGGCCGCCGTCACGATCGCAAATTCCGGCCTAAGCAGATCGTCGAGCCGGCATGTCCGCCCGCCCGGTGCGCGCACATGCGGCTGCACGAACAGCCGCCCGGCAAGGACAGCATCGCGCGCGATCAAACCGGAGACGAGATCGGGGATGAATTTCTGCCGGATGGTTTCGGCCTTGCCGGCTTTCAGATCGGCGCGCAGCCGCAGGTCGCGTTCGGCCGCCGCCACCGGATCGAGCTCGCCGATGATCTTGCCGAACTCCTTGGCGCTGGCGACGACGGCGCGGACATGCGGCTTGCGCTCGATCTCGTAACTGTCGAGCAGCGCCTCGGCGGCATCACCGCGCAGCGCCAACCTCAGCTTCCAGGCAAGGTTCACGGCATCGCGGATGCCCGCGCACAGCCCCTGCCCGAGGAACGGCGGCGTCTGATGCACGGCATCGCCCATCAGCAGCACGCGGCGGTCGCGCCAACGCTGGCCAAGCAGGGCGTGGAAGCGATAGACCGCCGAGCGCCAGATCGTGAGGTCGGAGATGTCGGTGAAGCCTTTGAGCAGCTTCACCACATTGTCGGGTGCACCGGCCGCCTCGGGATCTTCGCCCGGCAGCAGCTTGATCTCCCAGCGCCGCAGATTGCGCGGGCCCGGCACGAAGGTGCCGGGACGCGACGGCCAGCAATACTGAAAGCTCTTGGCCGGCCGCTTGGCGGGATCGCTGGTCAGCGTGTCGACCACCATCCACCATTCGTCGAAGGCAAGGTCGTCGAGGCCAATGCCGAGCTGCTTGCGGACAAAGCTGTTGGCGCCGTCGCAGCCGACCAGATAGCGCGCGCGGATCAGGAACTCCTCACCGCGCTCGCGACGCGCGGTCAACGTCACCGCGCGCTCGTCCTGCTGCAGTGCCACGCCTGCTGCGGCTAGGAAAACGTCGACATGCGGATATTCGGCGAGCCTGTCGCGCAGCGCCTGCTCGACGTCGGGCTGCACGAAGGTCACGTTCGGGATCCAGCCGAGCGGAAACGGCGGCGGCATCGGATCGAAGATCTTGATGATCTCGCCGTCGACGCCGAGATAGTGCGAGCCGTTATGCGGGGCGATCGCCTGCTCCATGAAATCGCCGAGCCCGACCGCCTGCAGCACGCGCAGCGCCTCGTGATCGAGCGTGATCGCGCGTGGCTTGTCGTAGATATCCGCAACGCGCTCGACGACGGCGACGCGCAAGCCGGCCTTCGCCAGCAGATTGGCGAAGATGGCGCCGACCGGTCCGAGGCCGACGATCGCCGCATCATAGGTGGGATTTGCGACAGACAACGACATGCTACTTCGCGAGGTAGCTCTCGAGCGTCAGCGGCTTCGGCTTCAGCTGCGGCTCGCGGATCAGAACACCTTCGAACGGCGTCGCCTCCTCGAACCAGGCCTGCCGCGCCGGCAGTCCCCATGGAAACGAGATCTTGTGGTCGGACGGATCCCAGCCGATCGGCTCGTTCTCGATGTCCATGATCTGGTAATGCGTGTTGAACAGCTCGACACGATGCCCGTCAGGATCGCGCATATAGACATACATCGCGTGTCCCGGCCCGTGCCGCCCCGGGCCGCGTTCGACGGCCGCGCCATAGCCGAGTTCGCCGGCGAGATCGCAGGCGTTCAGCAAATGATGGACCTCGGGCGCGAGGAACGCGAAATGGTGCAGCCGCGGTCCGGCGCCGTTGAAGAACACGATGTCGTGCGGATTGCCCTTGCGCTGCAGGAATACGCCGCGCAGATCGAAGGTGCCGGCCGGCGCGATATATTCGCTGAGCCGGAAGCCGGCCGCGGTGTAGAACTCGCACGCCTTGCGCACGTCGGGCGTCAGCACCTGATAGTGATCGAGCCGCAGCGCCGAGCCGCCGGCATGGCGGCTGAATTGCGTGATCATGCGCGGCTCGACCGGCATGGTCGCGCAGAACTCCAGCGGAGTGCCCGCCGGATCGGTCGCAAGCAGCGTGCGGCCCTGATGTGGCACTTCGGCCCAGGCGGCTTCGCAGCCATGCGCTTCGAAGAAAGCCTTGAGCCGGTCGAGGTCGTCGTCCCTGAACACCCGCAGGCCAAGCCGCGCGCAGACGGCGCCCTCGCCCTTGCGCAACACAAGGCTGTGATGACAGGCCTCCTCGACACCGCGGAAGTAGAGCGTGTCACCCTGCTCCGCGGTCAGGATCAGCCCGATCACCTTTTCGTAAAACTGCCGGCTCGCCGCGAGGTCGCGGACGGTGAGCACCACATGGCTCGCTCGCGTGATACGAAACCCGGGATCGTGGTTCGTGGTCGGCAAGCTCATGTGTACCTTCTGGTTTTGCCGTTCGCGGGAACCCAACTCATTGCGAAAAACCGGCGGGCGATCAAGCAGCGTGCTGCGCAAACTCTGCCGGTCCGTGACGTCGCGTCACGCATTTGTATCGATTTGTTAGCAATGCCCGCCGGTGGAACCGAAACGTGAGCCCACCGTGGCACGGTCTGTTCCAATAGTTCATAGTTTGTCAAAGGTTTGCAGAGAATTCTTCGGCGCTGCGCCATGGCCAACCGCGCAGGCGACGTCGTGACGCGCAGGCAACGTAGTGAGATGCGTACCTATCTCAGATCATATTTCGCGGCCCTGTTCGCCGGTGACCTCGCGGCCTTCGGCGCACCACCGACGGACGAAGCGCTTGCCGGCCACATCCGTGCCGAGCAGGTTTCGCTCGTGCTCGGCTATTCCTTCGGCATCATGCTGGCCAACGCCTGCAACGCGCTGGTGCTCGCCGCTGCGTTGTGGCAATCGCCCGACTGGGCCTTTGCGCTGGTGTGGGCGGCCGCCGTGAGCGGCGCGGCGCTGTTCTTCGGCCTGCAGGCACGCGCGTCGCACCGCATCGCCAAGCCGCAATTCGTCTCGCGCCGAACCATGTACCGGCTGGTGCGCAATGCGCTGGCGCTCGGCGCCGCCTGGGGCGTCGTCCCCGTCGCTTTCTTCGCGAACGCATCGAGCGGCGCACAATTGGTGATCACGTGTCTCTGCGCGGGAATGCTGGCCGGCGGAGCCTTCGCCTTCTCCACCATTCCGATCGCCGCGATCGCGTTCACCGCGCCGATCTTCGTCGGTACCGCGATCTGCCTCGGCCGCGACGGCGACTTCATCTATCTCCTGATGGCGGTCCTCGTACTGGTCTACGGCTCCGTGCTGCTGCGCGGCGTGTTCGTCAATGCGTTCGAGTTCCGCCGGCGCATCATCGCCCAGCATGAGGCCGAGCGGACGGTGCGGCAGGATCCGCTGACGCATCTGCCGAACCGCGTCGCCTTCAACGAGGCGCTCAGCGGCGCGCTGAACCGCCTGTCGCGCTCGGGCGAGGAATTCGCCGTGCTGCTCCTCGATCTCGATCGCTTCAAGGAGGTCAACGACAGGTTCGGCCGTCCGGCCGGCGACGAATTCCTGGTGCAGGTCGCGGCCCGGTTGCAGCGCTGCACGCGCGCTGCCGAGCATGTCGCGCGGATCGGCGGCGACGAGTTCGCGCTGATCATGTCCAATCTGACCCGGCCCGAGGACGTGCTCGCGATCGCCGAACGGTTCGTCGCGGCCTTCGCCGATCCATTCCCGATCGACGGATTCGAGATATCAAGCGCGATCAGCATCGGCATCGTGCTCGCGCCGCGGGACGGCAACACGTCGCACGATCTGCTCAAGCATGTCGACATCGCGCTCTACCGGGCGAAGAAGTCCGGCCCCGGCACGATCTGCTTCTTCGAGGCGAGCGACGACCAATCGGCGCGCGACCGCCGCGCGTTGCAGCGCGATCTGGAACAAGCGATCGAGGCAGACCAGCTGTTTCTCGTCTACCAGCCGTTCCTCGACATCCGCAAAGGCCGCATCACCGGCTTCGAGGCGCTGCTGCGCTGGCAGCATCCGGCACGCGGCCTGATCCCGCCGAGCGTCTTCATTCCGATCGCGGAGGAGAGCGGCCTGATCCACCAGCTCGGCGAGTGGGTGATCCGCCACGCCTGCGCGATGCTGTCGCGCTGGCCGGACGACATCAGGATCGCGGTGAATTTCTCCGCGGTCCAGTTCCAGAACGTCGGCATCCTGCAGACCATCGTCGAGGCGCTTGCCGAGGCGAACGTCGCGCCTGATAGGCTCGAGATCGAGATCACCGAATCGATGCTGATCTCGAAATATGGATCCGCGCCCGCGATCCTGAACGGGCTGCTCGAGCTCGGCCTGACCGTCGCGCTCGACGATTTCGGCACCGGCTTCTCGTCGTTGACCTATTTGCGCAAGCTGCCGTTCAGCCGCATCAAGATCGATCAATCCTTCATCCGGGACATGCTGACCCAGCCGGACTGCGCGGCGATCGTCAAATCGGTGATCGGCCTCGCGCAGGACCTGCAGATCGGCGTCGTGGCCGAAGGCGTCGAGACCGCCGATCAGCTCGAATATCTGCGCCAGACCAGCTGCGACGAGGTCCAGGGCTATCTGATCGGCCGGCCGATGTCCGCCAGCGAGATCACCGCACTGCTCGATCACGATCCGCAGCACTCGGTGCACGCGGCGTAACCTGGTCGAACACCCACGCACTTGTCGGTCGCGTGAGCCATACGCATCACAGATGCTTTTCCCTGATCCTGCGCGGCTGTGAACGGCTCCAGCCGTCATTGCGAGCGAAGCGAAGCAATCCATCTGCCCGCAAATGCGGTTGGATGGATTGCTTCGTCGCTATCGCTCCTCGCAATGACGACGGAGGCAGAATCGTGACGCTGTAAAGATTAGAGCGCGTCGGCGCGATGCAGGGTATCCACCGTGATGGTGCCGCGGGCACGCGAAACGCACGCGCAGATCTTGCGGCTTTCCCGCTTCTGATGCGCGCTGAAAAAGACGTCGCGATGGTCGATCTCGCCGTCGACGTCGACGACGTCGAGCGCACAGACGCCGCATTCGCCGCGCCGGCAGTCGCTCATCACCTCATGGCCGGCGTCGTTGAGCACGTCCAGCATCGAGCGGTCGTGCGGGATCACGAACTCGGTGCCCAACTCGCCCCCTTGGCCCGCGAGCCGCACCCGGAACGCCTCGGTCGGCAACAGCCCGCTCGATCCAAATGTCTCGTAACGCAGATCGGTCATCGAGCGGCCTGAGGCTTCCCAGGCGCGCCGCGCCGCATCGAGCATCCGCATCGGGCCGCAGAACAACGTCATCGTATTCTGCGGCAGGTTTGCGAAGGCGCGTTCGAGGTCGAGCCGCCGGCCCTCGTCGCCGGCATGGACGATGAGGCGCTCGCCGAGCAAACGTTCGAGCATATCGAGATAGGCCGCATCGCCGCGCGTGCGCACGGCATAGTGCAGCGTCACCCCGGCGTCGCGGCGGGCCAGCGCCTGCGCCGCACCGACGATCGGCGTGATGCCGACGCCGCCCGCGATCAGGCAGAACTGCCGCCGCGTCCAGTCCAGTTGCACCAGCGAGGCGGGCTGCGTGATGTTGAGCCGCGCCCCCGGCGCGAGCGACCACATGTAGCGCGAGCCGCCGCGGGAATCCGGCGCGCGCCGCACCGCGATCCGGTAGCCCTGCGCATCGACCTCGCCGACCAGCGAATAGGACCTGACTTGCGGCTGGCCGTCGATGGTGACGCCGACATCGATATGGCTGCCGACGGGATAGGGCGTGCCGGTGAAATGATCCGGCCGCAGCAGGAATTCGCGGATCGCGGGTGTGAGGTCGCGCACTGCCAGCAGCGTGGCGGATGTCCAGGTTTCGATGAACCGCATGGCGCGCTCCGTTCAGCCTGATGTGATCAGCGCCAGTGCCGGCAGCAGATCGAGATGGGTGCGGTTGCGCAGCGCGAGCCGCAGATTGCGCGCCGCAAGCCGGGCGTGCTCGCGCATGACCGCCTCGGCGCGCGCGCCCTCGCGGTTCTCGATCGCGTCGACCACCACGCGGTGATGATCCTGCGCGATCAACAGGATCTGGCGCGCCTCGGGCAGGGCCGATTGCGCCATCACGAAGCCGCTCGGCGAGGCGAACGGCAGCGCCGAGGCGCGGTCGATCTGCCGGATCAGCGGCGGACTGCGCGACAGCTCGGTGAGCAGCGCGTGGAAGCGCGCGTTGAGCGCGACATAGGACGAAAACGCTTCCACCGAGATCGGATCCTGCCGCACCAGGCCGTCGATCTCGTTGAGGCATTCCTTCAGCGGCTCGAGATCGCGCGACGGGACGCCGCGCTCGGCGGCAAAGCGCGCGGCCAGCCCCTCCAGCGTGCCGCGCAGCTCGATCGAATCGAGAATGTCGCGCTCGGAAAATGCCTTGACCATGAAGCCGCCGGACGGGATCGCCTCCAGCAGGCCTTCCTCCTCCAGCCGGACCAGCGCCATCCGCACCGGCGTGCGCGACACCCCGGTGATCTCGACCGCCTGCAGCTCGGAGATGCGCTCGCCCGGCCGCAGCCGGCCGGAGAGCACGAGGTCGCGCAGCGCGAGCTGCGCCCGCACGGTCTGCGACACGGAGCGATCGGATTCGCGTTCCGCCATACGGCCTACTCCGCCGCCTGCAGCTGCTGCGACGGATTCTCCTTCGCCACCATGCGGTCGATGACGCGCCGCGCCCACATCGCGCCGGCGTCGATGTTGAGATTGTAGAACACGCGGTCCGGATTCTCGTCCATCGCGCGCTGTTGCGCTTCCAGGATGATCTCGTCCTCGTGGAAGATGCCGGCGACGCCGTCGCGGATTTCGCTGGTCAAACGCTGCTCGGTGATGCGGTGATTGCGGACGAAGGCCCAGAAGTAATGGCAAGTCTTCTCGGTCTCCGGCGTGATGGTGTTGAGCACATAGCCGTTGACGCCCTGCGAACGATCGCCCTCAGGCGCGCCCGATCCGGCCGGCGCGACGCCGACGTCGATATTGACGGTGCACGGCGCCTCGAAGCGGATGATCTGCCAGCGATCGACCGGGCCCGGCTTCTGCAACTGCTTGGCCCAGAATGGTGGCGCCTCGATGCCCTGCATCCAGCGCGTGACGGTGACGGTCTTCTCGCCATGGGTGACGTCGAACGGCGCTTCGGCGACCGCATCATTGCCGATGCTCGACCCGTGCACGAAGGTCTCGTGCGTCAGGTCCATCAGATTGTCGACGACGAGCCGGTAGTCGCATTTGACATGAATGGTCTTGCCGTCGCCGGCCCAGGCCGGATCGTGATTCCAGTGCATGTCGGGCACCAGCGCCGGATCGGCCAGCGCGGGATCGCCCATCCAGAGCCAGATGAAGCGATGGCGTTCGACGATGGGATAGGCGCGAACGCAGGCCGACGGATTGATCGTCTCCTGCGAGGGCATGAAGGTGCAGCGGCCCTGCGCATTGTATTTCAGGCCGTGATAGCCGCAGACCACGGTATCGCCATCGAGCCGGCCCTTGGAGAGCGGCACCAGGCGATGCCAGCAGGCATCCTCGAGCGCCACCACCTCGCCGTCGCCCTTGCGGTACATCACGACATGCTTGCCGCAGATCGTCCGCGGCAGCAGCGCGTGCTTGATCTCGGCATCCCAGCCGGCCGCGTACCACGCGTTCATGGGAAAGGGCTTTGGCATCGATTCCTCCCTCTTCTGAATTCCTCTTGTATACATCAATGCCGGGAATTTGGCAAATCATATGAGATTTTCGGTAGGTAAGGCCGACACAAGTCCAATCCAGTATACATAAAAAGGCAGAACTAGATCGCCCGTCCAATAAAATCGATTTTCGATTGACGACGATCCGGTCGTCGGCCAGTCTGCCCGGCCATGAATATCGGGTTGAGTTTTCGCGAGGGCTTGGCGGGCGAGGGGCCGCGAAGCCTGACATCGGCGGTTCAGGAGCGGCTGCGGGCCGACATCCTGTCGACACGGCTGCTTCCGGGCCAGAAGCTGCACATCTCAGGCCTCGCCAAGCAGTTCTCGGTCAGCCTCGCCGCCGTCCGCGAGGCGCTGTCGCGCCTGGTGGCCGACGGCCTGGTGCAGGCCTCCGACCAGCGCGGCTTTCGCGTCTGCCCGGTCTCGCTCGCCGATCTCGCCGACGTCACGCAGACCCGGATCGACATCGAGGGATTGGCATTGCGGCGCTCGATCGAGCGCGGCGACGAGACCTGGCTGTCGTCGGTCGCCGCGGCCTGGGAATCGCTGAAGGCCGTGCCGCATCGCTATCCCGACGACCCCACCGTGCACTACGAAGAATGGGTGGTCCGCCACCGCATTTTCCATCGCGCGCTGGTCAACGCCTGCGGGTCGCAATGGCTGCTCGGCTTCCGCGACGTGCTGCATGAGCAGAGCGAACGCTACCGGCGGCTTTCGATCCGCCGCGAGGTCGGCAGGGCGCGCGACGTCCAGGCCGAGCACGCCGCGATTGTGGACGCGGTTTTCGCGCGCGATGCGGATGCGGCAGTTTGTGCATTGTCAAAGCACTTTGGCATCACCAAGGAATTCGTCGAGCTCGCTGCTCCGCGCATTGCGGAGGTCAACGGCACGTCCTGATCTGTGACGCACAAAGCGCCGAAAACAACAACAACAACAATCGATATCCGGGAGAAACAGAACAATGAGCATCACGCGCCGCCGCGCGCTGGCAACCCTGATCGCCACCACCTTGCTGGCTGGCCCGGCCTTCGCGGCCGACACGATCCGCGTCGGCCTGCCGACCAAGACCTATTGGCCGACGACCATCGCCGAGACCGCGGTCCGGCAGAAGCTGTTCGAGAAGGAAGGCATCAAGGCGGAACTGACGGTCTACCGCAGCGGCGCCGAGACCTTCGAGGGCATGGCGGCAGGCGCCGCCGACATCATCCTCGATCCGCCGTCGCTGGTATCAGCCGGCCGCAAGAAAGGCGTGATGTCGCGGATCGTCGCCAATGCTGCGATGGGCAATTTCGGCTGGCAGCTGATGGTGCCTGCCAAGTCGACGCTCGAGGTCAAGGATCTCAACGGCAAGAAGGTCGGGATCACGGCAGCGGGCTCCGGCTCCGACCTGCTCGCGCTCTGGACCATCCAGGACAAGAAGATCGACTTCACCCGCGTGCCGGTCGGCGGCGGCGGCCTGGTGCCGAACCTGCTCGCCGGTAACGTCGATGCCGCGGTGGTCTATTCGCCGCTCAGCTTCCAGGTCGCGAAGTCGGGCGAAGCGAAGACCATTCTCGACTATGCGACCGCGGCACCGCCGAACCTCACCGCGGGCTGGATCGTGCTCGACAAGTTCGCCGAGGCCAAGCCGGACGTGGTGCAGAAGGCCGTCAATGCGCTCTATGGCGCCGTGCAGTTCATGCGCGCCAATCGCGACGTCACCGTGAAGCTGATCGCCGAGCTCTACGAGATGCCGCCCGAGATCGCTGCGATGGAATACGACAACACCATCATGAAGCTCGAGACGGACGGCGACATGGGCGCGGCCAATGTGTCGGCGGCCGTGCAGCTATCGCTCGATCTCGCCAAGCTCGGCGGATTGAAGGACATCGTTCCGGTCGAGGATGTGATCTCGACCAAGTTCAAGCCGGTTCCGACCAAGCCATAGGATGCAGGCCACCCTCACCATCAAGCTCGCGCGGGTCGCGATCGTGATCGCGATCTTCGCGCTATGGGAAATGCTGTCGCGGACCGGGCTCGTCAATCCGCGCCTGCTGCCGTCGGCATCGGATACGCTCGCAACGCTCGGCGATCTGCTGCAACGGTCGAGCGTCCGGACCGACCTTCTGGTGACCGCGACCGAGGTGTTGACCGCCTTCGCGCTGGCAGTGCCGATGGGTGCGCTGATCGGCTTCCTGATCGCGGAGAACCGCTATTTTGCCGACGTCGCAAAGCCGCTGCTGTTCTTCGCCTTCAGCATCCCGAAGTCGATCTTCCTGCCGATGTTCATCCTGGTGTTCGGCGTCGGCTTCGCCCAGAAGGTCGGGTTCGGTTTCTTCTCGACGATCTTCATCGTGATCATGTCGACCACGACGGCGGTGGAATCGGTCAAGGTCGAGCACCTGACGGTCGCCCGCTCCTACGGCGCCACGCGCACTCAGACCGCATTCCGCGTCTATCTGCCGAGCATGCTACCGGTGCTGCTGGAAGCGCTGCGGATCTCGATGATCTTCAACCTGACCGGCGTGATCCTCGCCGAGATGTATGCCTCGCGCGACGGCATCGGCCACCAGATCGCGACCTGGGGCGAGAATTTCCAGATGAAGCAGCTGCTCGCTGGCGTCGTGATGGTGGCCGCGATCGCCATGACCTTCAATGAACTGATCAGATGGGTGGAAACACGATGCAGCCATTGGCGAACGTGACACCGTTGAAGCCTCCGCCGCGCGCCGGCGCGATCGAGGTGAGGAATGTCGGCCAGGTATTCCGGACCAAGTCCCAGGACGTCGTCGCGCTGGAGGATGTCTCGCTCGACATCAAGCCGGGACGCTTCGTCGTGCTGGTCGGCCCGAGCGGCTGCGGCAAGTCCACGCTGCTGATGATGATGGCCGGACTGCGCGCGCAAACCGCAGGCACCATCACCATCAACGGTGCACCGATCCCGCAGCCTGACCCGGACCGCGTCGGCGTCGTGTTTCAGGAAGCGAGCCTGTTTCCATGGCTGACTGCCGAAGACAATGTCGAGTTTCCGCTGGCACTGCGCGGCGTCGCCAAGCCGGAGCGCCGGGCCAAGGCGCAGGACGCGCTCAAGCTGGTCGGGCTCGAAGGCTTCGGCAAACGCCACCCGCACGAGCTGTCCGGCGGCATGAAGCAGCGCGTCTCGATCGCGCGCGGCCTGGTGCAGGATCCGCCAGTACTGTTGATGGACGAGCCGTTCGCCGCGCTCGACGAGCAGACCCGCATGACGATGGGCGACGAGCTGCTGCGGATCTGGGCCGCGACCGGCAAGACGGTCGTGTTCGTCACCCACAGCCTGACCGAGGCGGTCTATCTCGCCGACGAGGTGATCGTGATGTCGCCGCGGCCGGGCCGCATCGTCGATCAGCTGCAGGTTAACTTACCGCGGCCGCGGACCTACGAGATGCTGAGCGGAGATGCCTTCGGCGCGCTGCGCGACCGCATCTGGCGGCACATCCGCAAATCGGCGTGAGGCGGCGATGAGCGCGAAAACCCTTCACCATCTGATCGTGATCGGACTGCTGATGCTGTGGGAGCTGCTGCCGCGCACCGGCCTGATCCCCGAGCTGTTCCTGCCATCGCTGTCCTCGACCCTGCTCGCCGGCTGGAACGAGGCCGCCGAATATGGCCATGCGCTGGCGGTGACGCTCTACGAGGTCGCGGTCTCGATGGCGCTCGCTTGCGGCGGCGGCATCCTGCTCGGCGCCGTCGTCGGCAGCCTGCCGCGCCCGCGCCTCCTGATCATGCCGATGGTCTCGAGCCTCTATGCGGTGCCGCTCGTGATCCTTTATCCCGTGTTCACCGTATGGCTCGGCATCGGTTCGGAGTCCAAGATCGCCTTCGCCTCGATCTACGGTTTCCTGCCGACCATGCTGGCGACCGCGGCCGGAATCCAGACCATCGACCCACAGCTGCTGCTCGCCGCCCGCAGCATGGGCGCGACGCTGAGCCAGCGGCTGGTCCGCGTCATCATTCCCGCCGCGATCCCGACCGTGCTGTCGGGCCTGCGGATCGGCGGCGCGCTCGTCATCGTCGGCGTGGTGGTCTCGGAGATGCTGATCTCCTCGGCGGGGATCGGCTATCTGATCTCGCGCTACCGCACCATTCTCGACAGCCCGCACGTGTTCGCCGGCGTGCTGCTGGTGTTGTTCATGGCGATCGCCTTCAACACCGCGATCCGCTGGGTCGAGCGCAAGGCCGCGATCTGGCAGACCGGAACGCGCGCCGGCCAGAGCGCCGCCGACGAGGTCGGCTCCGGCGCGATGCAGCCGGCGACGTAAGGAGATCGCTGCGTGTTCGACCTCACCCTGACGTTCGACAACGGACCCGAACCCGATGTGACGCCGCTTGTGCTCGATGTCCTTCGCGAGCGCGGCATCAAGACCGCGTTCTTCGTGATCGGCGAGAAGCTCGGCGATCCCGAACGCCGCCGCCTCGCCGCCCGCGCGCACGACGAAGGCCACTGGATCGGCAATCACACCTTCACGCACAGCACGCCGCTCGGTCTGCAACCTGGCGTGGACACGGCGCAGCGCGAAATCGGCCGGACCCAGGCTGTGATCGGCGAGCTAGCCCATCCCAACCGCTGGTTCCGGCCGTTCGGCGCCGGCGGCAATCTCGACGGCCGGCTCTTGAAACCCTCCGTGGTCGACTATCTCGCGCAACACAAGCACAGCTGTGTGCTCTGGAACGCGATCCCGCACGACTGGGACGATCCCGACGGCTGGACCGAGCGCGCCCTCGAGCAATGCCGCACGCAGCCATGGACGCTATTGGTGTTGCACGACCTGCCGACCGGCGCGATGGCGCATCTCGACGATTTCCTCGATCGCGCCGCGGCCAACGGCGCCCGCTTCCGCCAGGATTTTCCGCCGCAATGCGTGCCGATGCGCAACGGCGAAATCGCGCTTCCCATCCTGGATTATGTTTCCTCCATCGAAGAGAGTGAGAGACCATGAAGATCGCAAGTTTCAAGGCGGCAGGCACCGCAAGCTACGGCATCGTGGCCGATGCCGGGGTGATCGACGCCGGCAAGCGGCTGAAGGCGTATCCGACGCTGAAGGCGCTGCTGACGACGGGTTCGCTGAGTGAGCTGAGGAAGCTGCAGAGCGAACCCGCCGATTGCGCGCTGAAGGACGTCGAGCTGCTGCCGACCGTTCCCGATCCGGACAAGATCTTCTGCATCGGCGTCAACTATGCGACGCACCTTGCCGAGAGCGGCCATCCGACGCCGCCGCATCCGATGATCTTCACCCGCTTCGCCAACAGCCAGGTCGGCGCCGGGCAGCCGATGATCCGGCCGCTGGAATCCGAGCGCTTCGACTATGAGGGCGAAATGGCCGTCATCATCGGCAGGGCCGGCCGCCGCATCCCGCGCGAGACCGCGCTCGGCCATGTCGCCGGCTATGCCTGCTACAATGACGGCAGCATCCGCGACTGGCAGCGCCACACCTCGCAATTCGCGCCGGGCAAGAATTTCGTCGGCACCGGCGGCTTCGGACCCTGGATGGTGACGTCAGACGAATTGACGGACATCAGCAAGCAGCACATCGCGACCCGGCTCAACGGCATCGAGGTGCAGGCCGCGCCGATCTCGGACCTCGTGTTCGACGTCGCCACCCTGATCGCCTATTGCTCGACCTTCACCGAGCTGGTGCCGGGTGACGTCATCGTCACCGGCACCACCGGCGGGGTCGGCGCCTATCGCACGCCGCCGCTGTGGATGAAGGATGGCGACGTCGTCGAGGTCGAGATCTCCGGCATCGGCGTGCTGCGCAACCCGGTGAAGGACGAAACCGCGGCAACCGCAACGCGCGCGGCTTGATCGGGCCACACAACAACGAGAAGGAGGACATCATGAACCTACCCACGCATCTGCTGCCGACCACTGTCGTCGGCAGCTACCCGCAGCCCGAGTGGCTGGTCGATCGCGCGATGCTGTCGAAATCGGTGCCGCGCACCCGTATGCACGCGATGTGGCGACTGCCGGCCGAGCATCTGGAGGAAGCACAGGACGACGCGACGATCGTCGCGATCCGGGACATGGAGCGCGCGGGCATCGACATCGTGACCGATGGCGAAATCCGCCGCGAGAGCTACTCCAACCGGTTTTCTACCGCCCTTGAGGGCGTCGATGCCGACAACCCCGCTGTCATCACCGCACGCACCGGCAACACGCAGACGCCGGTGCCGCGCGTGGTCGGCCCGGTGAGGCGCAGGGGACCGGTCGAGCTGCACGACATGCAGTTCCTGCGCAAGAACACCGACCGCGCGGCCAAGATCACACTGCCCGGCCCGTTCACAATGAGCCAGCAGGCCAAGAACGAATTCTACAAGGACGATGAGGAGCTCGCGATGGCCTTCGCCGAGGCCGTCAATGCCGAAGCGCGCGACCTCGAGAAGGCCGGCGCCGACGTCATCCAGCTCGACGAGCCCTGGGTCCGCAACAATCCAGACCTGGCGAAGCGCTATGCGGTGAAGGCGATCAATCGCGCGCTCGAGGGCATCACCGTCCCGACGGTGGTGCATCTCTGCTTCGGCTATGCCGCCGTCGTGCCGGGCTCGACCAAGCCGGCCGGCTATTCCTTCCTCGCCGAGCTCGACGACACCATCGCCGACCAGATCTCGATCGAGGCGGCGCAGCCGAAGCTCGATCTCGGCGTGCTCAGGGATTTGTCGTCGAAGAAGATCATGCTCGGCGTGCTCGACCTCGGCAATCCCGAGATCGAATCCGCCTCCGTCGTCGCCGATCGCATTCGCAACGGCCTGAAGCATGTGCCGGCGGAGCGGCTGGTGGTCGCGCCAGATTGCGGCATGAAATACATGCCGCGGCAGGTCGCGTTCGGAAAATTGAAGGCGATGTGTGACGCCGCCGCGATGGTCAGGAGGGAACTCGGCTAACAGTCCTCGCCGACCAAGCATCAAGAGGCAAGATCAGTCGCCAGCGCCGCTGGCGACGCTACTGCTGGCGGCCTTAGGAATTCGACGCCGAGCGGGTCGAGGCCGACTGGACATCCTTGATGCTGATGACGACGGCGATGCGCTTGATCATGCCGCTGCGGTAGGCCTGCAGGAACTTGTCGTAGTGCTTGACCGAGATGCAGCCGTTGGAGTCGCCGTTCGGCCCGAGCATGTAGCTGTGGACGAGCAGGCCGACGCGCCCGAACGTATCGCTGCCGTCGACCGGGGTCATGCGCAGCGCGGGCACGCCGTGGAACAGCTTTTCGCGCGGCTTCATCTCATAGATGCCGGGCGGCGTGGCACCGGCGTTGCGAGCATTCACATGTGCCGGATCGTCGAGCAGATTGCCGAGCCCCGAATGCGCTTCGAACTTGGTGCCGTCGGGCATGTACACGATGCGGCCGGTGATGTCGTAGACCGCCGTGGTGCTGTCATAACCGAGCTTGCCGAGATCGGGGCTCGGGCCGGACAACAGGCCGTCATTCGGATCGATCGAGGCCAGCTGCAATTTGCCCGGCATCATGTCGGCGATCTTCTGCAGGAAGGTCCGGTTGTCGCCCTGCTGCACCGGCGCCTGCGGCGGCAGCGGCTGATCGTTGCGCGCGAGCAGGTTGGCCTCGGCCGGCCGCGACCGCGGCATCGGCACGGCGGGTGCGGTCGTCATCGTGGTCGTTGCGGCGACCGACGCCGTCGCCGGCTCGCTGTTGCTCGGCAGTTCGGTCTGCGTGTCACGCAGCTGACCGGACAGCGCGTCCTCGATCTGACCGAACTCGGAATTGAAATCGCCGCGGCTCGAACGGAACCCGCGGCGCAAAGGATAATAGAGCGAAGCCGTGTTGATGGTGGAGCGAGAGCCGAAGCGGTCGTCGAAATTCAACGAGGCGGTGGTGTTGGCGAGTGCCGGTCCATGCAGCCATGCGGTCGGATCGATGCCGACCATCCAGGCGGCAAGGCCAGACGACAGGACGAGCGCCGTCACGGCGAACGCCGTGCTGCCCACCAGAGACATGCCGCGGCTCGACTTACGCCCGGCAGCTTTCGTCGTACGTTGACCCATCATCCCCAAGTACGGTGCTCTGGGGCCTGTTACCCGGCCCACGTGGAATTCACCGATCACTCATCATATCAGGGAATTAGAGTAAGGCATAATCGAGACGGAGCGGGCAACGACAGGATTTTTAAACGTTTTTCGGATCGAAAGTGCCGGAGAATCAGCCTTGGACAGGCTGAAGCAGCCAAAACAGTCCCGATTCGGGACAATTTCGGCGACTCAGGCGATCTTTTCTTCCCGGAGGGTCAGCACCGGGACCGGCTTCCCGATCGCGTAACCCTGGACGTAGTCGACCCCGATCTGGCGCAGCTCGTCCAGGATCGCGAGGCTCTCGACAAACTCCGCGACCACCTGCTTCTGCATGATCTTCGCGGTCTTGGTGATCATCTCCACCATCGCGCGATCGACCTTGCTGTTCAGGATCTCCTTCACGAACGAACCGTCGATCTTGATGATGTCGACCGGCAGGTGCTTGAGATAGGCGATCGAGGACATGCCGGTGCCGAAATCGTCGAGCGAGAAGCTGCAGCCGATCTCGCGCAACCGCGCGATGAACGTCTGTGCCTCGTCGAGATTGGAGATCGCGCTGGTCTCGGTGATCTCGAAACAGACCAGCGCCGGCGGGACGTCGTACTGCGCGAACAGCCCGGCGACGAAGTCGACGAAGTCGCTGTCACCGATGGTGGCGCCGGACAGGTTGATGGCGTAGCTCGCGATCTTGCGCGGATGGTGCTTGCGCTCGGCGATGATCTCGAAGGCGCGGCGCACCACCCAGCGGTCGATCAGCGGCATCAGTCCGTAACGCTCGGCGGCCGGCAGGAAGCTGCCGGGCGGCACCAGGGCGCCGTTCTCGTCGCGCAGGCGCAGCAGCAGCTCGCGCCGGTCGTTGCCCCTCAGCACGCCGTTCACCGGGCGGATCTCCTGCTCGTAAAGGCAGAAGCGGCCCTCGTCCAATCCCTTGCGGATGCGATTGACCCAGCTCATCTCGGCAACCCGCACCGCCATGCCGGTATCGGACGGACGGTGCTCCTGGACGCGGTTGCGTCCCTTGTCCTTGGCGAGGAAGCAGGCGACGTCGGCAAGCCGCAGCGCGTCCTGCACGCCGGCGCTGTCGGCAAGCCCGACCAGGCCGATGCTTGCGCTGATCCTGAAGCTCGAGCCCTCATGGACGAAGTTCGACTGCTCGACCACCGCCCTGATCCGCTCCGCGACGTCGGCAGCAACGTCGTGCGTGGCGGAGCCGTCGTCGCGCAGCAGAATACCGAATTCGTCGCCGCCGAGACGCGCGACCAGCCCGCTGTCGCCAACCTCGGCGGTCAGCAACCGCGCCACCTGTCTCAGCAGCCGATCACCGGCCATGTGGCCGCAGGTGTCGTTGACGATCTTGAACTGATCGAGGTCGATCAGCATCAGATCGGCGCCCGCCGCCGGTGCGCCCGACATCGCCTTGTGCAGCTCGAACTCGAACTGCCGCCGGTTCGCAAGGCCGGTGAGCGCGTCATGCGAGGCGGCCCACGCCAGTTCCTCGACCAGCCGCCGCTCGGCGGTCATGTCGTGAATGATCATGACACGGCCGGACGGTTCGCCTTCATGCACGATCGGGGTCTCAACCACCGAGACCGGCACGCTGGAATGATCCGGTCGCACCAGGAGCCGCTGCTGCGGCCGACTTTCGTCATCGTGATCCGCGCTCTGGAACGATCCGCGCACCGGCTGCTCGGCGATGTTGAACAGCGACGAAAGCTGCCATCCGGTCACGTCCTGCCCCGCCGCGATCAGCCGCTCTGCGGCGGCGTTCATGTAGCCGACGCGATCGTCCTGCGTGGTCACGATGACAGCGTCGCCGATCGAGGCCAGCGTGAGCTGGGCACGCTCCTTCTCGACGGCGAGCGCGGTCTCGGCAAGCCAGCGCCGCCACAGCATCCGCCGCGTGTGGACCAGGACGATGCCGGCAAGGCAGGCCGCGATCACGAGATTGACCAGCAGCAGCAGCGCGGAGACCTGACGCGACGCCTTGCCCAATTCGTCCGAGAAATCGACGGCAAGCGTGCTCATTGCGGCATCGACCGCACCGATCCGCTCGGCCCAGTGCTTGATGGCCGCAGCAGAGGGATCATGCAGCGCGACGTCGTTCGCGGCCTCGTTCCTGATCTCGATCAATTGATCGAGCAGCGCGTCCGAATTCCGCCACGCCGTCACCGCGCCCGCCACGTGGTGCATCTTGCGGAAATATTTGAACAGCCAGATCAGGCCGCCGATGTCGTCATCATGATTGCCCGCTTTGGCGAAACCGGCGCGGGCCACGGCATCGTTATTGCCCGGCGATTCCAGCGCGCGCCGCGCCGTGCGATCGGCCAGCGGCACCGCGATCGCGGCGTCGAACTTCTGCAAATAGAGCGGCGCACCGGTGCTGACATAGGTCTGGAGGTAGTGAATGGCGTCCTTCTGCCCCTTCGACCACATGCTTTCGCCCGCCGCATAGGCCCTGACCGCGGACATCACCTGCAGGCTGCCCGCCGACAGGCCACCCAGCAGCAGCACGATCGCCAGCAGAGGGCCGACGACCCGCCACAGCGCCCAGCTACGGAATGAAAAGAACATGCCCAATGCGCCCAACCCTGAAATAGTCGGGTCAGCCTAGGAACGGTGACTTAACCTCACGTTGCAAAACGCGATAAGTTTGAAACGACTTGGTTGTAATTGAATTGCGTCAAACTTTACGCATCCGGCCGACCGGGCCGGCAGCGCTCAGGGACGCAATGTCGGCGACGTATTCGGCGCCGGCGCCTGCTCCATCTCGGCCTCTTCGGGCAATTTGTCGGCATGGACGGCGAGCGGCGTGCCGATCCAGAGCGGATCGTCGCGATGATCGCGGCGCGGATTGGTCGTGTTAGGATGGACCAGGATGCTCAGACTGCCGTGGTTGAGCATCAGCCACGGCACCAGGGTCGGAAACAGCTCGGCGGCAAACGCCACCTGATACATCGCCTGATCGTGCGGGCCGACTTTGACGTCGTGCCAGCGCCCAAGCGTGACCAGGAAACGCTCGCCCATCCAGCTGCGCAGGCGCTCGGCCTCGCCGCGGCTGGTTGCGGGATCGTAATAGACATGGGCGTGATAGCTCGCGATCTCGCCGATCGTCCGTGGCGTGTCCGTCATCTCACCTCTCCTCCGCGGCCTATCACCTGCGCCGCAGCACACTGAACTGGAACGACTGCGTCGCGCCCCAGGGCGTGACGTGCCGGTGCGCCTCATGCGCGATCAATTCGAATGCCGGACCGATGGCCCGGCTGAGCGTTGCGGGATCATAGCGCTGCACCGGCAAGCCGCTGCATTTCTCCGGACCGTCCAGCGCGAAGGTGCCGATCACGGCGTGGCCGCTTGCCTTGACGCCGCGATGCAGCCGGTCGAGATAGGCCGCGCGGTCCCTCTCCTCGACCAGAAAATGAAACGCCGCACGATCGTGCCAGATGTCGAAGGCCCGCGGCGGCTGCCAGACCGTCGCATCATCGGCGACCCAGCGCACCGCTTCGCCTGCCGCGCCGATCCGCTCCCGCGCGCTCGCCAGCGCCGCCTCGGAGAGATCCAGCACGGTCAGATCATGAAAGCCGCGCGCCAGCAGCGCATCGACGAGGCGCGAGGCCCCGCCGCCGATGTCGATGATCGACGCATCGCGGCCCGGCGCGACGGACTCTATCAGGCGCAGCGATGGCTGCGGATCGGCTTGCGACCAGCTCACCTGCTGTTCGCCCTTGGTCAGATAGACGGTCTGCCAATGCGATTGGCGATCATACGCGGTCATGGCGATACGTCCCGAAGGCGGCGGCAACCTGCGTTGCATAGGGTTAACCATGAGCTAGGCGCGGCGCTATCCCACGTCAACCGGCAGCAGCCGGCACGCACGGCCGCATGGCGGCAAATGCCGCATTTGCATCGCCGCATTTTCCATCTAACCTGACCGGCAGGTTGCGATCGGGGCGCCCGGGGATGGCCAATTTCGGCTGGACACGCGTCAACAAGCCTGCACAAGCGGAGGACGCCGCCAGCGACTTGCGCGGCCTCACCGACCCATCCGCGTTTCTCGCCGCGCTCGACAAGGTGGTGCCGCGCTATCTCGATCTCGCCGACAATGGCGTGCTGGTCTATCCGGCATGCAAGCGCAAGCCCGGCGACCTGCTCGGCGATGCCAGGGCGATCTGGGAGCACACCCGCCTCGAAGCGATGCGCTATGTCCCGATGGTGCCGCGGAAGGATACCGCGCTGCTGACCGATCCGGCCCGCCAGGCCGAGACGATCGATGCCTTCCTGCGCCAGCGCGCGCATGACAACACCGTGGTCGATTTCACCGGCACCGCAATCGAGGACTACGGCATCGCAATCTACGCCGCGCTGAACTGGCTGAACCATTGCGGCGCCATCGTGAATGCCGATCCGCAGAAATTCTCCGGCACGCTGCGAAGCTTCCGCAAGGTCATGGTCGTCGCCCGGCAGTGGTGGGCGCTCGACGGCGCCGCGGAGCGCTGCCGGCAGATGCTGGAGGCGCGCGAGCGGCCGCCGCTGGTGTTCTTCCTGCTGTGGGCCGAATGCACCAACCTGGCGCGCGAGATTGCGATCGCGGCGGCCGGTGCGACTGCTGCCGAGGACAGCATCGCGCGCATGCGCGCAGCCGACGATCCGGAACAGCTGTAGCAAAGCGGCGGAGCCCGGCGGTTCAGGCAACAGGGTCCGCGTCGGCGGACACCACCAGCAGGTCCTTGGACTTGCGCGCGATCAGGCGGCCCAGTTCGCTTTGCTTGTAGGTCTCGACGAATTTGATGGCGAAGCCGTTCGGCAAATGCCGGACCACGCGCCCGACACAGGCCCCGATCGCCAGCGGCATGCCGATCGGCGGCTGTACCTCGGAGGACACCGCGGCGCCCGACAGCGACATATCGATGATGAAGCAGCTCTGCACGGTGCCGTCCGCCAGCGTCAGCATGGCATGCGGTGCGACCGGAACGAAACGCGGATTGTTGCGTGCCTCGCGGACGCTGGGATCCTTCTGCTTCTTCTCGATCCAGGTCAGCTTGTCGGCGAACTTCTCGCGCCTTGCATGCGTCATCTCGAGCTCGAGCAGGAAGCTGCCGCTCATCGTGTCGGTGATGCAGCCCTCGAACTTGCCGAACTCCTCGAAATACGACGTCAACCGGTCGCCGACCTTGCCGACAACGGGCACGTCCACGATCATGCGGAACGGCGAGACGCGCGTGGTGCGGCAGGCGAAGGTGCGCAGCTTGCCCTGCGCATCGTACCAGTTCGGCAGCGTGTAGCTTCCGTTGACCGTGATCCTGACCGCGCGTTGCTTGAGGAACTTTTCGACAGACACGACTGGACCTCGCCCGAGGCGATGTGAGTGCACGGAGGTCGGGGCTGACCGACATCCCGGGTCGGTCTGGTGGTGGGGACATCCGCTACCGACGCGATTGCAGCGGGAAGGCTGCGGCACGCGCCCCAGCGCGCCGCGGGAGGGTCCTGGCGCGCAGGTGCGTACAGTCGTACCGTCGAAAAACTAGGAAAAAGTTAAACCGGGACGGAGCGCGGGCGGCGCACTCTATGGCGCAACCCTTACGCGGCAGTTTATTTTGCGAGCCGTACAACTACCGGGAGAGTTGCCGCACGCCGTTGCAATCGCGCCGTGCCCTAAACCGGCTGCCTCGGCGCGCGAGCGGGTGCTAGCGTTGGCCGAAATCAGACTGGACCCTCATATGACCAACATCTCAGAGAAGTCGCTCGCCGACGGCAAGATCCTGCAAAGCGTGGTCGGCGGCGTCGGCGTCATCACCTTCAACAATCCCGGCAAGCGCAATGCGATGTCGCTGGAGATGTGGGAAGGGCTCGGCGAGGCGTTGATCGCGCTGCGCGACGATCCGGCCGTCCGCGTCGTGATCCTGGTCGGCGCCGGCGACAAGGCCTTCGTGTCGGGCGCCGATATCAGCCAGTTCGAGAAGACGAGACACAACGCCGAGGCCTCCGAGGAATATTCACGGCGCAGCGCCGCCCAGCGCGCTTTGCTCGCCGATTACCCGAAGCCGACGATTGCCTGCATCCGCGGCTTCTGTCTCGGCGGCGGCATGCAGGTCGCGATGCTGACCGATATCCGCATCTCCGGCGCCAGCGGCCAATTCGGCATTCCCGCCGCCAAGCTCGGCATCGCCTATGGCTATGACGGGCTGCGCCATCTGGTGTCGCTGGTCGGCCCGTCCTGGGCGCGGCTGATCATGTATACCGGCATGCGGATCGACTCCGCGGAAGCGCTGCGGATCGGCCTCGTCGATCGCGTGCTGCCGGATGCCGAGCTCTGGGACGCGACCATGGAGATCGCGCGCACCATCTCGGGCAATGCGCCGCTGGCGATCAAGGCCGCCAAGATCACCATCGCGCAGGTGCTGAAGGACCCCGCCGATCGCGACATGGCCGCGATCAAGCAGATCGGCATCGACTGCATGGACAGCGCGGATTTCCGCGAGGGCCGCAACGCCTTCATGGAAAAGCGCAAGCCGCAGTTCAAGGGCCGCTAGCTATCCGGTGTCATCACCTGCGCATGCTTTCGCGGGTGATGACAGCGCAGGATACGGTGGCGGCTACGGCCTGGCTGCGCGTCGTACCGGATCGGAGCGCACGACGCTGCAGCCACGCAACAAACGGTCATCGCCCGGTTAAACCGGGCGATGACAGATGCGGATGAGGACGCCTGCTGCATGATTTCGGAATATTAGAAGAATACCCCTGAGTTGCCCGACGCGTCAAGTCCCCTGGTCGACCGCCGGCCCGCCGGCCGCTACTTTGCATGAGGTTGTTTTCGATATTTTGGCAGCGCCCTACTTCTTGTCGTGGACCGGCACCGTGTAGTTGAGGATCAACCGCCCGCCGTCCGGATAGATGGTCTGGCCGGTGATGTACGAGGCATCGTCGCTGGCGAGGAATGCAACGACAGAGGCGACCTCGCTCGGCTCGCCGCAGCGGCCGGCCGGGGTGCGCGACAGCACGCTGCGCCGTGCGTCCTCCGACGAGAAGATCGCGGTTGCCACCATCTCGGTCAGGATCGTGCCGGGCCCGACTGCCACGACGCGAATGCCGTGCGGCGCCAGCGCCACGGCGGCCACCGAGGTGAGCTGCTTCATCGCGCCCTTGGACATCGCGTAGGTCGCAAGCGAGGGGATCGCGAGCAGCGCATTGACCGAGGACATGTTGACGACGACGCCGCCACCGCCTTGCGCGATCATCTGGCGCGCCGCGGCCTGCACGCCGAAGAATGCGCCCTTCAGGTTGATCCCCATCACGTCGTCGAACTCGGCCTCGGTGATGTCGAGGAAATCGCGGTTGCGCGCGACGCCGGCATTGTTGACCATGACGTCGAGCCGGCCGAACTCCTTCACCGCAGTGGCGACGATGCGATCGACATCGGCGCGCTTGCTGACGTCGGCTTCGACGGCCCGCAGCTGATCGACATGTCCGAGTTCCTGGGCGGTGTGGACCAGCCCGGCGGCATCGACGTCCGAGATGACGACCCTGGCGCCATCGGCCAGGAAGCGCGCGGCGCAGGCCTTGCCGATGCCGCGCGCCGCGCCGGTGATGGCGACGACCTTGCCGGAATTCTTCATGGGAGTGCCTCCAAAACAAAACTGTTCACGGAGCAATAGCGCATTGCGCGGCGGCAGGGAACGCGGCGGATTCTCCGCGTGCCCTGCTCAGGATTTAATGCGCGCGAGAATCCGGTCGGCCTCGGTCCGCCAATCGGCGCTGCGGGCGAAGTCCGCGGTGCCCTCGCGTCCGAACACGCCCTCGTCGGCAAGATCGGCGATCCAGCCCTGCCGCTCGGCGGTCCCGGAGGCGGACCATGGCGTCAGCCCGGCCTCGCGCACGGTCTCCGCCACCTCGCGCACCTCCTCGGCGCGCCGGCGGCCGTGCTCGATCACCCGCTGGAAGAAATAGGCGCCCTGCTTCTCCCAGTCGATGCCAGGAAAGGTCTCCTTGAGCGAGGCCAGCACCGCGTCCTCGACGCCATAGGCGCGGGCGGTGGTGAAACTCTCGATCACCATCGCTTCCAGGCCCTTGATCATGATGCTGCGGCACATCTTGACCGCCGAGGACACGCCGAGTTCGTCGCTCGCAACCTTCGCCGCGAAGCCGAGCGCGACCAGCAGCGGCGCCAGCTCGCGTGCGCCCTGGCCGCCGAGCAGCAGCGGCACCTTGATCCGGTACGGCGGCAGCGAGGTCATCACCGCGCCCTCGACATAGCGGCCGCCGGCGCCATCGATGTGCGCCGCCGCGCGCTGCTTGGCGCCAGGCGAGGCCGAGTTGAAATCCAGGAACCAGGCCCCGTTCCGGATTGCGGGCGCGCAGGCCTCGGCCACCGGCACCGCCTGGCTCGCCGTCACCGCCGAGATGATGAAATCGGCCCGCGCCGCAAGCTCGGCATGCGATTCCGCAAGCACGACGCCGATCTCCGCCGCGTGTGCGCGCAGCGGCGCCCCCTGCCCGCGGTCGAGCTTGATATCGTAGGCTGCGACGTTGATGCTCTGCTGGCGTAGATCTTCGGCAAGGATGCGGCCGACCTCGCCATAGCCGAGCATGCCGATCTGCCATTGCCGCGGATCGCTGGAGGTGGTCATCAGTTCAAGTCCCGTGTTGTGTCGTCGAACAGCTCGTCGACCGTGACGCGCCGCGGGATCAACGCCTGCTGGGCGCAATAGTCGATCATCCGTTCAAGCGGCTTGCGGTTTGCCTCGACGCCGAACGGCACCATGTCCGGCACGCCAGGCGGTCCAGCCTCTGCCTTGCTGCGCTTGAGGAGATCGTAGAGGCCCCGCACCACATCGGGCCGCGACGTCGCGAGCTGTTCGGTCACCACCACCAGATGGTTGACCGGCACGACGCCATGCCGCGCGTACCACCGCGTCGCCTCTGCCGCCGGATCGGCGAACAATGGCTTGAGCGCCGGATCATTCGAGGTCTCGCCCAGCACGGCGTCGAGGTCGCCATCCCTGAGCATCTGGATGATGCTGCTTCCCTTCGGGGCGCGCTCGGTGCGGTCGACATATTCGATGACATGCGGGTCCTCGAAGGTCACCCAATTGATCCTGTCGAGGTTGACGCCATGGTCGTTGGCGAGGATGCCGCGCATCCACGCTCCGGTCGTGGTCGCGAACGAGCGGATACCGACCCGCTTGCCTTCGAGATCGGCTGGCGCAAGCGTGCCGCGATCCGCGCGACAAAGCGCGTAGCCGTGCTGGAAGCGGCCGACCATCGCCGCCGGCAGCAGCGCCAGCGGCTTGCCGTAGGCCCTTGCCATCAGATAGGTCACGATCGCCATCTCGCAGACGTCGAACGCCTGCTCGCGCACCATCGGCTTGAACGCGGCATTAGTCGGCGTGAATTCGGTGAAGTCGAGGTCGAACAGATTCGAGCGCAGCTCACCGCGCTTCACCGCCTGGATGTGCGGGTGATTGCCAAGCACCGTGCGCAGCCGAGGTTTCTCCATGGCGACGAACTCCGCGGGGTCAGGTCAGCGCTCGTCCTGGAGCAAAGCCCGGCGCCTTGCGCGGCGCGGGCGTCGCCGGATCGAGCGGCGCGGCTTGCAGCGCGGCGACGGTTGCTCGCACCAGCTCCTCGATGGCATGGCCGGCATCGGTGCCGTCGGCACTGCCGCGCGACAGGCGCGACACGCGCTCCGGCGTCACCAGCGTGTAGTAGAGCGCGCCGAGCAGGAAGTGGCCGCGCCAGACCAGGTCGGTCCGCGGAATATGCGGCAAACTTTCGTGGATCGCATCGATGAAGGCGTGGCTGGTGTCGTCGAAGGTCTGCGCGATGATCTTGCGCACCACCTCGTTGCCCTCCGCCGACATGATCGCGCGCAACCGCGTGAAGCGCGTGCCGCCGCCGGCGAGGTCGCTGCCCGAGGTGAAGGCCGGCAGCACGTAGGCGCGCACGATCGCCTCCAGCCGGTCCTGCAGGTCGCGCACCCGCCGCGCCGCCGCCAATAGCTCGGAGCGCCGCCGGTTCATCGGGCCGCAATGACGCCGATAGATCTCCAGCAGCAGTCCGTCCTTGGTCTTGAAGTGATAGGTCACGCTGCCGGGATTGGCGCCGGCGGCCTGCGCGATGTCGCGCACCGAGACGGCGTTGAAGCCGTAGGTCGAGAACAACTCCTCCGCCGCGGCGAGGATCGCTTCGCGCATGTTCGGCTTGCGCGTGCTGACGGCCTTGACGTTGGATTTGGCGGGCTTGCGGACCATATTTGTACTATCGTCCAAATATTCAGGTCACGTCAACAAGGCGGCTGCAAGCCAACGATCAGGCCAATTTGACGTCAGGCTCGGCCCGGCCGCGTGCCACCGCATCAAGCAGAAAGGTCTGGCCGTGTCCGGGATCGGCCGCGCGCTGCGCCTCGTCCATGTCCTGCCAGGCCGAGGTGACCAGCACGCGTGAGAAATCGCGGCCGACAAAGGCCGGGCAACTCGATTGCCGCGCCGGCACCTTCAGCGAGCGCAGATGCCGGCCGCCGGGATCGTAGACATCGACGCAGCCGCCGCCCCAGCGCGCATTCCAGATCATGCCGTCGGCGTCGACGATCGCGCCGTCGAGGCCGCCGACGCCTTGATGTCTGATCAAGTCGATCGGCTCGCCCGTCGGCAATCCCGTGGCTGGATCGAGCGGCACACGATGCAGGACGTTGGTCGCGGTGTCGGCGAAATAGCCGACGTCGCCCGCGGGCGAAAAGCAGATCGCATTCGGGATCGTGATCGCGGGATAAAGCCGCGTGACGCGCCCCTTATGCAGTGCATAGATCGCGCCGGCGCCCTGCTCGGCCTGGCGCCCCATGGTGCCGAGCCAGAAGGTGCCCGACGGATGCACGCGTGCATCGTTGGAGCGCGTCACCGGATTGTCGGCCTCCAGCGCGGCAAACAGCTCCAGGCGTCCGTCGGCGACCTGCCGGACGTAGAGCCCATTCTCGGTCAGGATCAGCTGCCGCTCGCCATCGATCCGCGCCAACGCGCTCGCCATCTTCGGCAGCGCGTGAATGATTGTGCGGCCATCTGCAAAGCGATGCTCGAACAGGCGACGCTCGCGGATGTCGAACCACCAGGCGGTATCGGTCGATGCGTCATAGGTCGGGCCTTCGCCGAGATGACAACGCTCGGCCGACAGCACGGATGTCGGCACCTCTTCCATCAGCGGCTCGGCGGCACGGTCGGTCATTGCGTCACTCACACGGTTGAAAAACGGTAGACGATGCTGCGCCGGTAGACCTGTCCGGGATCGAGTCGCGCCGACGGAAAGTCAGGCCGGTTCGGCGTATCCGGCCAGGCGTGCGGCTCGAGACACAGTGCGTCGGATTGCCGGTACAGCCGATCGCCCTTGCCGGCGGTGGAACCGTCGAGGAAGTTGCCGGAATAGAACTGCAATCCCGGCTGATCAGTGAACAGCTCCATCACGCGGCCGCTGTGCGGCGCCTCGAGGCGCGCGGCAAAGCGAAGGTCCGTCCCCGAAGCCAGGCAGAAATTGTGGTCGTAGCCGCGCCCGAGCCGCAGCTGCTCGTCGTTCATCCTGATCCGCGCGCCGATCGCCGTTGGCTTGCGGAAGTCGAACGGCGTGCCGTCGACCGGCCGCGGCGGACCCGGCAGCGGGATCGCGGTGGCGTCCACGGCGAGGAAATGATCGGAGGCGATCGTCAGCCGGTGATCGAGGATCTGTCGCCCAGCGCGCGCGCCGTCGAGATTGAAGAAGCTGTGATTGGTGAGGTTCACGTATGTCGGCCGGTCGGTGGTCGCCTCATAGGTGACCGCGAGTTCCATCGGACTGCGCACGCTGTAGGTCACCCGCGTCGCGAGAGTACCCCGATAGCGCTCTTCGCCATGCGGACTTTCTCGCTCCAGCACCAGCGTCGGCCCCGGTTCATCTGACAGTTCGACGATCCGCCACAGCTTGCGATCAAAGCCCTGCGGCCCGCCATGCAGCGCGTTGGGGCCGTTGTTGGCCTCGAGATTCACCGTCTCGCCATCGAGCACGAAGCTCCCGCCGGCGATCCGGTTGGCATAGCGCCCGATCGTCGCGCCGAAGAATTTACGCTGCGCGAGGTAACCGTCGAGCTCGTCGTGGCCCAGCACGATGTCGTCGCAATGCCCGTCGCGATCGGGCGTGAGCAGCGCTTGCAGCGTGGCGCCGAATGGAAGGATGGCGGCTTCAAAGCCGTGTTCGCTGCGCAACGTCACGCGTTCGACCACGGTGCCGTCGTGCAACTTGCCGAATGGCGCGCGAGCAATGCTGGCTGATGTCATTGTCAGTCCTCGAACGCCTCGACGAGGCGCCGTCGCCCCAGCATGAAGCTATCGGCGGCGAGCCGCAAGGGTGCGAGGTCGACGTCGGATTTTCCGTCCGACGTCAGCGCGACAAAACGGCGGTACAGCGCGGGATATTCCTCGTCGGTGGCATCGACCATCAACCTGTTGCCATCGCGCAGCTGCCGTCCGCCTTTCGACAGCATCACGGGCCCGTTCTCGGTCTCGCACAAGATGTCCCAGCTCGGCGGCCCGCTCTGGCGAAAATCGAATTCGGCGTGGATCGGCAAGCCGTTCGCATCGGACAGTTCGATCGCTGCTGCAATCGGCGTCTCCCGATTGGCCGGAAAGTCCAGCACCGCACTTTTGACAAAGACCTGACACGGCAGGATCTCGGTCAGGATCGATAGCGCGTTGATGCCGGGATCGAACACGCCGAAGCCACCCGGCTCGAAGATCCACGCCTGGCCGGGATGCCAGACGCGGATGTCTTCCTTCCAGATGATGGTGACCTTGCTGATCGTGCGTCCGGCGAGCAATTTTCGCGCCGGACCCACCGCGGGTGCGTAGCGCGAATGCCACGTCGCGAATAATGTCCTGTTTGCCTCATGCGCGGCCGCGATCAACGGCGTGAGCTCGCTCACCGTGGCGCCCGGCGGCTTCTCCAGCAGCACATGCTTGCCCGCGGCGAGCGCAGCAGCGGCCAGCGCACGACGCGCCTGCGGCGGTGTGCACAGCGCGACCGCGTCGATCTCCGGCCCATCGCGCAACAATTCCTGCAGATCGCGGAAATGCGGCAGGCCCGGCGGGGTCTTCACCGGATCGACCACCGCAACCAGCGCCGCGCCTGATGTCTTCGCGATCGCAGGCAGGTGCTGCCGGCCGGCGATCTCGCCGAAACCCACGATGGCGATGCGAAGCAGGTCACTCATGGCCGTCCTCGCGCTGCTGCCCACCGGCCGGCCGATGCCGAGCGGCGAGAATCACAAGCCAATGCCGATTACCAACGGCATGATCCGACTTTGGTTGCAGGCGCGCAAGCCCGCCACGTCCCGCTGTGATGGTCCGGTTTCGGCGCTGGTCTCATCCAGGGCTCGATTCCATGCTATGCCGATACATGAAACGATGATTCAAACGCAGGACGCGAATCCGGCCATGGCGGGCGGCAAGGCGGAGACGGAGGATGCGGCAGCCGGGCGGCGTGGTCGGCCACGCTCCGCCGCGACCACGGCCGCGATCCTGCAAAGCGCCTACACGCTGATGGCGGCCACCGGTCTCGCCGCCACCACCATCGACGCGATCGCCCGACACTCCAATGTCTCGAAGATGACGATCTACAAATGGTGGCCGTCGCGCGAGGCCTTGCTGATCGATGCCTTCCTCGACCAGGCCTCGCGGGCCGTGCCGCTGCCCGAGGCGGGCAATCCGGTGGCCCGCATCCGCCGCCATGTCGCGACCTATGTCGAGGCGTTGCAGGGCGAATTCGGGCGCGTGCAGCTCGCGGTGATCTCGGAATGCATCTCGAAGACCGGCGCGGCCGAGCTGTTCTACCAGCGCTACCTCGGTCTTCGCCGCGCCAGGATGCTGGAGATCATCGCCGCCGGCCAGAAGGACGGCAGCATCGGTGCGCCGGGCGTACCCGGCGATATCTATGACGCGATCTACGGCAGCCTGTTCTATCGCTATGTCTTCGGCATCAAGCCGCTGACACCGGCCTATGCCCGCAATCTCGTCAATCTGGTGCTGCGCCCGCGCGCCGACGCTTAGGCCGAGCGCTGCCGCTGACGACGAAACCAGGCCCAGGTCTCGCGCGTCACCGCGCGGTAGTTGCTGCCGCGATACACGATGTGGCCATCGACGATCGCATTCAGCTTCGGCAACGCATGGAACGGCACCGTCGGATAGGCGTGGTGCTCGACATGATAGGGCATGTTCCAGGCGAACCATTTCATGATCCGGCCGGTCATCGTGGTCCGCGTGTTCTCAAACGCACTCCGCGTCCGCTCGCAACCGGTATGCTCGGCATAGAGATAGGGACGCAGGATGAGCTGACCGGCCAGCAGCGGCACGATCCAGGCCCAGAGCAGGATCGCACTGTGCAGCGCGAGCGATGCGACGAGCAACAGCAGGTAACCGGCGAGATAGAGCCTTGCCTCCAGCACGATCGCGGCGCGCTTGTGCGCCGGAATCCACGGTACGATCACCTGTCCGGTGAGGGCATGCCGCAACATCAGACGAATGCGGACCAAGACCTGCAGCAGTCCCGAATAGGCGATCGCGAGCTGGGTGTCGGACGCGGGTTTGGGGCCGACGATCAGCTCCGGGTCCTTCTCCGGATCCTGCGTATAGCGATGATGGTCCCAGTGAAACAGGCAGTAATATTGATAGGGCAATCCGATCATGAAGGCGGAGAGATTGCCGACGGCAAGATTGAGGGCATGACTGCGGAACGCGGTCTTGTGCGCGGTCTCGTGCACCACCATGAACAGGAACGCGACGAAGTAACCCTGGATGGCGATCAGCGGCAGCGCCCATGGCAGGCCGTAGCGCGACGAAACCAAAGAGATCAGCGCGCCGACAATCACAATCATCCCGTAATGGCTTGCCGCGCGCACGGCGCCAGGAAGATTCGACTTGGTCGACAGGTCGCGCAGGGTCAGCGGGCTGAGCGGCTTGAGGCGCGGTCCGGAATCACTGGTCTCTGTGGTGCTCATGGTCGTCTCACCTGTCAGCGTTGCAACAGCGCCGAGATCTCGGCATTGATGAAGGCGCGGTCTTCGGCGTTGTTGATCGGATTGCCGGCACGATGCCCGTGGATCGAGGGGATCGGGTGCAGCGCCGCGGAGCGCGCATTGACCAGACGGCCGAGTTCATCCGCGTTGTCGCGCGGGTCGAAATAGCGGTCGGTACGTCCCGGCATCAGCAGGACATGCGCCTTGATTGCCGCCAGCGCCTGGTCGAAGTCGCCGCCGAATTCGTCGCAGCCGCTGATGTCGCCGGCCTGCCAGATCGCGATTTGCGCCAGCAGATCATTGGCATCGCGCCGCGCGAAGGCGCCGTCCCATGATCCCGCGAGGTAGTCTTCCAGCGAGTTGAAGCCGGCCTTGCGCCAGACTTCCTCGCGGTAGAATTCATGCGACATCGCCCAGCCGGCATAGACGCGTCCCATCGCGCGCAGGCCCGCGGCCGGCTTGCTGACAAAGCGGCCATCCCGGTAGGCGGGATCGGCGGTCAGCGCGGCCTTCACGCCTTCGAGAAACACATAGTTGTAAGGCGAGCACCTTGCGCTGCCGCACACCACCGCCGCACGCTCCACCATGTCGGGATAACGGGCGGCCCAGTGATAGGCCTGCATGCCGCCCATCGACCAGCCATAGACCAGCGCGAGCCTGGTCACGCCAAATCGTTCGACCAGCAACCGCCGCTGGATGGCGACCGCATCATGAAAGGTGAAGGCCGGAAACGGTGCGCCGCCGAGCACCTCGCTCGAATTCGACGGCGAGGATGACAGGCCGTTGCCGAACAGGTTCGCAATGATGATGAAATAGCGCCCGGGATCGAGCGCCCCGCCCGGCTGCACCAGCCATTCGATATCGTAATGTTGCGCAGCGAACGACGTCGGATAGAGGATGACGTTGTCCCTGGCCGCGTTCAGCGTGCCGTAGGTCTTGTAGGCGAGCGCAAGCTGCGGAAACACCGCGCCGCCCTGCAAGGCTACCTTGCCTGCCTCGAACACCTCATAGTCGCGTGGCGTGGTCATATGCGTCCGACCTCGATCGGCAGGGCGCGGCGTCGCCCCTTCAATAACTGTACTACTAGTACATTAATTGATCAACCTTGGCAAGACGTCATCCTGAGGTGCGAGCCCAAAGGTGGAATGACACCAGGCCGATCCATTCAAAATCGGTATGGATCAATACCCGTTTCGGCTTGGACCCATTGTCGTCATCTCTCTAGGACAGACCCCGAGGAAATTTCCAAGGAGGCGCGAATGAGCGCAATTGTGTCCGCCACGGATGCGCGGCGATCCCGCGTCCGGCTGTTGATCGTGACGATGCTGTTTCTCGTCACCACCGTGAACTACGCCGATCGCGCCACGCTCTCGATCGCCGGTCCCGCCCTCTCCAAGGAACTGCATCTCGACCCGGTCGCGATGGGTTACGTGTTCTCGGCCTTCGGCTGGTCCTATGTGATCGCGCAGGTGCCGTGCGGCTGGCTGCTCGACCGCTACGGCTCCAAATGGGTCTATGCGATCAGCATCATCGTCTGGTCGATGCTCACCGCGATGCAGGGCATGGTCGGATTCCTGGCCGCGGGAACCGCCGTCGTCGTGCTGTTCGCGCTGCGCTTCCTGGTCGGCATTGCCGAGGCGCCGTCATTCCCGGCCAATGCGCGCATCGTCGCGGCCTGGTTCCCGGGCAATGAGCGCGGCACCGCATCGGCCTTCTTCAATTCAGGGCAGTATTTCGCGACCGTGATCTTCGCGCCGCTGATGGGCTGGATCGCGCATGAGCATGGCTGGAGCCGCGTGTTCTACGTGATGGGCGGGCTCGGTATCATCATGGGGATCGTCTGGATCAAGACGATCTACGAACCGAAGGATCATCCTGGGATCAACGAGGCCGAGTTCGACTACATCAAGCAGGGCGGCGCCCTGGTCGACATGGATGCGGCGAAGGACAGCAAGGCACAGGACAGCGGCCCGCGCTGGGACCACATCCGCCAGCTGCTCGCCAACCGCATGATGCTCGGCGTCTATATCGGCCAGTACTGCATCAACACGCTGACCTATTTCTTCCTGACCTGGTTCCCGGTCTACCTGGTGAAGGAGCGCGGGCTCTCGATCCTGCAGGCCGGTTTCGTCGCGACCTTGCCGGCGCTGTGCGGCTTCATCGGCGGCGTGCTTGGCGGCGTCATTTCGGATTACATCCTGCGCCGCACCGGGTCGCTGACCATGGCGCGCAAGATCCCGATCGTCGGCGGCATGCTGCTGTCGATGGTGATCATTGGCTGCAACTATGTCGACAGCCAGGCGCTGGTGATCGGCTTCATGGCGCTCGCCTTCTTCGGCAAGGGCATCGGCGCGCTCGGCTGGGCCGTGGTCTCCGACACCTCGCCGAAGGAGGCCGGCGGTGTCTCCGGCGGGCTGTTCAACACCTTCGGCAATCTGTCGTCGATCACGACGCCGATCATCATCGGCTACATCCTGGCCGCCACCGGCTCGTTCAACGGCGCGCTGGTGTTCGTCGGCGCCAACGCGCTGGTCGCGGCGATCGCCTATCTGTTCATCGTCGGCGAGATCAAGCGGGTGCAGCTGAAGGCGGCCTGAGCCAGGCCGCCCATGTCTATCGACCCGTCATTGCGAGGAGCTCGCGACAAAATTGCAAAGCAATTTTGCGCCGAAGCGACGAAGCAATCCATGCTTCCGCATATGCCGCGCGATGGATTGCTTCGCGGAGCCTGTCATCGGGCGCGCGTTCGCGCGACCCGTTGGCTCGCAATGACGGAGATGGAGTTGGGTACAAACCCAAAACGGCGGCTTCGGCCGCCGTCTCTGTCTGCTTGTTTGTCTTCTTGGCCAGTGGGAGGCATCGATGCTAGAACGTACAAATCCCCGACCGATCCATTCCGGGTTAGCATCGATGTTCGACCTGAGCCAGCTCCGCTGTTTCGTCACGGTGGCCGAAGAACTGCACTTCGGCCGCGCCGCCGCGCGGCTCAACATGACCCAGCCGCCGCTGAGCCGGCAGATCCAGGTGCTCGAGCACATCATTGACGCGCCGCTGCTGGAACGCACCAGCCGCTCGGTGCGGCTGACCCCGGCGGGACGCAGCTTCCTGCCCGAGGCGCGGCGTATCCTGAAGCTCGCGGAATCCGCCTCGCAAGTCGCGCGCCGCATCGCGCTCGGCAAGACCGGCTCGCTCAAGATCGGCTTCACGGCGGCGGCCGCCTACGGCTTCCTGCCCGATTTGATCGCGGCCGCCCGCTCCCGCCTGCCTGAGGTGGATTTTTCGCTGAAGGAGATGGTCTCCGGCGATCAGTTCGAGGCGCTGACGACCGGCCAGATCGATGCCGGCCTGTTGCGCCCGCCGATTGCGCGGCCGGAATTCGCAAGCCGGCGCGTGGTGGCCGAGCCGCTGCTCGCCGCGATCCCGAAGAAGCATCCGCTGGCAGCAGTCGAGACCATCAGCATCAAGGATTTCGACGACCAGCCGTTCGTGATGTATTCGCCCTATGAGGCGCGCTACTTCCACGACCTCCTGGTGTCGATGTTCACCCGCGCCGACGTACTGCCGCGCTATGTGCAGCATCTCAGTCAGATCCACTCGATCCTCGCGATGGTGCGCGCCGGGCTCGGCATCGCGATCGTGCCGGAGGCCGCCGCCAGCCTGAAGATCGCTGACGTCAAGCTGAAGCCGCTCAAGCTGCGCACGCCGGTGCCGGTCGAGCTGTTCATGGTGTGGCGGCGCGATCACGAGAACCAGCTGCTGCCGTCATTGATCGAGATCGCAACCGAAATCGCGGCGCCGCAGCTGCGCGGCGATTGATGCAGAGTTAGCATCGCTCGATACCGCGTTTGGCTTGGACGCGCATCGAAGCATTTCCTAGAAACTCCGCCATGGACGCGCGCTGCTCGCGCATCCCTATCCCAACAGCGTTCAAGGAGTGGCGCCATGAGCAAGATGACCCCTCGGGAGATGGCCGCGAGAATCGGCGGCGGCCTCCTGTCTTTTCCCGTGACCCCGTTCAACGCAGATTACTCGTTCGACGAGGCGACCTATCGCGCCAACATGGACTGGCTGTGCGGCTATGACGTCGCCGGCCTGTTCGCCGCCGGCGGCACCGGCGAGTTCTTCTCGCTGACGCCGGCTGAAGTTCCGCACGTCGTGAAGATCGCGGTCGACGAGACCAAGGGCCGCGTTCCCGTGCTGGCCGGCACCGGCTACGGCACCGCGATCGCGCGCGAGATCGCCGTTGGCGCCGAGAAAGCCGGCGCCGATGGCCTCTTGCTGCTGCCGCCCTACCTCACGCATGCCGAGCAGGACGGCCTCGCCGCCCATGTCGAGGCGGTGTGTTCGTCGGTCAAGATCGGTGTCATCGTCTACAACCGCGACAACGCGATCCTGCAGCCCGATACGCTGGCGCGGCTCTGCGAGCGCTGCCCGAACCTCATCGGCTACAAAGACGGCATCGGCGACATCGAACTGATGACCCGCGTCTACACCAGGCTCGGCGACCGCCTGACCTATATCGGCGGCCTGCCGACCGCGGAAACCTTCGCGCTGCCCTATCTCGACATGGGCGTCACGACCTATTCGTCGGCGGTGTTCAACTTCGTGCCGGAATTCGCCACCAAGTTCTACGCCGCGGTGCGCCGGCGCGATCATCAGACCATCCATGCAGGACTGAAGGATTTCATCCTGCCGCTGATCGCGATACGCAACCGCAAGAAGGGCTATGCAGTGTCGATCATCAAGGCCGGCATGAAGGTGATCGGCCGCGATTCCGGCCCGGTGCGCCCGCCGCTCACCGATCTCACTGAGCAGGAGATCGCCGAGCTCGCGGCGCTGGTGGCGAAGCTGCCGCAAGCCGCGACGCAGCAGGCGGCAGAATAAGCCAAGCGGCAAACGACAAAGGGAGGAGCAGATGATTCAAGACACGATCCGCACCGGCTTTGCCGGCGCCCCCGTCGTCACGGCGATGGAGGTGATTCCGGTTGCCGGCCGCGATGGCATGCTTCTCAATCTGAGCGGCGCGCACGCGCCGTTCTTCACCCGCAACCTCGTCATCCTCACCGACAATTCCGGCCACACCGGCGTCGGCGAGGTGCCGGGCGGCGAGAAGATCAGGAAGACGCTGGAAGATGCCCGCGACCTCGTCGTCGGCCAGACCATCGGCGCCTGCAACAACATCCTGGCCTCGATGCGCCAGGCCTTCGCCGACCGCGACGCCGGCGGCCGCGGCAAGCAGACCTTCGACCTTCGCGTCACCATCCACGCGGTCACCGCGGTGGAGTCCGCGCTGCTCGATCTGCTCGGCCAGCATCTCAATCTCCCGGTCGCAGCGCTGCTCGGCGAAGGCCAGCAGCGCGCAGATGTCGAGACGCTCGGCTATCTCTTCTTCGTCGGCGACCGCAGGAAGACCAGCCTTCCCTATGTCGAGGGCGAGACCGGCAAGCCCGACTGGTTCAATCTGCGCCATCAGGTGGCGATGACGCCGGAGGCGATCGTGCGCCTCGCCGAAGCGACGCAGGCGCATTACGGCTTCGCCGATTTCAAGCTCAAGGGCGGCGTGCTCGCCGGCGAAGAGGAGATCGAGGCTGTCACGGCAATCGCAAAGCGTTTCCCGAAGGCGCGCGTCACGCTCGATCCGAACGGCGCCTGGTCGCTCGACGAGGCGATCCGGCTCTGCAGCAACATGCATAGTGTGCTCGCCTATGCCGAGGACCCCTGCGGCGCCGAGGCCGGCTTCTCCGGCCGCGAGATCATGGCCGAGTTCCGCCGCGCTACGGGGCTGCCGACCGCGACCAACATGATCGCGACCGACTGGCGCCAGCTCTCCCATGCGCTGCGGCTCGGGGCGGTCGACATTCCGCTCGCCGATCCGCATTTCTGGACCATGCAGGGCTCGGTGCGGGTGGCGCAGACCTGCCGCGACAATGGCCTGACCTGGGGTTCGCACTCCAACAACCATTTCGATATTTCGCTGGCGATGTTCACCCATGTCGGCGCCGCAGCGCCCGGCAAGGTCACCGCGATCGACACCCACTGGATCTGGCAGGACGGCCAGGCGTTGACCAAGGAACCGCTGCAGATCAAGGGCGGCAAGATCGCGATCCCGGATCGGCCGGGTCTCGGCATCGAGCTCGATCGCGGTGCCATCGAGGCGGCGAACGCGCTATACAAGCAGCATGGTCTCGGCGCCCGCGACGACGCGCTGGCCATGCAGTTCCTGATCCAGGGGTGGACCTTCGACGACAAGCGTCCCTGCCTCGTGCGCTAACAACAAAAGGTTGGAGAGAACAATGACCGCTCACCAGAAGAACTTCATCGCCGGCGAATGGGTCGACGGAACCAGCATCACGCGGGATATCAACCCCTCCAACACCAAGGACGTGGTCGGCGAATACGCCAAGGCCGACAAGGCGCAGACCGAGAAGGCGATCGCCGCGGCGAAGGCCGCCTTCCCGGCCTGGGCGCGCTCGACGCCGCAGGAGCGCTTTGACGCGCTGACCAAGATCTCCGTCGAGATCCTCGCCCGCAAGGAAGAGCTCGGCCGCCTGCTGGCGCGCGAGGAAGGCAAGACGCTCCCCGAGGGCATCGGCGAGGTGGCGCGCGCTGGACAAATCTTCGCGTTCTTCGCCGGCGAAGCGCTGCGGCTGATGGGCGAGAAGGGTGCGTCGGTGCGCCCGGGCCTCGACGTCGAGATCACCCGCGAGCCGGTCGGCGTCGTCGGCATGATCACGCCCTGGAATTTCCCGATCGCCATCCCGGCCTGGAAGATCGCGCCCGCGCTGTGCTACGGCAATACGGTGGTGTTCAAGCCGGCCGAGCTGGTGCCGGGCTCCGCGCATGCGCTGTCCGAGATCATCGCGCGCTCCGGGATTCCGGCTGGGGTCTTCAACCTCGTGGTCGGCTCGGGCTCGGTGGTGGGCCAGACGCTGCTGGATCATCCCGACGTCGCCGCGATCTCCTTCACCGGCTCGGTGCAGACCGGCCGCAAGATCGCGCAGGCCTGCGTGCTCTCCAATCCGATGAAGAAGTTCCAGCTCGAGATGGGCGGCAAGAATCCGCTGGTCGTGCTCGACGACGCCGACGTCAAGGTCGCGGTCGAAGTCGCAATCAACGGCGCCTATTTCTCGACCGGCCAGCGCTGCACGGCGTCGTCGCGCCTGATCGTCACCGCGGGCATTCACGACCGCTTCGTCGATGCGATGACCGAACGGATGAAGGGGCTTTCGGTCGATGACGCGCTGAAGAGCGGCGTGCATGTCGGCCCTGTGGTCGACCAGAGCCAGCTCGACCAGGACCTCCGCTACATCAAGATCGGCCAGGACGAGGGCGCCCGCCTGCATTGGGGCGGCGAGCTGTTGAACCGCGAGACGCCCGGCTTCTACCTGCAACCGGCGCTGTTCACCGGGACGACCAACCAGATGCGCATCGCCCGCGAGGAGATCTTCGGTCCGGTCGCCTGCGTGATCCGCGCCAAGGATTATGAGGAGGCGCTGGCGATCTCCAACGACACCGAATTCGGCCTCGCCTCGGGCATCTGCACCACAAGCCTGAAATACGCCTCGCATTACAAGCGCAGCAGCGAGGCCGGCATGGTGATGGTCAATCTGCCGACCGCCGGCGTCGACTACCACGTGCCGTTCGGCGGCCGCAAAGGCTCGAGCTACGGCGCGCGCGAACAGGGCGCCTATGCCCGCGAGTTCTACACCACGGTGAAGACGGCCTACACGTTCCCGGGTTGACGATGAAGTTGCATCCGTCGCCGCAACGGAAGTGCCACCTCTCCCCTTGTGGGAGAGGTCGGAACGCGTCGCCAGATGCGTTCCGGGTGAGGGGTTGCGCTCTCTCGTGGGACCTGCGCCCCCTCACCCGCGCCTTCGGCGCGACCTCTCCCCGCTGGGGAGAGGTGGGAATTCGCGGCGCCGCCTAAGTACATCAACCAACACCTTGCTCGTAAGGAGCGTAGCGCATGGACCAGTCGATCGGCGCGCAGGAGCAGCCCCGCTACATCAAGCTCAACGCGCGCGACAATGTCGCGATCGTCGTGAATGATTTCGGCCTGCCCGCCGGCTCCCGCTTCGCCTGCGGACTGACATTGCGGGCCTTCGTGCCGCAGGGCCACAAGACTGCATTGGAAGACATCGCCGAGGGCGCGCCGATCATCCGCTATGGCGAGGTGATCGGCCATGCGCTGTCGCCGATCCTGGCCGGCGAATGGGTCGACGAGGCCCGCATCCGCATGCCCGACGCGCCGCCGCTCGACCGGCTTGAGATCTCAACCGCGGTGCCGCCGGCGCTGCCGCCGCTCGAAGGTTTTACGTTCGAGGGCTACCGCAATCCCGACGGCTCGGTGGGAACGAAGAACATCCTCGGCATCTCTTCGTCCGTGCAATGCGTCAAAGGCACGATGGAATATGCGGTGAAGCGCATCCGCGCCGAGCTGCTGCCGAAATACCCCAATGTCGACGACGTCGTGCCGCTGACCCATGCCTATGGCTGCGGCGTCGCAATCACGGCGCCCGACGCCGTGGTGCCGATCCGCACCCTGCAAAACCTTGCGCTCAATCCGAATTTCGGCGGCGAGATCCTCGTGGTCGGGCTCGGCTGCGAAAAGCTCGCGCCGGAACGGCTGGTGCCGGAGGGCATCAGCGATGCCATCGTGCGGATGCAGGACGAAGCCTTTGACGGCTTCGGCGCCATCGTCGATGCCATCATGACCCAGGCCGAGGCGCGGCTGAAGGTGCTCAACGCCCGCAAGCGCGAGACCTGTCCTGCCGCGGATCTCGTGATCGGCCTGCAATGCGGCGGCAGCGATGCGTTCTCCGGCGTCACCGCAAACCCCGCGGTCGGCTTTGCCGCCGACCTGCTGGTGCGATCCGGCGCGACCGTGATGTTCTCGGAAGTCACCGAGGTGCGCGACGCGATCCAGCTGCTCACACGCCGCGCCGTCAATGAGGATGTCGGCCGCGCACTGATCCGCGAGATGGCCTGGTACGACGCCTATCTTGCCCGCGGCGGCGCCGACCGCAGCGCGAACACCACGCCGGGCAACAAGAAGGGCGGGCTCGCCAACATCGTCGAGAAATCCCTCGGCTCGATCGTCAAGTCGGGCTCGGGTCCGATCGCGGGCGTGCTGTCGCCCGGCGAGAAGGCACGGCAGAAGGGCATGCTGTTTGCAGCGACGCCGGCCAGCGACTTCATCTGCGGCACGTTGCAGCTTGCCTCCGGCATGACCTTGCAGGTCTTCACCACCGGCCGCGGCACGCCCTATGGCCTTGCCGCCGCCCCCCGTCATCAAGGTCGCGACCCGCAGCGAGCTGGCGCGGCGCTGGAAGGACCTGATCGATTTCGACGCCGGCTGCATCGCGACCGGCGAGAAGACCATCGAGGAGACCGGCTGGGACCTGTTCCGCCTGATCCTCGACGTCGCGAGTGGGCGCACCAAGCCGTGGTCGGACAAGTGGGGCATCCACAACGACCTCACGCTGTTCAACCCGGCGCCGGTGACTTAAGCGCCCCCTGATCCCGGATTAACTGCCTGTTAGCCACGTCCTCACTGGCCGGGGAACGTCGCAATTCGATTCAAATTGTCTGGGCACGGAGGCAGCCATGAGCCGGACATTCGACGATCTCAAGGACAAGGCCGACCGCGCTGAGCGGCTGGTGCGCACGGGTTTGGACCCGCTGACCGCCGAGCGGCTGCGGGCATTCGCCGAGGATTGCCGCCGTCAGATGGCAGCGACCGAGCGGGACGAGCGCGGCGCACCACACGCGGCGTGAGACATCGCTTCATACGAAAGCCGCGACAAGACGGTGCATGCCCTAAAACGGCTTCAGTCCGCGCACTTCCTGCGCGGCGATCTTGATCAGCGGCTTGACCGCCTGCTCCTCGCGGCCCAGCACCACGCCGGATGCGAAGGCACGGTCGCGTTCCCTGCGGTGCGGCGCCTTGAGCGTGGCGTCGACCGCCAGCTTGCGGTGCGCGACGAAATCGTTGAGCGAGCCGAGCGCGTCCTGGATCCGCTTCAGCTGCTTTGACAGCCGCTTGAGCTGCTTCCGCTCGTGCTTACCCGCGAACAGACTCTCAAAGAAGTCGATCGCGTATCTGATCTTCTTGGCTCTAATACGCACTTTGTGCCGCTGCCGGGCCGACAATTCGTTAATATGGCGGCCATCCTTGCGCAGCTTTCTGATCCGGCGATGCAGCAGCGCGGCGGCGAACTCGCCGACCGGACCGCCTTCGTCGTCGGCCGCGATCGTCTGCTTTGCTTCGATCCATTGCATGGTATCGATCAGCATCGACCGGTAATGCTGCGAATCGACCGCCTGCCTCGCGCGCGCGAATGCCCGGTCGCGGCGGACGGAGAATTCCTGCCGGATCGCCCTGCCGCCCCGTCGCAACAGCGCATCATGCGACGCAGGCTCGATATCTTCCTTGACGAACACGTCCAGTTCGCGTGCCGGCGCGAGCGCGCTGGTCAGCCACTTCAACTGCGCCTTGACCTCTTCGGTCGAAGCCTTGGGCAGGATCTTCGAGAACAACGAGATCGCGGCGCGCAGCCGCCGCAGGCCGACCCGCATCTGGTGAACACCTTCGTGCTCTCCCTCGCGGACCGCATCCGCATTCGACGAGAAGTGACGGAACGTTGAACGCGCGATTACCCGAAAGGCTTCGCCTGCCGTGAACTCGGAATCAAGCATGACGCTCTCGGCGGAGACGGAGCTATGCTGATCATGACCTGCGAGTTCATACCCACGCTCGGCCTTCGAGCAGGGATCGAGTTCAGCGCCCGACCGCCGCTCCAGCGCTCGGGCAACCCGGAACAGATCGAGCACCCGCCCGCTCTTCAGCTCGAGCTCGACCTCCCGGATCGGACGGGACCGATGGCCAGCTGTCGTGTGACCGCGATCGATGGCAAGCTCGATCTCGCTGCGCTTGGTCCGAAGCGGCACTGTGATGCGCTGCACCGATGTCTCGAACACCGGCTTCAGCTTGCGGCGCAGTCTGCCCGACGCGAGCTCCTCGAGCGGCGTGCCCTCGGCCTTTTCTAGGTCGAACGCGTCATCCTTGAGCTCGCTCTCCCATTCGCCGCGCTCGAACTGTGGGCCCGTCTCCGACTTGATCGTCTGAACATAGTCATGGCCGTCATAGCGCACGCGCAGCGTCAGCCCATGCCGTTTCAGCTTGTGCTTCGCGGTATCGAAATAGGTTGAGACGAGATCGCTCGTTGACGGCTCACCGCTCTTGGCGCCGGCGATCCGCGGCTTCTCCAGCGACTTGAGCTTGCGTGCTGGAACGCGAAATTTGAGCTCTGTCTCGGCAGCCATTGCCTCTCCACGGGTAGACCATCGCAATCACGCGACAAGCAAAAGTCCGCCGCGACGGGATCGCAGCGGACTTTGGATCACACGCCCGTTCAACTATTAGTCGTCGTCGTCGTGATGAATCACGGTCTTGCTGCGATTGCCGAATTCGTCCTGCCGCTTGATCACCGTGGTCCGATCGCGGCGCGGCTCGCGCTCCCTGATCACCGTGGTGCGGTCACGATCTCGGTCGCGATACTCGGGCGCCCGGCCGACCGTCACGCCGGCGCCAACCGGACCTACGCGGACACCGACATCGTCGGCGAACACAGGCGATGCGATCGCGGTCACCATGGCCGCGGCGAGCAGATACTTCCTCATCACGTCTCTCCTCCTCCAGTTGCGACGTGAAGGACGAACGCTCGCTGCGACATACCGTTCCTATGCCGGCTCTGCTGCACATGCTCAGCCGCATGCGCGAAATATTGCGTGGGGAACTCCGCTGAACAGGCATTCACCTGTATGGCGAAATGCTCATGTTCCACGCGTTGAATAGCCTGATTTGATGTCCCACGTCCTCACTAACAGGAGGACGTTCCATGAAGCAATCACAGCACTTCCTCGACAATGCCGAGAACTGCGCGCAGCTTGCCGAACGCGCCGACGACGAGCCGACCTACAATCGCTTCAAGCGAATGGAAGCGGCTTGGCGCGCACTGGCAGTTGAACAGGATTGGCTCGACGGCGAGACCTCGCCGGCGCAAACCGCAGCGTAATTCGGGGTCCGTGGCGGCGGATGCGACGCCGTCACGGCCCTCGCCTATTCGGCGCTGCGTTGCCGCTGCCAGCGCAGCAGATAGGCCTGCAGCCGCCAGATGATTGCCGACAGCACGACGCCGACCAGCATCAGCACCACGACCGCGACCATCATGCCGGAGGCCTCGCCGCGCGCCTCGGACTCGATGATCAGTCGGCCGATGCCGCGCTCGGCGCCGATGAACTCGCCGACGATGACGCCGATCAGCGCAAAGGAGATCGCGGGAGTCAGCGAGGCGAACACCCAGGCCATGGTGGAGGGGATCACCACCGTGCGGGTGATCTGCCACTCGCTGGCGCCGAGCAGCCGCGCGGCGTTGGTAAAACCCTCGTCGATCGAGCGCGCGCCCTCGAAGGTGTTGAAGAACACCAGGAACACGACGACGATCCACGACGTCACGATCTTCGACATGTCGCCGATCCCGAACGCCAGCACGATGATCGGCGCCAGCGCGATCCGCGGGATCGAATTCACCGCGGTGATGAAGGGCTGAAAGATCGCGCTCAGCCGATCGGACCGCCCGAGGACCAGCCCGGCGACGAAGCCGCTGACCACGCCGGTGACGAAGCCAAAGAAGGTGTTCTTCAGCGTGATCGCGGTTGCCGCCCAGAGGTTGTTCTCGTTGCGCGCCAGGCACTTTCCGAACTCGCCGTTGAACCAGCCGTTGAAGACACCGAGCTTCGAGGTCAGGCAGCTCTGGATCAGAAAATTGTCTGATATCATCGACGGCTTCGAGATGAAATACGGATCGAGCAGGTCGGGCACCAGCCATGGCAGCTTGGTGCGCAGGTCGTAGCCCCATTGCCACACCGACAGCACGATGGCGCAGATCAGGACCTGCCAGCCGACGGTGCCGAGCGTGCCGTACCTCCTCATGTGCTGCGGCCCTTGACGAACTCCTCGCCGAGCGAATGCCAGATGTGCTGGAACAGCTCGGCATAATGCGGCGTCTCGCGCACCTTCACCGCGTCACGCGGGCGATCGAAATCGACGGTGAACATGTCCTTGATGCGGCCCGGCCGCGCCGAGAACAGGATGATGCGGTCGGCCAAGGTCAGCGCCTCGCCGAGATCATGGGTCACGAACAGCACGGTCTGCTGCTCGCGTTCCCAGATCCGCAGCAGCACCTCGTGCATGTCGATCTTGGTGTGGGTGTCGAGCGCGCCGAACGGCTCGTCCATCAGCAGGATCTGCGGCTCGATGATCAGCGTCCGCATCAGCGCCGCGCGCTGCCGCATGCCGCCCGACAATGCCGACGGATAGGCGTTCTCGAATCCTCTCAAGCCGGCCTGCGCGACGCACTCCGCGATTCGCTCTTTCCGTGCCGACGCCGGCACGCCTGACAGCTCCAGCCCATAGCCGATATTGTCGCCGACGGTTCGCCACGGAAACAGCGTGTCGCGCTGGAAGACGTAGCCGACATTGGGCGTCGCCTTGCCGGCGACGACGCGCTTGCCGTCGATCAGGATCTCGCCGCCGGTGGGGCGGATCAGCGAGGCGATCATGTTGAGCACCGTGCTCTTGCCGGAGCCCGACGGCCCGAGCAGCGCGACGAACTCGCCGCGGCGGACGTCGAAACTGACGTCGCGGACCGCCTCGATCGTGGTCTTGGCAAGCTGGAACGACTTGCTCAGGCCTTTGACCTCGACGCGGCGCTCGGCCGAGGCGCGCGGCGACACGGTTGCGCTCGTCTCGAGCGCACTCAACCCGGATAGGCCTTTCGCGCCGCGTCGATGAGGTTCGAGTTGACCACATCTGCAATCTTGAGCGGCTTGATGCCGGTCATCTCGCGGAACCAGACCTTCTCGCCGCGCGCGAAGCTCGCGGCATCGACCGAGCCTTCGTAATCCGCGACCTTCTGGATCGCGGTGATCTCAAGCAGATTGGCGTCGCGCGAGGTGCTGCCGACATAGGGCTCGATGGCGTCGTAGACCACGGTCGGCTTGTGCGCCTTGATCCATTGCGACGCGCGCCACAGCGCCGTGACATAAGCCTGCATCTTGGCCGGGTCCTTGTCGATGGTGGCCTGCAGCGTGAAATGCGCGGTGACCGGCACCTTGCCGCCGATATGCTTGTTCCAGATCGCCTCATCAGTGCCGTCGAACAGCAATTCGCCCCAGCCCTGCTGCTGCGCCTCGTTCAACAGCGACAGCGAGCTGACCAGGATGTCGACCTGCTTCGACTTCAGCGAGCCCAGCATGGTGTCGACGTTGCCGGTGCCGATCCAGGTCACCTTGTCGTCCAGCCCCATGGTTTCCATGTAGTAGGACGCCCAGACATGGTTGGTGCCGCCGAGCGAGGACACCGAGACGATCGGCTTGCGGCCATCGGGCCGCTTCCATTGCGTGAAGGCCTCCAGCGAGTTGATGCCCTGCTCCTTCAGATCCTTGCGCAGGATGAACATCACCGAGTTCGATCGCGTGTCGACCGGCAGCAGTACGCGCGCGGCGCGGCCGTGATTGGTCAGCTGCATCGGATGGGTGACGTCGCCGATCCCGATGTCGCCCTGCGACGAGGCGATGATCTCGCGGGTCTTCACGCCACTGCCGCCCTGCACCAGCTTGCAGTCGAGCCCGGCTTCCTTGAAGTAGCCGATACGGTCTGCGACGAATTGCGTCTGATAGACCGGCACCGCGACCGGATAGATCGCGCGGCCGGTGGCCGCCTGCGCCCATGCCCGCCCGCTCGCCAGCGCCGCGCCACCCGCGGCGATCACCGTCAGGGCTGAACGTCTCGAAATGTAGGGCATGGCAACATCTGCCATCACGCGTGCTCCTTCGCCGAGATCTTGTCCAGCGCGCTAAGCACTGCGTCGCCCATCTGGGCGGTCGACAGCTTCTTCGCGCCAGCTTCCGCAATATCCGCCGTTCGGGCACCGGATGCCAGCGCGGTCTGCACCGCCTGCTCCAGCAAATCCGCATCCTCGGGCCGGTTCAAGGTCAGGCGCAGCAGCATCGCGACGCTGAGGATCGAGCCGAGCGGATTGGCGATGCCCTTGCCGGCGATATCGGGCGCGCTGCCGTGCACCGGCTCGTAGAGCGCCTTGCGCCGGCCGAAGCGGTCGACCGGGCCGAGCGAGGCCGACGGCAGCATGCCGAGCGAGCCCGAGGCCATCGCCGCGCAGTCGGACAGGATGTCGCCGAAGATGTTGCCGGTCACCATGACGTCGAACTGCCGCGGCTCGCGCACGATCTGCATCGCGGCGTTGTCGACATAGAGATGGGTCAGCTCGACGTCGGAGAATTCCTCCTTGTGCAGCCTGATCACCTCCTCGCGCCAGACCACGCTGGTCTCCAGCACATTGGCCTTGTCGACCGAGCAAACCTTGTTGCGCCTCGTCCGTGCCAGCTCGAAGGCCGAGCGCGCCACACGGCGGATCTGGTTCGTCGTGTATTGCTCGGTGTTGAAGCCGCGGCGCTGGCCGTCGGGCAATGTCTCGATGCCGCGCGGCTCGCCGAAATAGATGCCGCTGGTCAATTCGCGGATGATGACGAAGTCGACGCCCGCGAGCACTTCGGGCTTCAGCGGCGCGGACGCCGACAGCGCCGGGCTCGCCATGATCGGCCTCAAGTTCGCGTAGAGATCGTATTTGCTGCGCAGCCCCAGCAGGCTGCCGGCCTTGCGCGCTGCCGCCGGCACTTCGGTGGTCTCGGGACCGCCGGTCGCGCCCCACAGGATCGCGTCAGCCTCGTCCATCGCTTCCGCGGTGTCTTCGGGCAGCACCTTGCCGGTCGCCAGATACGGGATCAGGCCGTACTGCGCCTCGCGCAAGGTCATCGGCACGTTACGCTTCGCCGCGAACCAGTCGAGCACGCGCCGCGACTGCGCGGTGACCTCGGGGCCGATGCCCTCGCCGCCGACCACGGCGACCTTGACCATGTTGGATTGCGTGCTCATGCCGATGTCCTTGTCGAATGAATCCAGGGTCGCGCGGCGCGGTCGGACGCCTGGAAGGCGTGGATCTCGTCGTCGCGCTGCAATGTCAGCGCCACCTCGTCGAGCCCCTTCAACAGCCCTTCGCGCCGCCGCGGATCGATCTCGAACGAATGCCGCGCGCCGGACGGCGACACGATGGTCTGGGCCTCCAAGTCGATCGAGACCTTGCCGGCGCCCTGTGTCGCCTCGATGTCGGCGGCAAGCTGATCCACCACCGCCTTGTCGACGATGACCGGCAGGATGCCATTCTGGAAGCAGTTGGCGAAGAAGATGTCGCCGAAGCCGGACCCGATGATGGCGCGGATGCCGCGCTCCTGCAGCGACCACACCGCGCCCTCGCGCGACGAGCCGCAGCCGAAATTCGGCCCGGTCACCAGGATCTCCGCCTCCCGATACGGCTCGCGATTCAGGATGAAATCCGGATTCTCCGAGCCGTCGGGCAGATAGCGCAGCGAGCCGAACGCCCATTTGCCGAGCGTGCCACGGATCGAGTTGCCGACCAGCCGCTCGATCCGGATGATCACGTCGGTGTCGATATTGCTGCGCATGATCGGCGCGGCGGTTGCGGTGAGCTTGTCGAACGGTTTCGGCATCGTCTAGCGCCCCATCATCCTGACGTCGGCGATCGCGCCGGCAATGGCCGAGGCCGCCGCGCTCGCGGGGCTCGCCAGATGCGTCCGCGCCCGCGGCCCTTGCCGGCCGACGAAGTTGCGGTTCGAGGTCGAGACCGAGCGCTGCCCGGGCGCCACCACCTCGCCATTGGCGGCAAGGCACATCGAGCAACCGGGTTCGCGCCATTCGAAGCCGGCCTCGATGAAGATCTTGTCGAGCCCCTCGGCGACCGCCTCGCGCTTGACGTTTTCCGAACCCGGCACCACCCAGGCGCGGACCCCGGCCGCGACCTTGCGGCCACGCGCGACCTCGGCCGCAGCACGGAGATCGCTTAAGCGACTGTTGGTGCAGGAGCCGATGAACACCCAGTCGACCGGCGTGCCGGCGATCGGCGCACCGCCTTGCAGACCCATATACTCCAGCGCGGTCTCGACCGCCGCGCGCCGTGCGGGATCGTCGATCGCCTTCGGGTCTGGAATGATGCCGTCGACGCCGACGACGTGCTCGGGGCTGATGCCCCAGGTCACCTGCGGGATGATCTTCTCGACATCGATCACGACCTCGCGGTCGAACACCGCATCGGGATCGCTCGGCAAATCACGCCAGGCCTTGACCGCGCGATCCCACATCTCGCCCTGCGGCGCATAGGGACGGCCGCGCAGGAATTCGAAGGTTTTCTCGTCCGGCGCCACCATGCCCATCTTGGCGCCGAGCTCGATCGAGAGGTTGCAGATCGTGAGCCTTCCTTCGATCGGCAGCGCGCGGATCGCACTCCCCGCGTATTCGACCGCATATCCTGTGCCGCCGGCCGCGCCGATCTGCCCGATCAGCGCCAGGATCATGTCCTTCGCGGTGACGCCGAGCGGCAGCTTGCCCTCGAAGCGCGCGCGCATCGTCTTGGGCCGGCGCTGGATCAGCGCCTGCGTCGCCAGCACATGGGTGAGCTCGCTCGATCCGATGCCGAAGGCGAGCGCGCCGAGGCCGCCATGGGTACAGGTGTGGCTGTCGCCGCAGACGATCGTCGCGCCGGGCAGGCTGAGGCCGAGTTCGGGCCCGATGACGTGAACGATGCCCTGGCCGGGCTGGTCGACATCGAACAGCGTGATGCCGCTCGCCGCGGTCTCGACCCGCAGCGCGGCGAGCAATTCCTGTCCGATCTTGCTGGTCCCCGCGCGGCCGGGTGCCGTCGACAATGCGTGATCCGGCGTCGCGAATGTCAGCTCGGGATTGTGAACCTTGAGGCCACGGCTCTTGAGATCGAGCAGGCCGCGCGAGCCGCCGAGATCGTGCAGCAGATGGCGATCGATATGAAGGAGATCCGTGTCCTCGCTCAAACGGGCAATGACATGCTGGTCCCAGATCTTCTCGAGCAAACTTCGGCTGGGCATCCGCCCTCCCCTGCTCTGTGCGTTTCCATGCGGCTTGATCTAATTGGCGCCAATCTGTGCCAAAGTTGTCGTCAAGTGAAGCAGTTTGGGCCTAACATCACATATGTGATGGAGGCGCGGTACCTGCCCCGCCGCGGAGACAGCCATGCCGAACGCGAATAAGACCGCCATTGTCAAATCGGCCATGCGGGTGTTTGCAGTTCTGGAGTTCTTTCGGGAAACAAAGCGGGCTGCTTCCGTGACGGAAATAGCTTCCGCGCTCAAGATGCCCCAATCGAGCACATCAGTGCTGCTCCGCACTCTCGTTGAATTGAACTACCTCGAATACGAGCGAAAGACGCGGCGCTTCATCCCGAGCTACCGGGTCAATCTGCTGGGTGACTGGATCCGTCGTTCTCCGTTCCGTGACAAGAAGCTCACCGATCTGATGGAGGAACTTTGGACCGCGACGGGCGGCGAAACCGTCATGCTCGGGCAACAGGCCGGCGCCGCTGGGATGCAATATCTGCACGTTGTCCCCGGCGGCTCTCAGCTTCAGTACACTGCACATGCCGGTCAAATACGACCGATGGTTCGGACCGCGCTCGGACATGTGTTGCTGAGCCAAATGCCGAATACCAAAATTCGCGGCATTATCCGCCGCAACAACGCCGAGGAGCCGAACCAGCCGGCACGCGTTCGCGAAGCGGCCTTTCTCGAGGAGGTCGAGCGCATTCGCCGGCGCGGCTTTTCCGAATCAGGCGGCCGCACGACGCCGGGCGCAAGCACCATAGGCATGCTTGTTCCCCTGCCAAAGCGCCGCGCACCGCTCGCGATCGGCATCGGCGGACCAATCGAACGAATTGCGGCAAAGCGCGAGCACATCATTGAAGTCATGCAGCGCCGGCTGAAGGAACTGGCAGATGAAGCCGGGTCGAGATTCGCAGAGAAATGACCTCACGGACGCTTGACGCGTCGTGCGGATGACAGAAGCGTAGCCCGGATGGAGCGAAGCACATTAGGTGTCGTCCCGGCGAAAGCCGGGACCCATAACCACGAACGCCCATTGTCTTGCTCAGCTGTGTCGACGAATTCCCGTATCACATCCGCTGCGGAGTATGGGTCCCGGCTCCCGTGCGCAATTGCGCACTAGGCCGGGACGACAGCGGGAAAAGTTGCGAAGGCTCGCAAATGT